>NZ_JAVDUC010000016.1:0-67870 GCF_031456125.1 Sphingomonas sp. BE138
CGTCACCCCCGGCGCGCTTGTGCCGGCGAGCATGCCCGAATATCAAACCAGCGGACTCTCGTTATGACCGCGGGACCGATGGGGGGCAGGTCACGGGCTTTGATCGTGCGCGACGATAGGGTCACGTCGCATGACCAGTCATTGAAGTGTCCGCCAGCCCCTCACGTAACAATGAAAGTGCCGGGGGCAAAATTGTATCGCTGGCGGGGCAAATGCCCCAGCCCGGATCTCAGAAAAGTGAGGAATACCGTGCTTGGTGACCCCTACGGGAATCGAACCCGTGTTTCAGCCGTGAAAGGGCCGCGTCCTAACCGCTAGACGAAGGGGCCGCTGCGGTGCGGAGCCGCCTAGGCGGATTGCGGCAGGGCGTCAAGCGCCCGTCGCATCAATTTGCCCAGGCGGCATCGTCCAGGTGCAGTTCGGCGACGTCGCGCCCGCTCCAGTCGTCGCGCTTGGCGCGCCCGGCCAGCCACAAGCGGCGTGTCGGCCCGGCCGCCAGCAGCGCCTGGCCGAGCGCAGTGTCGGCGGCGCGGAACGCCATCGCCTTCAGGCTGCGACCGTCGTCACCGGCCACGATCGCGCGCACATGGCCGTTGCCGACCACGTCGACCTTCACCGCGCGGACCGGTCCGACCGCGACGCGGGGAGCGGGCCAGCCGGTGCCATATGGCCCACCGGCTTCCAGCGCCTCGACCAGCGACGGCGTGACGCCCCCCGGGGCCACGACCGAGTCGAACAACAAGGCACGTGCCGCCACTGCATCGGCCACGGGCGCGGCCAGTCGCGCGTCGAGCCAGTCGGCGAATGCCGCCACCCGGTCCGCCGCAATCGTCAATCCGGCCGCCATCGCATGCCCGCCGCCCGCGATCAGCAAGCCCTGCTCGCGCGCCGCGAGCACCGCCGCGCCTAGATCGACACCGCTGATCGAGCGGCCCGATCCCTTGCCGACGCCATCCTCGTCCAGCGCGATGACGATCGCGGGCCGGCCCAGCTTCTCCTTCAGCCGTCCGGCGACGATCCCGATCACGCCGGGATGCCAGCCTTTGCCCGCCACGACGCAGACCGCACGGTCGTGGCACAGCATCGCTTCCGCGCCTTCCTGCACCATCGCTTCGATCGCGCGGCGTTCCTCGTTCAAGCGGTCGAGCTCGGCGGCGATCGCACGCGCCTCGACCGGATCGGTCGTCGTCAGCAGCCGTACGCCCAGATCGGCGCGTCCGACGCGGCCGCCGGCATTGATCCGCGGCCCCAGCGCGAAGCCCAGATCGCTGGCGGTCGGTGCACGGGTCAGCCGCGCGGCCTCGGCGAGCGCGGTCAGCCCGACATTGCGCCGTTGCGCCATGACCTTCAGCCCCTGCGCGACGAACGCGCGGTTCAGCCCGCGCAACTGCGCGACATCGGCGACGGTACCCAGCGCGACGAGATCGAGCAGGTCGAGCAGCCGCGGCTCGTCGCGGGCGGCGAAATAACCGCGCCGCCGCAGTTCGCGCACCAATGCCGCGCCGAGCAGGAAACACACCCCGACCGCCGCCAGATGGCCGTGCGCCGCCCCGTCACCCTCGTCGCAACGGTTGGGATTCACCACCGCCACCGCGCGCGGCAGTTGCGTCGCGCATTGGTGATGGTCGGCGACGATCACGTCGCAGCGCGCCGCCGCCAGCGCCTCGAACGCCTGCGCGCCGCAATCGACGGTGACGATCAGCGTCGCCCCCTCCGCCGCCAGCCGTTCCATGGCCGCTGCGTTCGGGCCATATCCCTCCGCCAGTCGATCGGGGATATAGACGCGCGCCTCGCGCCCCAGTGCGCGCAGCAACAGCACGAGCAGCGCGGAGGAGGTCGCGCCGTCGACGTCGTAATCGCCGAAGATCGCAATCGACTCGGACCGCTCCACCGCATCGGCCAGCCGCGCCGCGGCGGTGTCCATATCGCGGAAGATCGACGGATCGGGCATGAAGCCGCGGATCGACGGCAACTTGTGCGCATCGAGCGCATCGCGTGGACACCCGCGCGCCAGCAGCAATTGGGTGAGCAGATCGTCCGGCACGAACCCGTCGCGCTGGTCGGCCGCCAGCGCGCGCCAGCGCCAGGGCTGGCCGAGGATCGAGCGCTCGACATCGAGGACATGGCGCATCGCATGCCTCATACGCGAGCGGGATCGCCGCGTCACGTGGCAAGAAAACATCGATGAGACGTTGTAACATTGGCGCCGCCGTCCTAATTGCGGTGCATGATGGCTATCGACGCGACCGATCAGGGCAAGCGCGGCCGGCTGGATCGCTGGGCGATGTGGCTGTCGGCGGCGTGCGTCGTGCATTGCCTGGCCACCACGATGCTGGTGGCGGTGCTGTCGACCGCCGGAGGCATCCTCGGCAGTCCCTTGATTCACGAAGGCGGGTTGCTGATCGCGATCGCGCTCGGCTGCGTTGCGTTCGGGCGCGGGATCGTCGTCCATCGCCGCCTGTTGCCGATCGCGCTCGGTGCGACCGGTCTTGCGCTGATGGCGGCTGCCCTGTTCGTCGCGCACGAGGGCGGGCATCTCGCCGAATCGACGCTCACGATCCTGGGCGTCGCAGTGCTGGCGGCGGGACATGCGATCAACCGGCGCGCACGCCGCTGAACTTGCCGGCACCGCGGCGCGTGCCTAAATCTCCGTCATGGCGGGGCATCGACATCATGAGCCGCACGGTGAGGACCTCCTCGCCGCTGCACAGGCGACGCTGGAGCGGTCGGGCGAGCAATGGACCGCGATGCGCGCCAGCGTCTTCGCGGCGCTGTCCGGGTTCGACAAGCCGGCATCGGCCTATGACATCGCCGAAAGCGTGTCGCGCGCCGAGGGGCGGCGGATCGCCGCCAACAGCATCTATCGCATCCTCGACCTGTTCGTCGCCGCCAACCTGGCGCTGCGCGTCGAGAGCGCGAACGCCTATGTCGCCAATGCGCACCCCGGATGCCGTCACGACTGCATCTTCCTTGTTTGTGACGGTTGCGGCAGCACCACCCATTTCGACGACGATTCGCTGACCGGCGGGCTGCGCAGCGCAGCGGGCGCCGCCGGGTTCGTCGTCGAGCGGCCGGTGGTCGAGGTGCGCGGTCGCTGCGCGGCCTGTGCGGCGGCGGGACAGGCGCAAAGCGGGTAATCGACACGCTGATCCGTGTCAGCTATTCGGGCGGGATGGCCGAAACCCCGAACACGCCGTTGCTCGACACCGTCGATACGCCCGCCGACCTCCGCCGCCTGAAGCCGGAGCAATTACGGCAGCTTGCCGACGAGTTGCGGCAGGAGACGATCTCCGCGGTCGGCGTGACCGGCGGCCATCTCGGCTCCGGGCTGGGCGTGGTCGAGCTGACCGTCGCGATCCATTACGTCTTCGACACGCCCGACGACCGGCTGATCTGGGACGTCGGCCACCAATGCTATCCGCACAAGATCCTGACCGGGCGGCGTGACCGCATCCGCACGCTGCGGCAGGGCGGGGGGCTGTCCGGCTTCACCAAGCGCAGCGAGAGCGAGTACGACCCGTTCGGCGCGGCGCACAGTTCGACGTCGATCTCGGCCGCTCTCGGTTTCGCGACCGCAAGCAAGCTCGCCGGCACGCCCGGGAAGGGCATCGCGGTGATCGGCGACGGCGCGATGTCGGCGGGCATGGCCTATGAGGCGATGAACAACGCCGAGGCGGCCGGCAACCGGCTGGTCGTGATCCTGAACGACAACGACATGTCGATCGCGCCGCCGGTCGGTGGGCTGTCGGCGTACCTGTCGCGCATGGTGTCCAGCCGCGAGTTCCTGGGCGTGCGCGAATTGATGAAGCGCGTCGCCAAGCGGCTGCCGCGACGCCTGCAATCCGCGGCGCGCAAGACCGACGAATATGCCCGCGGGCTGACGATGGGCGGCACCTTGTTCGAGGAGCTGGGCTTCTACTATGTCGGCCCGATCGACGGCCACAATCTCGACCATCTGATCCCGATCCTCGAAAACGTCCGCGATGCCGAGGAAGGGCCGATCCTGGTCCATGTCGTGACCAAGAAGGGCAAGGGCTATGCCCCGGCCGAGAATGCCGCCGACAAATATCACGGCGTGCAAAAGTTCGACGTGATCACCGGCGCGCAGGCGAAGGCACCACCGGGACCGCCGGCCTATCAGAACGTCTTCGGCGAGGCATTGAGCAAGGCCGCCGACACCGACGAGCGCATCTGTGCGATCACCGCCGCGATGCCGTCGGGCACCGGGCTCGACCGGTTCGCCGCCGCGCACCCGGAGCGCTTCTTCGACGTCGGCATCGCCGAGCAACATGCGGTCACCTTCGCGGCGGGTCTGGCCGCACAGGGGATGCGGCCGTTCTGCGCGATCTACTCGACCTTCCTGCAACGCGCCTACGACCAGGTCGTCCATGACGTGGCGATCCAGAACCTGCCGGTCCGCTTCGCGATCGATCGCGCCGGGCTGGTCGGCGCGGACGGCGCGACGCACGCGGGCAGCTTCGACGTCACCTATCTGGCGACATTGCCGAATTTCGTCGTCATGGCCGCCGCCGACGAGGCCGAGCTGGTCCATATGGTCCAGACCTGCGTCGAGCATGACGCAGGCCCGATCGCGGTTCGCTATCCGCGCGGCAACGGCACCGGCGTCGCGCTGCCGACCGAGCCGAAGGCGCTCGAGATCGGCAAGGGCCGCATCGTGCGCGAGGGCAAGGCGGTGGCGATCCTGTCGCTCGGCACGCGGCTCGGCGAGGCGCTGAAGGCCGCCGAGACGTTGGAAGCCAAGGGGCTGAGCACGACGGTCGCCGACCTGCGCTTCGCCAAGCCGCTCGACGAGGCGCTGATCCGCCGCCTGCTCACCACGCACGAGGTCGCGATCACGATCGAGGAGAATGCGGTCGGCGGGCTCGGGGCGCATGTGCTGACCATGGCCTCGGACGAGGGATTGACCGACAACGGCCTGCGTATCCGCACCATGCGCTTGCCCGATCTGTTCCAGGATCAGGACAAGCCCGAGGTGCAATATGCGCAGGCGCGGCTCGATGCCGATGCGATCGTCGAGACCGTGCTGAAGGCGCTGCGCTATAACGAAGCGGGCGTCATCGCGCGCGCGTGACGGGCTGGCAGAAGGTCGCCGCGCTGACGGCGCTGTATGTCGTCGGGCTGCTGTGGGTGAACTGGACGATGGTGCGCCGCGTGCGGGGCGCGGTGGCGACGCGTGCGGCCTGGACCGCAGCCGATTTCGACGTGGTGTTCGTCGACCTCGACCCGCGCGTCGCACCGGCAGTCCGCGCGGCGATCGCACCGTGGTACGGGGAGGGGGTCGTGCCGCGCCCCGAAGACACGCTCAAGCGCTTCCTGAAGATGGATCGCGGCGAGATCGACGACCTCCTCGCCGACGCCGCGACACGCCTCGACCTGCCGCCGCCGGGTCCGTCACTCCCCGACCTGCCAGACGTGGCGGCGGTCGTGCGCTACCTTGCGTCGGCCGATCCGGCCCCCGTTCGTCCGGCCCAGCCCTCCGTTCGTCCTGAGCGTGTCGAAGCGCGTGTTTCACGCGCGCCCGACGGTGTACCGGGCACGTGCTTCGACAAGCTCAGCACGAACGGAGGCGATAGCCGGCCGGGATCGGCAACACACCCCCGACCATAAACCCGCTTGCGCCATCCTCCGGGACGCCCTACGTTGAACGTGTTAAACGGAGGGGCAGGTGCTCGGCGTCAGGCTCGACACGGAATTGGAAGAACGGCTCGCCAATGTCGCGCGGACGCAAGGCCGCAGCAAGAGCGACATCGCGCGCGAGGCGGTGCGCCGCTATGTCGAGCTGCACGACGAGGCGTTCCGTCGCGAAGCGCGCCGGCAGTCGCAACGTGCTTCGCGCCGCGACACGCACGAGGATTATGCCTTCTGGGAACAGGCCGAGCGTGAGGACGCCGCATGGCGGTGACCGATCCGGTCGAGATCCGCCACGGTGCGATCGTGCTGGTCGCCGCGCCGGACGAGGGCAGCGGCGGCCCACGCCCGTGCGTCGTCGTGCAGGCCGATCTGTTCAACGATAGTCACGCCACCGTCACGCTGTGCCCGCTGACCCCGGTCGTCGGCGGCGAGGTCCTGTTCCGCGTCGCGATCTCGCCGCAGGAGCACACCGGCCTCACCGTCGAATGCGAGGTGCAGGTCGACCGCATCACCAGCATCCGCCGTCATCGCATCGTCAAGGTGATCGGCCATGCCTCCGCCACCCGCATGGAGCAGGTCGATCAGGCGCTGCGCCGCTGGCTCGCTTTGTAACGCAACAGGACAGGAAGAAACCATGACGCCGATCGTGAAGTCGATTCTGGACAAGTACGAAGCCACCAGTCCGGCGGTGAAGGCCAATCTGGCGCGCATCCTGATGCAGGGGAAGCTGGGCGGCACCGGCAAGCTGATCATCCTGCCGGTCGACCAGGGGTTCGAGCACGGCCCGGCGCGCAGCTTCGCGGTCAACCCGCCCGCCTACGACCCGCACTATCACTACCAGCTCGCGATCGACGCCGGCCTGTCGGCCTATGCCGCGCCGCTCGGCATGCTGGAGGCGGGCGCCGACACGTTCGCGGGGCAGATCCCGACGATCCTGAAGGTCAACAGCTCGAACAGCTGGGCGACGCAGATCGCGCAGGCGCAGACCGGCAGCGTCGAGGACGCGCTGCGGCTCGGTTGCGCAGCGATCGGCTTCACCATCTATCCGGGCGCCGACGACATCTTCGCCGCGATGGAGCAGATCCGCGAACTGCGCGAGGAAGCCGCCGCCGCCGGCCTCGCGACCGTCATCTGGAGCTATCCGCGCGGCGGCAAGTTGAGCAAGGAAGGCGAACTGGCGCTCGACGTCGGGGCCTATGCCGCGCACATGGCGGCGCTGCTGGGCGCGCACATCATCAAGGTGAAGCTGCCGAGCGCGCATATCGAGCAGAAGGACGCGCAGAAGAGCTACGAGGGCACCGACTGGTCGAACCAGGCCGATCGCGTCCGCCACGTCGTGCAGTCGAGCTTCGCCGGGCGACGGATCGTCGTCTTTTCGGGCGGTGCGGCGAAGGGGACCGACGCGGTCTACCAGGACGCGCGCAATATCCTGGCGGGCGGCGGCAACGGTTCGATCATCGGCCGCAACACCTTCCAGCGCGAGCGTGGCGAGGCGCTGGCGATGCTCGACAAGCTGGTTTCGATCTACAAGGGCGAGGAATAAGCGCAGGGCAGGGCGGCAAGCACCTCCCTCTCCCTGCGGGGAGAGGGCCGGGGTGAGGGGCGGTGAGGCACGGTGTGCGAGCCACAAGTCCGCCAAGCCGGGGCCGGCTCGAACCCGAACCCGTACCGCCCGCGGAACCCCTCACCCAACCCTCTCCCCGCAGGGGAGAGGGCTTACACGCGCACCACTTCCACCCCATCACCAAACCCGCTA
Organism: Sphingomonas sp. BE138; assembly: GCF_031456125.1. NCBI lineage: Bacteria > Pseudomonadati > Pseudomonadota > Alphaproteobacteria > Sphingomonadales > Sphingomonadaceae > Sphingomonas > Sphingomonas sp. BE138. The sequence goes on from NZ_JAVDUC010000016.1 coordinate 7,409, forward strand.
ACCGCGGCGCATGACTGACGACCCGCTCGGCCCGCTCGACCCCGATTTCGGCGCGAATTTCACGCGCGACGACCGCCGGCCGCCCTGCCAGCTCTACCTCATCTCTCCGCTGGACGTGACCGGCACCTTCCCCGATCGGCTCAGGAATGCGCTCGATGCCGGCCCGGTCGCCGCCTTCCAGTTCCGCGTGAAGGACGTCGACCAGCACAGCGCCGCGCGTCTTGCCGAGCCGCTCCAGCGCATCTGTGCCGACCGCGACGTCGCGTTCATCATCAACGATTCGGTCAGCCTCGCCAAGCGGCTCGGTGCCGACGGCGTGCATCTGGGTCAGGAGGACGGCGACGTCCGCGAAGCACGCGCGGCGCTCGGTCCGTCCGTGCAGATCGGCGTCACCTGCCACGACAGCCGCCACCTGGCGATGGAGGCGGGTGAGGCGGGCGCCGATTATGTCGCGTTCGGCAGCTTCTATCCCACCACCACCAAGGCGGTGAAGCACCGCCCCGAGCCGGTGATCCTGTCGTGGTGGCACGCGCTGTTCGAACTTCCCTCCGTCGCGATCGGCGGCATAACGCCCGACAATGCCGCGCCGCTGGTCGCTGCGGGGGCCGACTTCATCGCCGCCAGCCATGCGGTGTGGGGCGGCGACGAAGCGGCGGCGATCAAGGCGTTCGACGCGGTGCTGAACCGCTGACGGACCCGGACGCCGCGATCGGCGTTGTTACGGCACCGAAATTTGAGAGGTGCCCGTGAAGCGTATCGCCCCCGTCGCCGCCAGCCTCATCGTTCTGACGCTCACCGCCGCCGCGCCGGCGCAGAACCGCGCGACGCCCGCGCTCGACCCCGCGGTGCTGCGGATGCAGGTCGTGCTCGACAAGCTCGGCTTCGGCCCCGGCGTGATCGACGGACGCGGCGGACAGTCGCTCACCAACGCGGTCAAGGGCTTTCAGGAAAGCCGCGGGCTGCGCGTCACCGGCAAGCCTGATGCCGCCACGTTGGACGCGCTGCGCCGCTACGGCAACGTCCGGCCGACGATGCAGGTGACGCTCGACGCCGCCGCGATGCGCGGTCCGTACGTGCCGACGATGCCGGAGGATTACGCGGAAAAGGCCAAGCTGCCGTCGATGGCCTATGCGCGCCCGCTCGAGAAGCTGGCGGAGCGCTTCCACACCACGCCCGCGGTGCTCGCGGAACTGAACCCCGGCGTCACGACGATCGGGGTGGGCTCGAAGATCACCGTGCCCAACACTTTCCCGACCTCGCGCGCCTATCCCGCCGACGCCACGCCGCAATGGCGCGCGACGCTCGCCTCGCTCAACGTCGAGGCGGCTGTACCGCAGGCGGCGAAGATCGTCGTCGACAAATCGGACGGCATCCTCCGCGTGCTCGACGGCAACGGCAAGGTGATCGCGCAATATACCGCCACGATCGGCTCGGCGCGCGACCCGCTGCCGCTCGGCAACTGGAAGGTGCTGCACGTCTCGCCCAATCCCGACTGGAAGATGAATCCGAAGATCCTGAAGGGCGTGCCCGACAGCAAGCAGGCGCAGATCATCCCGCCCGGCCCCAACAACCCGGTCGGCGTCGTATGGATCGACCTTAGCAAGGAGCATTACGGCATCCACGGCACCAGCGAGCCCGAACAGATCGGGCGCGCGCAGTCGAATGGCTGCGTCCGCCTGACCAACTGGGATGCGGCGCGCGTCGCCTTGATGGTGAAGGGCGGAACCCCGGTGCTGTTCCAGGCCTGACGATGACGAAGCTCGGCTGGTCGATCCTGGCGTTGATCCTCCTGCTCGGGGCAGGGTTCGCCTCGCTCGTGTCGATCGGCTCGACTCCGCCGGCCGCCGCCCCGACGCCGCTATCAGACGGCGCGCCGTTGGCACCGGTCACCGGCCAGCGGCTGCTGGTGCCGGTCGCCGGGGTCGCCCGCGCCGCGCTGGTCGACACGTTCGGGCAGCCACGCGACGGGGGTGCGCGGCACCACGAGGCGATCGACATCATGGCCCCGCGCGGCACCCCGGTGCTCGCCGCGGCGGACGGCCGGATCGACAAATTGTTCGACAGCGCGGCCGGCGGACGGACGATTTACGTCCGCTCCACCGATGGCGCGACGATGTACTACTACGCCCACCTCGATGCCTATCGCGACGGCCTGACCGAAGGGCAGGTGGTGCGCCGCGGCGAGCCGATCGCGACCGTCGGGGCGACCGGCAACGCCGATGCGGCGGCGCCGCACCTCCATTTCTCGGTGCTGCGGACCGCGCCGGATCGTGGCTGGTCGGAGGGGCAGCCGGTCGATCCCTTTCCGCTCCTTGCCGAACCGCGCGTCAATCGCTAAGCCGCCGCCAACGGCGCCCGTGGACTACCATCGGCGCCGCGGCTCTTTTACAATAGGCGAAGCCCCATGAAGATCAGCGGCGTGGACATCCGTCCCGGCAACATCATCGAGTACGAAGGCGGTATCTGGCGCGCGGTCAAGATCCAGCACACGCAGCCCGGCAAGGGCGGCGCGTACATGCAGGTCGAGCTGAAGAACCTGCGCGATGGCCGCAAGAACAACGTCCGCTTCCGCTCCGCCGAGACGGTCGAGCGCGTCCGCCTGGACACCAAGGACTTCCAGTTCCTGTTCGCCGAGGGCGACGGGCTGGTCTTCATGGACAAGGAAACCTACGATCAGGTGACGCTGCCGCGCGACCTGCTCGGCGACGCCGCCGCCTTCCTTCAGGACGGCATGGACGTCGTGATGGAGCTCTATGACGAGGAGCCGATCAGCGTGCAGCTGCCCGACACGATCGAGGCGACGATCGTCGAGGCCGACGCGGTGGTGAAGGGGCAGACCGCCTCGTCCAGCTACAAGCCCGCGATCCTCGACAACGGCGTGCGCGTGATGGTCCCGCCCCACATTTCGTCGGGCACGCGGATCGTGGTCGATGTGTACGAGCAGACGTACGTTCGGCGTGCGGATTGAGACGAACAGCGTAGCTATTCGCACAAGCCGCCGCCCGGCCGGCGCGCACGGCGCGTCCGACGACGCGGGCTTTGCCCGCAGCGGGCCGACGGAACGCTCCCTCTCCCCGCTGGGGAGAGGGCCGGGGTGAGGGGAAGCGTGCTCATGGTACGGGCACCTTCTCCGAAACTTCCGCCGTATCACCCTCCGCCACCCACCCCCGACCCCTCCCTTCCAGGGAGGGGGGAGATCTGAAAATGCCATCCCATTCCGGCCTGTTCACGGTCATCGAACGCGCGGCGCGCAAGGCGGCACCGCGGCTGCGGCGCGACTTCAACGAGGTCCAGCATTTGCAGGTCAGCCGCAAGGGCCCGGCCGACTTCGTCAGCCAGGCCGATCAGCGCTGCGAACGCACGCTGTACGACGAACTGTCGAAGGCGCGTCCCGACTGGGGCTTCGTCATGGAGGAAGGCGGCACGATTGAGGGCGACCCGAACAAGCCGCGCTTCATCATCGACCCGCTCGACGGCACCTCGAACTTCCTCCACGGCATCCCGCACTTCTGCATTTCGATCGCCGTGGAAGAGCCGCTGCCCAACGGAAAGCGCGACATCACCACCGCGCTCGTCTATCAGCCGCTGACCGACGAAAGCTTCTGGGCCGAAAAGGGGCGCGGCGCGTGGTTGCAGGACCAGCGGTTGCGCGTGTCATCGCGGCGCGAGCCGTCCGAGGCGCTGATCGCCACCGGCATCCCGTTCATGGGCCACGGCGACTTCGTGCAATGGACCCGCATCTTCGGCGCGGTCGCGCCCCAGGTCGCGGGCATCCGCCGGCTGGGGGCGGCGGCGCTCGACCTCGCCTGGGTCGCGGCGGGGCGTTTCGACGGCTATTGGGAAAGCGACCTGAAGCTGTGGGACGTCGCGGCGGGGATGCTGCTGGTCAAGGAAGCGGGCGGCTACGTCACCGACTTCCGCGGCGGCGACCGCGCGATCGAACGCAACGAGTTCCTCGCCGCCAACGACGCGCTGCATAACAAGCTGCACAAGATGGTCGCGCAGGCGCTGCGCTAAGATACCTCGCACGGACGGGTATCGCACCCCGTTCGTGCTGAGCCTGTCGAAGCACGTGCCCCGCCGAACGCCCTTCGACACGCTCGGCACCAATCGGGCATGTCATTAGAGTGCTCTGCCCTACAACCGTCACCCCGGCGTCAGCTGGGGTCTCCTTCAGGCGCGGCGTGTCTGCCAAGCAGAAGATCCCGGCTTCCGCTGGGATGACGTTTGCCGATCACCCCCGTGGCAGCGTGATCGTCGCCACCAGCCCGCCGCCGTCGCGCGGGCTGAGCACGATTCGCCCACCCGCTTCCTCGACGATCGCGCGCGCCAGCGCGAGACCCAGCCCGATCCCGCCGGTATGGCGGTTGCGCGAACTCTCCAGCCGGAAGAACGGGTCGAACACCTGATCCAGCCGCTCGGGCGGGATGCCCGGCCCGCGATCCGCGACCACGATCGCCGCCATTCGCGCATCCGACGCCAGCGACACCTCTGCCGCGCCCGCGTATTTCACCGCATTCTCGATCAGATTGCGTACCGCGCGCCGGATCAGCGACGGGCGCAGCCGCATCCGCAGCCGCTCGGCCTCCTCGAACGTGACCGCCGCGCCCAGATCGCGGAAATCCTCGACCACCGCATCGACCAGCGCCGCCAGATCGACCTCGGTTTCCGGTTCGCTCGGCCGCCCCAGCCGTGCCAGCGACAGGATGTCGTCGAGCGTGCGATTCATCTCCGCGATCGTGTCCGCCATCCGTGCGCGGTCCTGCTCGTCCTCGACGGACTCGATCCGCACGCGCAGCGCCGCCAGCGGAGTGCGCAGGTCGTGCCCGATCGCGCCGAGCATCCGGTCCTTCTCGTCGAGCATCGCGGTGACGCGCAGCCGTAGCGCGTTGAACGCCGCCGTTACCGATCGCACGTCATGCGGCCCGCTCTCCTCGAGCGGCACGGGGGGTACCGCGGGCGAATAGCCGCGCGCCGCCGCCGCCAGCTCGCGCAGCGGTCGCGAGATGCGTCGCGCCACCCACAGCACCGGCGCCAGCACGACGGCATAGAGGATCAGCGTCTGCCCCAGCAGTCGCCAGAACAGCCGCAGGTCGTCGCGCGGCAACCCGCCCGACAGCGCCATCCACCGTCCGTCACTGCGCCTCACCGCCACCACGATCGAGTCGCGCGGTCCGTCGTCATGCGTGGCGCGCGTCGCCATGCGCCGCTCGAAGCGGCTGAGCGGGATACGATATTGCCACGGCTTGGCGACCGCGACCTCGACCGCGGCGACCCGCACGCCCATGTCGGTCAACTGGCTCGCCAGCTCGCGCGCGACCGCCGGCTGCGCGTCCATCGCCTTGGTGATCGGGTTGCGGGGTACCAGCCGCACGCGTCCGCGATCCGCGACGACCGGTCGCCCGGCGGCTTCCTGGTCCAGCGCGTCGGCGATGCGATAGGCGGCCGGCCGCGTGATCTGCGCCATCCGCACCGCCGCGCGCTCGCGCAGCAGCAGCGCCAGATTGATCGCCTGCGCCATGAACAGCGCCAGGGCGACCAGCAGCGCCATTTGCCCCGCCAGGCTGCGCGGCCACGGGATCGGCATCCTCACAGGCGCGTGACGTCCGTCGACAGCGCATAGCCGCCGCCCCACACCGTCTTGATGATCTCCGGGTTCTTGGGATCGGGCTCGATCTTGCGACGCAACCGGCTGACCTGATTGTCGATCGCGCGGTCGAACGCCGCGGCCTCGCGCCCCTGCGTCAGGTCCAGCAGCTGGTCGCGCGTCAGCACCTGTCGCGGACGCTGCACCAGTGCCAGCAGCAGATTGTATTCCCCGGTCGACAGCGGCACCGACACGCCCTCGCGGTCGACCAGCGCGCGCTCGCCCGTCTTCAGCACCCAGCCGGCAAAGGCATAGGACCCGCTCTCGGGCGCATGGTGCCGCACCGCCCCGCCGGCGGTCCGGCGCAGCACCGTCTTGATCCGCGCCGCCAGCTCGCGCGGGGAGAAGGGCTTCACGACATAATCGTCCGCGCCCATCTCCAACCCGACGATCCGGTCGGTTTCCTCGCTTTTGGCGGTCAGCAGGATCACCGGCGTTTCGCCGTTGGCGCGGACGTGACGGCACAGCGACAGCCCGTCCTCGCCGGGCATCATGATGTCGAGCACGATCAGGTCGATGGCATAGGCGGCCAGCCGCGTGCGCGCGGCCTCCGCATCGCCCGCCTGGGTCACGCGAAAGCCCTGCTTCGTCAGATAGCTGGCCAGCGGCTCGCGGATCGACCGCTCGTCATCGACCAGCAGGAGGTGCGGCGTGTCGCCCATGGTCATGGCACCTGACACAATCGTCGCGTGGCCGGAAGGGGGTCAGTCGGTCGGTGCGGCGGGATCGGCCGGCGGCACCGGCCGGTCATGGCCGATCCGCCGCGCGCGCATCAGCAGCATCGCCGCCTCGCGCTCGCGCGCGTCGATCCGCCCGTCGCGGTTGGTGTCGATCCGATCGAAGCGGCGCAACGCGCGGTCGCGGAAGTCGGCCTGCGTCTGCGCTTCGTCGCGCCGGTCGCTTGCTCCGGCGCGACGCGGGGGTGGCCGGTGCTGTTCGCGCCAGGCGCGCCGTTCGTCGGCGGTCAGCTTGCCGTGTTGGTTGGCATCCATCGTGGCGAAGCGTCGGTCGGCGTCCGCGGCGGCTTCGTCACGGCTGGAGATGCCGTCGCCCGCCATCATCGGCGCGGGCACCGGGGCAGGCGTCGCCGGAGCCTGCGCGATGGCGCCGGCGCTCGCGAGACCGCCCAGCGCCGCTGCACCCAGCGCAGCGGCGGTCATCCAGATCCTCATGGCACATCCCTTACATCTCAGGCGGGCGCGGCGCACCGCCGTCACGGGACTTGTGCCGCCGATCCGTCGCCCGAACATGTCGACGCGACGGCGATTTTGTCGCGAGATGTATCAGCCGAAGATCGCCGCCGCCTGCATCTGCTCGGCCACCTTGCGCCCATCACCGTCGCGGATCGCCATCGCCTGCGACGTCACCCCGCCACGCGCGTGGTCGGTCTGCGACTCGACGAGCCACCAGCCGTCGCCCGTCACCGCTTTCGCGGCGAGCACGTTGACCATCCACGTCAGCGAGCTGAGCGGTACCGGCTGCGTCGCCAGCCGCATCGCCGCGGGGGGCAGCGCGTCGCCGATCGCCAGCAGCTCGATCGCGGGCGGCAGCGTGCCGTTGCGCTGCGCCAGCCGGATCCAGCGCCGCCATCCGACCCCCTCCATCGGGCGATCGACCATCTCGAACTGCCGCGCGAACGCCGGCATCGCTGCGCTTGCCAGCGATGCCTCCCCCGCGACGGGGGGCACGCAGGGCATTGGCGACGCGTCATGGTCGATCGTGCTGTCCAGCCTTCGCATGAACACGAACGTGCAGCGCAGCCCCAACCCGTCCGCGCCGGTGACATCGGCCTGCACGAACGCCGCGTTGCGGCCGCGGCGCAGCAGCTGCGTCGCGACCTCCACCTCGCCCGCCAGCGGGCCGATGAACGCCACTTGCGCCGATCGCAGCGGGGGCAGGTCGGGTATCTCGCGCAGCACCGCGTCGAGCGCCAGCGCCGCCGACAGCCCGCCGTAGCAGGTGCGGCCCTGCAACCAGTCGGCGGGGATCGTTACCTGTCGCCGGCCGGGCACGACGCGATGCCCCGCCGCCAGGATGTCGTGCAGCGCGGTCATTTCGGCGCGGCGACCGCCTTGCCACGTTCATACGCGCGGGCCACCGCCGGGCGCGCCGCGACCACGGCGTGCCAGCGCGCGAGATTCGGGAACTGCGCCATGTCCTGCCCCTGCGCCTCGGGCAGGATCCAGGGATGGCACGCCATGTCCGCGACCGTATAGTCGTCGCCGGTCACGAACGTGCGCCCCTCCAGCTGCCGGTCGAGCACGCCGTACAGCCGCGTCGTCTCCTTGACGTAGCGGTCGATGGCGTAGGGCACCTTCTCGGGCGCGAAGCGCGTGAAATGGTGGTTCTGCCCCAGCATCGGGCCGAGCCCGCCCATCTGCCACATCAGCCATTGCAGCACGTCGACATGCCCGCGCGGGCTGCCGCCACCGAATTTGCCCGTCTTGTGCGCGAGATAGAGCAGGATCGCGCCGCTTTCGAAGACGCTGATCGGGTCGCCGCCGTCGCTCGGGGCGTGGTCGACGATCGCGGGCATGCGGTTGTTGGGGGCGATCTTCAGGAAGTCGGGCCTGAACTGCTCGCCCGCGCCGATGTTCACCGGATGGATCCGATGCTCGAGCCCGGCCTCCTCCAGGAAGATCAGGATTTTGTGGCCGTTCGGGGTCGGCCAGTAATGAAGGTCGATCATCGCTTCGCAGCTCCTGCGGTGAGGGGTAGGTGATGCCCTGCACATCGCGCCGCGCGCGTCCATGTTCCCCCTTACTGCCTCGAAACGATGCCGGAAGGCGACACATGCTTGCAGCATTGTTGCAAAAGATTATGAGGCTTCGCTAACAAGTTGCTGGGGGGCGACGTGACAGGGAAACACCACGGGCCGGCCGATGTCGATGTCCGCTACGCCGCGCCGACGGGGCGGCTCGTCCGCTACGTCACCGGCTATCACCGCTTTGCCGCGCCGATCTGCCACCAAACCGAATTGCGCGACGCCTTCTTTCCCAGCGTCACGACGATTCGCGTGTCGCTGCGCGACAGCCCGCCATGGTCGCTGAAGATCGGCAGCCGTTGCATCGATCCGATGCCGGTCGTCGCGCTGACCGGCCCGACCAGCTACGCCGGCTACGTCTCGTGCCACGGCGGCGAGCTGGTCGGGGTCGGGCTGCTGCCGTTCGGCTGGGCGCAGATCTTCGGCGGTGACGTGTCGCGGCTGTCCAACCGGGTGGTGCCGCTGAGCGCGGTCGATCCCGGGGCGGACATGCTGCGCGCTTCGCTGGAGGGCGAGCTGCCGTTCGACGCCGCCTTCGCCGGCTGGCTGGAGGCGCGGCTGGAGCGCCGGCCGCCCGCCGACCCGCGGATCGAGGCATTGTGCGAGATGCTGCGCGATCCCGCCACCACCCGGATCGAGGCGGTGGCCGAGGCGCTCGACATGTCGCCGCGCGCGCTCGCCGCGATGACGCGCTTCAACTTCGGCTTCACGCCCAAGCTGCTGCTGCGCCGCACGCGCTTCCTGCGCGCGCTCACGACCATGCTGACCAATCCCGAGGGTGGGCAGGCGGCGCTGGAAGCGGCGGGCTATTGGGATCGATCGCACTTCCTGCGCGACAGCCACCTGTTCCTCGGCTGCTCGGTACGCGAATTCTCGCGCCGGCGCGGCCCGCACAACCAGGTCGCGATCACCGCGCGCACGCAGGCGCTGGGAACCCCTGTCTAGAGTCTGATCCAGCAAAGCTGGGCCGGTGCCGCTTCCACGTCAGTGGATCAAACTCTGACCGGTCAGGCGCCCAGCGCGCGATCGTCGAACATCCCGAACATCAGCGTCGAGGCGTAATGGCGGATCGCCCGGTCGCGATCCATGCTCCACGCCCATTTGCGCATGTCGAACGCTGCGTTCAGCATCCCCATCATCGCCTGCGCCGCGACCAGGCTGTCGACCGCGCGCACGGTGCCCTCCGCGATCCCGTCCATCATCGTGCCCGCAAAGCGCCGCGCGATCCGTGTCGAGCGGTCGATCATCTGCTGCCGCTCGCCCGCGGGCAGCCCGCTCAGCGCGGTGGTGCGCAACAGCGATTCGCGCTCGGAAAACTGCACCGCCACCAGCGTCGCGACGGTGTCGCACAGCCGCTGCCACTGCGTGCCCCCGCGCTCGTCCGCCAGCCGCTGCGCCGCCGCGATCGTGTCGAAGCTGCGGCGATAGCAGGCGACGACCAGATCGTCCTTGGCGTCGAGGTGGTGGTAGAAGCTGCCCTTGGTGACGTTCAGTTCCGACGCGATCCGCTGGACCGAAGCACCGCGATAACCGAGCTCGTTGATCAGCCGGGTCGCCGCCAGCAGGAACGCCTCGCGCCCGGGCACCGCATCGTCGTGCGGCAGCGCGACCGGCGCCGGCGCCCAGGTCGCGCCCTCCACCGCCAGTCCGTCGCGGAACAGCGCCATCAACCGCGCCGCCACGCGCCGGTACTGATCCGCCTCGTACCGCGGCAGCCACAACGGCAGCCAGAAGATGTTCTCCAGCAGCACGTGCGCGCGCGCGCCCGCCAGGTCGGTCGCCTCGCGCGACAGATTCCTGCCCCACAGCGCGCGCGTCCGCCGGAACACCTCGCGCCAGCGGTTCATCAGCGCGGCGCGCACCGGTTCGTCCATCGCGCGCAGGTCCGACAGGATCGCCATCGCGCGCTCCTCGCCGCGCTCGATGCGGATCAGCCGTTCGATGTTGAGTGCCACCATCCGCTCGACCCGCGCGACCGGCGTCGGCGCCTGCGAGGCGTCGTCGAGCATCGCCATCAGCCCGTCGAGCGTCTGCTCGAACGCGGCGGCGGCCAGATCCTCCTTGCGCTTGAAATAATAGGTCACGCTGGTGGTGTTCAGCCCGACGCGCCGCGCCACGTCGGCGAAGGTCATCCCCTTCGCGCTCTGCTCGTTGATCGCATCGGCGGCGGCGGCCAGGATCGCCTGGCGCTTCTCGCGGAAACGCCGCGTGCTGCCGCTGTCCTCGGCGGCGTTCGATATGGTCACATCCCCCATGACGTAGCGTTAGCATGCTCGCTTTCGAAGATGCAGTCCTTTTCTTCATAGAGCATGGATCGTGCGATCCGCGCCTTTACCGAAGATGCGGTATGGCCTAGATCAAGGGCGGGTCAACGGCGGAGAGGAAGCGCGGTGGATTTCACGTTGAGCGAGCGCGAGACGCTTTTCCGCGATCGGGTACGCGACTTCATCGCCCGCGAGATCGCCCCGCGCCATGCCGATTATCATCGACAGCAGCAGGAAGGCGAGCGCTGGAAGGTGTTGCCGGTGATCGAGGAGGTGAAGGCGCGCGCCAAAGCGGCGGGGCTGTGGAACTTCTTCATGCCCCCGCACTCCGGCCAGCGCCACGTCGACGACACGTTCGCGTTCGAGGGGACGCAGCTGTCCAACCTCGAATATGCGCTCTGCGCCGAGGAGATGGGCCGCATCGAATGGGCGAGCGAATGCTTCAACTGCTCGGCGCCCGACACCGGCAACATGGAGGTGCTGCACCGCTACGGCACGCTGGCGCAGAAGGAGGAATGGCTTCGCCCGCTCATGCACGGCGAAATCCGCTCGGTCTTCCTCATGACCGAGCCCGCGGTCGCCTCGTCCGATGCGACGAATATCGAGACGCGGATCGAGCGCGACGGCGATCACTATGTCATCAACGGCCGGAAATGGTGGTCGTCGGGGCTCGGTGATCCCCGCTGCAAGATCGGCATCCTGATGGGCAAGACCGACCCGGGCGCCGCCCGCCACCAGCAGCAGAGCATGGTGCTGGTTCCGCTCGACACGCCGGGGGTGCGGATCGAGCGCATGCTGTCGGTCTATGGCTATGATCATGCGCCGCATGGCCACGGCGAGGTCACGTTCACCGATGTGCGCGTGCCGGTCGAGAACATGCTGCTCGGCGAGGGCAGGGGGTTCGAGATCGCGCAGGGACGGCTCGGGCCGGGGCGCATCCACCATTGCATGCGCACGATCGGCGTGGCGGAGGTCGCGATCGAGGCGATGGCGCGCCGGCTGGTCGGCCGTGTCGCCTTCGGCAAGCGCATCGCCGATCACAGCGTGTGGGAGGAACGGGTCGCCCGCGCGCGGATCGACATCGAAATGACCCGGCTTCTCTGCCTCAAGGCCGCCGACATGATGGACAAGGCCGGCAACAAGGCCGCGCAGGCAGAGATCGCGATGATCAAGGTGCAGGCGCCCACCATGGCGTTGCGCATCCTCGACGATGCGGTGCAGGCGCATGGCGGCGCGGGCGTGTCGGACGACGTCGGGCTGGCGCACGCGTGGGCGTCGATGCGCACGCTGCGCTTCGCCGACGGTCCCGACGAGGTGCACGCGCGCGCGATCGCACGTCACGAATTCGGCAGATACGCATGAGCGATCTCGACACGGAATCCCTCGGCGCGTGGCTGGCGGCGCACGTGCCCGGGGCGGGCGCGATCACCGGGCAGCAGCGGTTCGAGGGTGGACAGTCCAACCCCACCCACCGGATCGATACCGGGCACGGCAGCTACGTGCTCCGTCGCAAGCCGGTCGGTGTGCTGCTGCCCTCCGCGCATCAGGTCGACCGCGAGTACCGCGTCATCGCCGCGCTCCACCCCACCGGCTTTCCGGTCCCGCGCCCGTATGGGCTGTGCATGGACGACGCGGTCATCGGCTCGGCCTTCTACGTCATGGAGATGGTCGAGGGGCGGACGATCTGGGACGGCACGATGCCCGATCTCGCGCCTGCGCAGCGCCGCGACCACTATCACGCGATGATCGACACGCTCGCCGACCTCCACAACACCGATCACGTCGCGATCGGGCTGGGGGATTACGGTCGCCCGGGCAATTACTTCGAGCGGCAGGTCGCGCGCTGGACGAAGCAGTACCGCGGTGCCGAGACCGAGACGATGCCGGCGATGGAGCGGCTGATCGACTTCCTGCCGCGCACCGTCCCTGCGCAGGAGCGGACCAGCATCGTCCATGGCGATTACCGCGTGGACAATCTCCGCTTCGCGCCGGGCACCGAACCGCGCGTCGCCGCGGTGCTCGACTGGGAACTCTCGACGCTCGGCGATCCGGTCGCCGACCTCACCTATTTCCTGATGAGCTGGGTGACCGAGCCCGAGGGGCGCTCCGGCGTGCTCGGCCGCACCGGCGCGACCAGCGGGATTCCCGAGCTGCCCGAGATGCTCGAGCGTTATTGCGCGCGCACGAACCGCAGCGCACCGATCGCGCTCGACTGGTATTTCGCGTTCAACCTCTTCCGCCTCGCCGGGATCGTGCAGGGCATCAAGAAGCGTATCGTCATCGGTACCGCCGCCAACCCGCGCGCGCACGAGACCGCCGCGCGGATGGGCGGGCTGGTCGATGCCGCCTGGCATTTCGCGCAGAGGGCCGGCGCATGAGGTTCGCGGGGAAATCGATCGTCGTCACCGGCGCCGGCTCCGGGATCGGCCGCGCCGCCGCCGCGCTGTTCGCCGCCGAGGGCGGGCAGGTGATCGTCGCCGACCTCACCGAACAGGCCGAGGCCACGGCGCGAGACATCGTTGCGGCCGGCGGCACCGCCGTCGCGATCCGCATGGATGCCGGGAACGAGGACGACGTCGCGCGCACCGTCGCGCTCGCGGTGGAGCGCTTTGGCGGCCTTGACGTGATGTTCGCCAATGCCGGCATTTCCGGGGGGCTGGCCAACATCTTCGACACCGATGTGGCGCTGTTCAGCGACGTGCTGCGCGTCAACCTGATCGGCCCGTGGCTCGCGGTGAAGCACGCCGCGCCCGCGATCGCCGCACGCGGCGGGGGTGCGATCGTGCTGACCGCCAGCGTCGCCGGGCTTCGCTCGGGCGCCGGGTCGCCTGCCTATTCGGCATCCAAGGCCGGCGTCGTCAATCTCGCGATGGTCGCCGCGCAGCAGCTCTCCGGCGCGAACGTCCGCGTCAACGCGCTCTGCCCCGGCCTCACCGAGACGGGCATGACGCAGCCGACCTTCGACTATGCGCGCGACGTCGGCAAGCTCGACCGCATCGGCCGCCTCAACCCCTTGCGCCGCGGCGCGCAGCCCGAAGAACTGGCGCGCGTCGCGCTGTTCCTCGCCAGCGACGACGCCAGCTACGTGAACGGCCAGGCGCTCGCCGCCGATGGCGGGTTGTCGTCCAGCCACCCGGTCACGCGCCAGGATTACGGCAAGACCGCGGTGTAGCGCGCGGAACACTGGCGGTTAACCTTGGTTATGCTCCCGATCCCGAAGGAGAGTCGCCCGATGTCCCCCCCCCGTCCGTTATTCGCCCGACATCGAACAGGTCCTGCCCGACGAGCGCGAGACGATCGCGCACCTGAACGAGCAATTCGACATCGTCCTCGACACCACCGCCGAGGATTACGGCCATGCGGTGCGCGCCGTCCATGCCAAGGCGCATGCGATCCTCGAAGGGACGCTGACCATCGATGCCGATCTGCCGCCCGAACTGGCGCAGGGTCTGTTCGCGACGCCGGGCGAACACAAGGTGATGATGCGCCTCTCCACCAACCCCGGCGACATCCTCGACAACGCCATCTCGCTCCCGCGCGGGCTCGCGATCAAGGTGTTCGACGTTGACGGCGAGCGGCTGCCCGGTGCCGCGGGCCGGACGCAGGACTTCATCATGGTCAACGCCACCGCGTTCCAGGCGAAAACCGCCGAGAAGTTTCTCGGCAATCTCAAGCTGCTCGCGCGCACCACGGACAAGGCGGAAGGCGCGAAGAAGGCGTTGTCCGCGGTGCTGCGCGGCGTCAGCAGCGCGCTGGGCGCGGTCGGCATCGAGAGCGCGACCGTGAACACGCTCGGCGGCGCGCCCAACGTCGATCCGATTGGCGAGACCTATTACAGCGCCACGCCGTTCCGCTACGGCGACCATATCGCCAAGTTCAGCGTCGCGCCGCTCGCCCCCGGACTGAAGGAGCGTACCGGCGCGATCATCGCCACCGCAGGGGATCGCGACGCGATCCGCCACACCGTGCGGGACGAACTGCGCAGCATCGCGGGCGAATGGGAGTTCCGCGTCCAGCTCGCCCGCGACCTTTCGCGCCAGCCGGTCGAGGACGCGACGGTGGAATGGGACGAGGCGGAGGCGCCGTTCGTCCGTGTCGCCACGATCCGCGCCGCCGCACAGGACAGCTGGGACGATGCGCGCGTCGCGCAGGTCAACGACCATATGCGCTTCAGCGTCTGGACCGGCCTTGCCGCGCATCGCCCGCTCGGCAACATCAACCGCGCGCGCCGCGACACCTACCGCCACTCCGCCGACTACCGGGAGCGCGTGAACCGCTGCCCGATCCACGAGCCGGCCTGAGTCAGCGTGGCGCGCGCATCCGCGCCAGCCCCTCCTGCGCCACGCTGGCCACCAGGCGCCCGTCCGCGGTGAAGATTCGCCCGCGGTTCATGCCGCGTCCGTGCCCGGCCCACGGACTGTCCATCGCGTAGAGCAGCCAGTCGTCGGTCCGCGCCGGCTCGTGCAGCCATAACGCGTGGTCGAGGCTGGCGGTCTGCATCCCCGGCGTGATCCACGTCACGCCGTGCGGCAACATGCACGTGCCCAGCAGCAGCATGTCGCTGGCGTAGGCGAGCACCGCGCGGTGCATCGCCGGATCGTCGCCGACCGGCGCCGCCGCGCGGAACCAGTAATGATGCACCGGCGCAGCGGGCACCGGCTCGGTCCAGTGCCGCGGCGTCACCGGGCGGTATTCGATCGCGCGCGGGCGCAGCAGCTGGTCGCGCAGGCCCGGCGGGATCCTGTCGGCCACCGCGGCACGCAGCGCGAGTTCGTCCTGCAACGCGTCCGGCGGCGGCACGTCCGGCATCGCATCCTGATGCGCGAAGCCGTCCTCGGGCAGCTGGAACGACGCCGCCATGTTCAGGATCGGCGTGCCGCGCTGCATCGCGATCACGCGCCGGGTGGCGAAGCTGCGCCCCTCGAAATCGCGCACCACGCGGTAGATGATCGGATGCTCCTCCGCGCCCGCGCGCATGAAATAGGCGTGGAGCGAGTGCGCGACCTTGGGCGTCTCGCCCGCCGATCGCTGCGCGGCCTGCAATGCCTGCGCGATCACCTGCCCGCCGAAGACGCGTCCCACGCCGCCGGTCGAGCGCCGCCCGCGATACAGATCGGTGTCGATCTCCTCGACATCGAGCAGATCGACCAGATCGGCGACGAGTGCGGCGGGGGAAGGTGCGTCGCTCAATAGCCGCGCCCGCGCGCCACGCGGTCGGCGTGGAAGTTCGCGTCACCGAACATTTCGGCGAGCACCCGCGCGCGCTTCATGAAGAAGCCGATGTCATATTCGTCGGTCATGCCGATTCCGCCGTGCATCTGCACGCCTTCCTGCACCGACAGCGTCGTGGCAAGCCCCGTCATCGCCTTGGCGACCGATACCGCACGATCCCGGTCGCCGCCGGCATCCGCGCCGCCGTCCAGCAATTGCTGCGCCTTCAGCACCGCGGCGCGCGCCACCTCCAGCTCGGCATAGAGATGCGCGGCGCGGTGCTGCAGCGCCTGGAAGCTGCCGATCACCGCGCCGAACTGCTTGCGCTGCTTCAGATAGCCGACCGTCATGTCCATCGCGCCGCCGCCGACGCCCAGCAGCTCGGCCGAAGCGCCCGTCCGCCCCGCGCGCAGCAACCGGTCGAGCGGCGCCCGCCCCGCGTCGACCTCGCCGATCACCGCATCGGCATCGACCTGGACGCCGTCGAACGTCATTCGCGCCGCAAGGCTGCTGTCGGCCAGCCGCTCCGGCGTCGCGGTCACCCCCGCGGCATCGGCCGGCACCGCGAACAACGTCACGCCCTCGGCATCATCGGCCGCGCCGGCAGTACGCGCCGCGACGATCAGCAGGTCCGCGACATGACCGTGGGTCACGAACTGCTTGGCGCCGGTCAGCTTGAAGCCGTTGCCGGCGCGCTCGGCGCGCATCGCCACCGCGTCGCGATGCTTCGGTCCTTCGTCGATCGCCAGCGCCGCCACCGTCTCGCCCGCCAAGATGCCGGGGAACCAGCGCCCGGCCTGCGCCGTGCCGTCCAGCGCCGCGACCGCCGCCACCGCCGTGGTCAGGAACGGGGAGGGCGACAGGTTGCGCCCGATCTCCTCCAGCACGACGCCCGCCTCGACATGGCCCAGTCCCAGCCCGCCGGCCTCCTCGCCGATCAGGATGCCGGTGAACCCCATTTCCGCGAACTGCTTCCACAGCGCGCGATCGAAGCCCGTCGCATCGTCGCTGTCGCGCAGCCGCCGCAGATGCGCGACCGGCGCATTCTCGCTCACGAAATCGCGCGCGGTGTCGCGCAGCATCGTCTGTTCGTCGTTCAGGAAAAGCGGCATTTCGATCAAGCCCCGTCTGGATCGGCAATCGTCACCCCAGCGAAAGCTGGGGTCTTTCTCCACACGCCGCTCGCTTGCGGCCCGAGACCCCGGCTTTCGCCGGGGTGACGATCAAGCGACGATCACCCCGGCAATTCCAGGATCCGCTTCGCCACGATGTTCAGCTGGATCTCGCTCGTCCCACCCTCGATCGAATTGGCCTTCGTGCGCAGCCACGCGCGCGCCGCACGCCCGGTACCCGACCGTACGCTCTCCCATTCGATCGCGTCCGATCCGCCTGCCGCCATCGCCAGCTCGTGGCGCGCCTTGTTCAGCTCGGTGCCGTAATATTTCATCATGCTCGGCTGCGCAGGGTGCGCGCGCCCCGCCTTCAGCTCGTCGATGAACCGCTCGCTCTGCGCCGCAAACGCCTGCGCGCGCACCTCATAGAGCGCGATCTGCGCACGCAGCAGCGGGTCGGCCAGCCGCCCCTCGGCATCCACGCCGACCGTCGCCAACGCCCCCTCGATCAGCGCGTCGCCGCCCCCCGACAATCCCATGCCGGAAATCATCTCGCGCTCGTGCCCTAGCAGATATTTGGCGACGTCCCAGCCCTTGTTCAGCTCGCCGACGAGGTTCGTCTTCGGCACCTTCACATTGTCGAAGAACGTCTCGCAGAACGGCGAATAGCCGCTGATGAGCAGGATCGGCCTGGTCGAGACGCCGGGTGAGGCCATGTCGAACAGCACGAAGCTGATCCCGCCCTGCTTCGTCGTCCTGTCGGTGCGCACCAGGCAGAAGATCCAGTCCGCCTGGTCGGCATAGCTGGTCCACACCTTTTGACCGTTGACGACGAAATGGTCGCCGGCATCCTCCGCGCTGGTCGCCAGCGCCGCCAGGTCCGATCCCGCGTTCGGCTCCGAATAGCCCTGGCACCAGCGGATCTCGCCGCGTGCGATCTTGGTCAAATGCTCCAGCTTCTGCGCCTCGGTGCCGTATTTCAGCAGCGCCGGGCCGAGCATCGAAATGCCGAAGCTGTTGAGCGGATTGCGCGCGCCGATCCGCGCCATCTCCTCGCGCAGCACCTTCGTCTCGGCCGGGGACAGCCCGCCGCCGCCATATTCCGTCGGCCAGTCGGGCACGGTCCAGCCGCGCGTCGCCATCCGGTCGAGCCAGGTCTTCTGCGGCGCGGTCAGCCGAGACTGGTCGCGCCCGCCCCAAACCACGTCCTTGTCGCTGACGACCGGCTGCCGCATCTCCGCCGGACAATTCTCCTCCAGCCACGCCCGCGTCTCGGCGCGGAACGTCTCGATATCGCTCACTTGAACGCCTCCCCGGTCTTCAGCCCCTTGGCGACCGGAAAGCCGTAGCGCTCCAGCCCGGCGACCACCTTGTCGACGCCCTCGCTCTGCGCCCAGAACATCGGCCCGCCGCGATAGACCGGCCAGCCGTAGCCATAGACCCAGACGACATCGATATCGCTCGCCCGCTGCGCCATTCCTTCCTCCAGGATCAGCGCGCCTTCGTTGACCATCGTGTAGAGCGTGCGCGCGACGATCTCCTCGTCGCCGATCGGGCGCGGCGTCGTGCCTTCCTTCGCGCGGAACGCGTCGATGATCTCGGCGACCCGCGGCGAGGGGGTGGGATTCCGCTTCTCGTCGTAATCGTAGAAGCCAGCGCCCTTCTTCTGTCCCCAGCGGCCCTCCGCGGCCAGTGCGTCGCGGATGTTCTCGATCCGCGCCGGGTCGCGGTGCCAGCCGATATCGACCCCGGCCAGGTCGGCCATCTGGAACGGCCCCATCGGCATCCCGAACGCGACATGCACGCGGTCGATCTGCTCGGGCGTCGCGCCCTCCATCAACAGCTTGTTGGCCTCGACCTGCCGCGGCATCAGCATCCGGTTGCCGATGAACCCGTCGCACACTCCCGCGACCACCGCGACCTTGCGGATCTTCTTGGCGAGCGCCATCACCGTCGCCAGCACGTCGGGCGCGGTCTGCGCACCGCGCACGACCTCCAGCAATTTCATGACATTGGCCGGCGAGAAGAAGTGCATGCCCAGCACGTCGCCCGGCCGCTTCGTCACCGCGGCGATCTCGTCGATATTCAGGTAGCTGGTGTTGCTCGCCAGGATCGCCCCCGGCTTGGCTATCGCGTCCAGCCTGGTGAAGATGTCCTTCTTCACCCCCATGTCCTCGTACACGGCCTCGATGATCAGGTCGCAATCGGCCAGGTCGTCGAGCGACAGGGTGGGGGTCAGCAGCGCCATCGCCTTGTCCGGCGCGCCCGCGGGCAGTCGGCCCTTCGCCGCGCTCGCCTCGTAATTGCGGCGCATGATGCCGGTGCCGCGGTCGAGCGCCTCCTGCTGCATCTCGACGATCGTGACCGGCACGCCCGCCGACAGGAAGTTCATCGCGATCCCGCCGCCCATCGTGCCCGCGCCGATCACGCCGACGCGGTTGACGGCACGCAGCGGGGTCGCCGGATCGACGCCGTCGATCTTCGCGGCCTGCCGCTCGGCGAAGAAGATGTGCCGTTGCGCCGCCGATTGCGTGCCGTTCATCAACGTCATGAACTGCTCGCGCTCGAACGCGATGCCGTCCTCGAACGGCTTCTCGCCCGCCGCCGCGACGCAGGCGATGCACGCCTCGGGCGCGTCGAACCCGCGCAGCTTGCGGCCGTGCGTCTTGCGGAATGCCTCGACCGCCTCCGGATCGGGCGCGACGTCGCGGTCGCGGACGCGCGGGATCGGGCGCTTGCCCGCCACTTCGCGCGCAAAGGCGATCGCGTCGGCCTCCAGCGACTCCTCGCCGACGATCCTGTCGATCAGCCCGGCGTCCGCGGCCGCCTTCGCCGGGATCGGGTTGCCGAGCACGATCATGTCGAGCGCATTCTTGATGCCGACCACGCGCGGCAGCCGCTGCGTGCCCCCCGCGCCCGGCAGCAGCCCCAGCTTCACCTCGGGCGTGCCGAGCGTCGCCGACGGTACCGCGACCCGGTAATGGCACCCCAGCGCCACCTCGCACCCGCCGCCCAGCGCGGTGCCGTGGATCGCCGCGACGACCGGCGTCGGGCTCGCCTCGATCATGTCAACCAGCGTGGGGAGGGGGACGCCTTGCAGCGGCTTGCCGAACTCGCTGATGTCCGCGCCGGCGAAGAATGTGCGGCCCTCGCATCGCACCACGATCGCCGCAATGCTCGAATCCGCCACTGCTTGCTGCACCGAGGCCGCTATTCCGTCGCGCACTGCGGCACCCAGCGCGTTTACCGGCGGCGAATCGCTGATGATAACCAGCACGTCGCCGTGCCGTTCGGTACGGATCGGCCCGCTTTGCTCGTTGCTTTGCGACGTCATCGGGTCACTCTCCTTCGTATCGACGCCGGCGTTCGGCATACCGATGTTTCGAACCATCGCCTTCCTATCGCGCCCGGAGAGGGCAAGGCAATGCCCGACGTGCGAACCGTGTCGACGATGCGGGCGCCTCCCTTGTCGCGCGGCCGCGCGTCTGCCTAAGCATCGCGCATGGGAACGGGAGACGCTCAGCCGATGCGGGTGACAAGGGACTTTCTGCGCGGTCGCGGCCGTAACGTCTTGACCGAAGACGACAAAGACGTGCTGGAGCGCGCCGTCGAACGAGTCGAGCACCTGCCCGCGCGTACCATCGTCACGCGTCGCGGTACGCCGGTTTCGCACAGTACGCTGCTGCTGGACGGGGTGATGTGCCGCTACATGGACGCGCGCGACGGCTTCCGGCAACTCGTGGCGCTGCAATTGACGGGGGATTTCGTCGACCTGCACGGCTACCCGCTGCGCCGCCTCGATCACGACGTCGGCACCCTCACCGAGGCGCGCGTCGCGGTCATACCGCATGCTCGACTCGACGACATCCTGGCCGAACATCCGCACCTGACCCGCCTGCTCTGGCGCTCGACGTTGCTGGATGCCGCGCTCCACCGCGAATGGATCTTCCGCATCGGCCGCCTCGACGCCGCCGGCCGCCTCGCCCATTTCTTGCTCGAAACCTATCACCGGCTGCGCGCCGTCGGGGTGGCGGACGGCGGAACGTTCGAATTTGCCTTGACCCAGCAGGACTTGGGTGAGGGGCTCGGCCTGACCAGCGTTCACGTCAACCGCATGCTGCGGCGGCTGCGCGAGGGGGGTTTGGCGGAGTTCGCGCGCGGCACCGTGCGGATCCTCGACCACGATCGCCTCGCCAGGCTCGGCGAATTCGATCCCGATTACCTCTACCTTGAGGAAGGAGCGTGGCACGCAAAGGATTGACCTTCCGCGCGAAGGCGCTTGGCCGGGGCGGGCAAATGTCCCAAGGTGGCGGATATGTCCGAACAACGCGCCGCCGACCCGCTCCTTCCGGCACCTATCGGGGCGGGAATCGACCCGCCGATGCGCCGCGACCGCCTGCTCGCCGGATTGACGCTGACGGCCGGCGTCGGGTTGATGCTGGGGTTGCCGTTCGCACTCCAGGCGGGTGCGGAATTCTTCATGCCGACCGCGATCGCGCTGGTCGTGTCACTGGCGCTGATCCCGCTCCTGGAATGGCTTGAGCGGCGGAGGATCCCATCGCCGATCGCCGCGCTGTTCTGCGTCATCCTGTTCCTGATCGTCGCCAATGTGGCGCTGGCGGCGATCGTCGTGCCGGCGACCGAATTCTTCCGGCTGCTGCCGAGCCGCATCCATCGCATCCAGGCGAACCTCGCCCCGATTCTCGACCTGTATTCCAGCCTGGAGCGCTACGCCAACCGCACACTGCGCCAGATCGCGACGACTCCGGTGAAGGCGTCGCCGACGACGGCGGTCGCGCCGCCCAGCTCGATCGTGGAACTGGCCGCCACGTCGGCACCGGCGGCGATCGTCCAGACCTTCTACGCGATCCTCGTCGCCTTCTTCTTCCTCTCGGGCTGGACGCGGATGCGCGAGCGGATGATCACCGGACGCGCGAGCTTTGGCGGTGCGATGACCACCGCACGCGTCCTGCAGGAAATGGTCGATGCAGTGTCGTCGTACCTGGGCACGATCACCGCGATCAACATCGCGCTCGGCGCGATCGTCGCCGGTGCCCTCCACTTGCTCGGCATGCCGTTTCCGCTGATGTGGGGCGGGATCGTGACGCTGCTGAACTACGTGCCCTATTTCGGGCCGGTGGTCGCGGCGCTGCTGCTGGCGATCGGCGGGCTGATGACCTTTGCCGACGTGTGGACGGCGCTGTCGGCGCCGGCGATCATGTACGGTGCTCACCTGATCGAGGCGAACGTGGTCACGCCGCTGATCGTGGGGCATCGCCTGACCATCAACCCGGTCATGATCCTCATTTCGATCAGTTTCTGGGGCTGGGTGTGGGGCACTGTCGGTGCGCTGCTGGCAGTGCCGATCCTCATCATCGTCCAAACGATCCTGTCGGCGGCCGGGCGCCCCGACATCGCCGGGTTCCTGTTCGAGGACGGCACGCTGATGCGCGGCCAGGAGGAGCCGCTCGCGGCGATCGAAAAAGTATCGGATAGTCGTTGACAGGTTCCGGGACGCCGCCTAGTTGGCGCGCCTCACGCTTCTACAAGCGGGTGTAGCTCAGTTGGTTAGAGCGCCGGCCTGTCACGCCGGAGGTCGCGGGTTCGAGCCCCGTCACTCGCGCCATCCCTCGGGATGGTGTCAGCAGCAGTGTTTCCGGCAGGGTCTGCGCGGTCGTGGGTGTGACACCCCGCCGTGTCGGGCGTGTCGATGGAATGCGGGTGTAGCTCAGTTGGTTAGAGCGCCGGCCTGTCACGCCGGAGGTCGCGGGTTCGAGCCCCGTCACTCGCGCCACCGTCAGGGTGGCGATCACATCAGCGCCAGCGCCCGGTTTCCATCCAGCGCAGCAGCGGCTTGAGCGGTGCGATCCATATGATGCCGGTCACGACGTAGAAGCCGAGCTGCACCGCGCCATGCCATCGCCCGACCGTCCCGGATAGCGAGGCGATGGCGATGCACCACACCAGGATCAGCAGCAGGATGGCAAGCATCCCCGCGGGTTTGCGCCATGAGGGGGTCATACGGAGATCCATTGCTGTTCGGTGACGATGGCGTGCAGCGGCACGTCCCACAGGTCGGCCGGCAAAGCCTCGACCTGCTGGACGCTCCACGCCACGCCGATGCGCAAGGCATCGGGATAGGCGGCGAAGGCGCGGTCATAATGCCCCGCGCCTTGCCCGAGGCGGTTCAAGTCGCGGTCGAACGCGACCAGTGGGGTCAGGACCAGGTCGGGAGCGCGTTCTTCGGCCTCGCGACGCGGTTGGCGGAGTCCGAAGGGGCCGGGCGACAGCGGTTCGTCGCTCATCCAGCGCAGAAAACGCAGCGGCGTCGCCCGGTCGACGACATGCGGAAGGGCCAGGGTGCAACCCGCTGCGATTGCTGCGTGCTCCAGCGGTGCGGGATCGGCCTCGCTGCCGATCGGTACGTAGCTGGCGATCGTCAACCCCGCCGACAGCATCGCCAGGAAGCCCGGGTCGACCCGGATCGGCGGATGCGCTGTGCGGACGAAGGCGTCACGGGCGGCGCGGGCGGCGGCGCGCATCTGCTGCTTGTCGGTCATCGCTGTCGCACGAGGGGGCGGGTGGCGGGACCGCCGTGGCCGTTTTCCGGAGTATCCACTGACGCCCAGTACGTCAGGTGGGGATCATGTGCGTCGGACCAGGATCCGGGCAGGGACAACCCCCATGGATGATGAATAGCCTCAGGGATAGTTCTAGGCTCGTACCGGGCAGAACCCGCCGACACCGATCTAGGCGCTCGGCAGCGTTTGCTCAAGGGCCGACGCGATCGCTTCCAGCCGTTCGGACAGTCGATCGAGCGCCACGCCCTCCGGCGTCTCGGGCGGGGGCGCATTGCGAGCGTCGATCAGGGCGTCGGCGACCATCAGCGCGGCCAGCAGCATCGCGCGGTTCGTGCCCCCGGCGCCCGCTGCACGCCGCGCGATCTCCCAGCGCTCGTCGATCAGCGCGGCGGCCTGCTCCAGCCGCGCCTCGCCACCGTCGCGGCATGCCAGGTCGTAGCTCGTGTCGCCGATCCGCAGGCTGACCAAAGCCATCTCAGCGCTCTCCCTTGTCGTCTGGCGTGTTGGCGATGATCGCATCGAGCGCCGCGACCGCCTGTGCCATGGTCGCCTTCAACGTGGCGTGTCGGCGTTCCAGCTGCGCATCGGCGGCGCGGCGCGCGGCGATCGCCGCTTCCACGCGGGTGATGGCGGCGTCGAGCCGGGCGATCGCGGGATTGTCCATGGCGCGCAGCGATAGGATCGCACACGCGGCGCGACAAGTAGCTTGCGCGCCGGACGGCCGTTGCAGTGCGGCAGTTGACGGGTGGCCGTCCACCTGCGCAATAGCCGCCGCATCGGAGCGAAACTGGCGGGAGTTTGACGATGACGAAGGTGGCGATCAACGGGTTCGGGCGCATCGGCCGACTGGTGGCGCGCGCGCTGCTGGAGCGCGGCAGCGAGCTGGAGCTGGTGGCGATCAACGACCTGGCCGACACGAAGTCCAACGCCTGGCTGTTCAGCCGCGACAGCGTCCATGGCAAGTATGCCGGGACCGTCGAGGCCGATGGTCAGGACATGGTGATCGACGGTAAGCGCATCCGCGTCACCGCCGAGCGCGATCCCGCCAACCTGCCGCACGCCGAGCTGGGCGTCGATATCGTGCTGGAATGCACGGGCTTCTTCACCGATCGTGCCAGTGCGCAGAAGCATATCGACGCGGGTGCCAAGAAGGTGCTGATCTCCGCCCCGGCGAAAGGCGTCGACATCACCGTCGTGTACGGCGTGAACCACGACAAGCTGGAGGCCGGCCACACGATCGTGTCGAACGCGTCGTGCACCACCAACTGCCTGGCGCCGGTGGCGAAGGTGCTGAACGACGCGATCGGGATCGAGCGTGGCCTGATGACCACGATCCACGCCTATACCAACGACCAGAAGATCCTCGACCAGATCCACCCGGACCTGCGCCGCGCCCGCGCCGCCGCGATGAACATCATCCCGACCACGACCGGCGCGGCGCGCGCGGTAGGCGAGGTGCTGCCGGAATTGAAGGGCAAGCTGGACGGCTCGGCGGTGCGTGTGCCGGTGCCGGACGGCAGCCTGGTCGACCTGACCTTCACGCCGGCGCGCGACACGACCAAGGACGAGGTCAACGCGCTGTTGAAGGCGGCGGCGGAAGGCCCGATGAAGGGCGTGCTGCATTTCTCCGACGAGCCGCTCGTGTCGATCGACATCGTCCACACACCGTATTCGTCGACGGTCGACAGCCTGGAGACGGCGGTGATCGACGGCAAGCTGGTGCGCGTCGTCAGCTGGTACGACAACGAATGGGGCTTCTCGAACCGCATGGTCGATACCGCCTCGGCGATGGCCAAGCTGGGGTGATCAGCCGCCGCCCGTCATGTCAGCAACTGCTGTCATCTCCCTGTGGCGGAGAAACCCCGGCTTTTACCGGGGTGACGGTTCTGGTGCGGTGACGGGCGTGCTGCTCGGCATCGCGCGCCACGCGCGGTCGCGTGCGCCGATGGAACTGGTCGATTGCGTCGAGGTGAGCGTCGACGGCGGCATCCACGGCGATTTTCGCGGCGCGATGCGCGGCAAGCCGTACAAGCGGCAGGTGACGCTGATCGAGCGCGGTGACTGGGACGCGGCGATGGCGGAGGTCGGCCATACGATCGGTTGGCAGGAACGCCGCGCCAACCTGCTGGTCGACGGCGTCGACCTGCCGCAGGTCGCCGGCACGCGCGTGCGCATCGGCCCCGACGTGATCCTACAGATCACCCGTGAATGCGACCCGTGCGAGCGCATGGAGGCGTTGGCGGAGGGGTTGCGCGCCGCGCTGACCCCTGATTGGCGTGGCGGCGCCTGTGCGATGGTTATCCAGGGCGGCACCATTGCCGCCGGTGATGCAATCAGGATCGAGGACTCATGACCAAGTCATTCCGAACGCTTGACGATATCGGCGATGTCACGGGCAAGCGCGTGCTGGTACGCGAGGACCTGAACGTGCCCTTGCACGACGGGCAGGTAAGCGACGACACGCGGCTGCTCGCGACGGTCGCCACGGTCGCCGAGCTGGCCGACAAGGGCGCGATCGTGCTGGTGCTCGCACATTTCGGGCGGCCGAAGGGCGTGCCGTCCCCGGACATGTCGCTGGCGCAGATCGTCAAGCCTTATGAGGCGGTGCTGGGCCGCCCGGTACGCTACGTCGATTGGGAGGGTGCAGCCGACGCGGTCGCGACGATGCAGCCGGGTGACATCGGCGTGCTGGAGAATACCCGTTTCTTCGGCGGCGAGGAGAAGAACGATCCGGCGGTGGTGGAACGTTTCGCGGCGCTCGGCGACCTGTACGTCAACGACGCGTTCTCCGCCGCGCACCGCGCGCACGCCTCGACCGAGGGGCTGGCGCACGTGCTGCCCGCCTTTGCCGGTCGGGCGATGGAGGCGGAACTCGACGCGCTGGAGAAGGCGCTGGGTTCGCCAGAGCATCCCGTCGCGGCGGTGGTCGGCGGCGCGAAGGTCTCGACCAAGCTCGACGTGCTCAAGCACCTGGTCAGCCGCGTCGATCACCTGATCATCGGCGGCGGCATGGCGAACACCTTCCTGGCGGCGCGCGGGGTCGATGTCGGCAAGAGCCTGTGCGAGCACGACCTGACGGGCACCGCCGAGGAGATTTTCGACGCGGCCGAGCAGGCGGGCTGCACGATCCATCTGCCGTACGACGTTGTCGTCGCGAAGGAGTTCAAGCCCAATCCGCCGACCCGCACCGTCAATGTTCACGAAGTTGCCGCAGACGAGATGATTCTCGACGTCGGCCCGGCCGCGACCGAGTCGCTGGGCGACGTGCTGAAGAACTGTCGGACGTTGGTGTGGAACGGGCCGCTGGGCGCGTTCGAGACCCCGCCGTTCGACACCGCCACGGTGGCGCTGGCGCGGACCGCGGCGGCGCTCACCAAGGAAGGCGGGTTGGTGTCGGTTGCGGGCGGCGGCGACACGGTTGCCGCGCTGAATCAAGCTGGTGCGGCCGGTTCCTTCACCTTCGTCTCGACAGCGGGCGGCGCGTTCCTGGAGTGGATGGAAGGCCGCGAATTGCCGGGGGTCGCCGCGCTGCAGCGCTGACGCTCGGGAGGGTCAGGCGTGCGGGCGGCGATCGCCGCCGGCACGCCGCGACAGGATCGCACGCGCGTCGCCGGGCGTGCGCACCTCGCCGTGCGGACCGCCGGCCGCGGCGATCACGCGATCGAGCAACTCCATCCCCTCCGGCCATTGGCCCAGCCCGCTGGCGGCGTTGATGTGGCCGTGCGCGCCATAGTCGATGAAGTGGCTGCCCCAGTCGACCGCCAGGCTGTGGGCGCGGTCGATCGTTACCCAGGGATCGTCGGTAGAGGCGACCACGATCGAGGGGAAGGGCAGCGGCGCCTTCGGGCAGGGCGCAAACGGCGCGAGTTCCGCCGCGACCCCAGCGCGATCGACGTCGGCGGGCGCGACCAGCAACGCGCCGGCGACCGGCCAGCCATAAGGTTGCGGGCTCATCGACGCCCACCAGGCGACCGCGATGCAGCCGAGGCTGTGGCCGACGAGGATCACCGGCGCGCGCGCCGACGCCAC
The DNA here is from genome assembly GCF_031456125.1 of Sphingomonas sp. BE138. Taxonomy (NCBI): domain Bacteria; kingdom Pseudomonadati; phylum Pseudomonadota; class Alphaproteobacteria; order Sphingomonadales; family Sphingomonadaceae; genus Sphingomonas; species Sphingomonas sp. BE138. The sequence continues at coordinate 35,017 of NZ_JAVDUC010000016.1, forward strand.
CGCCTGATCGATCTTCGTCACCCAGCTGTTGCGATGTGGGCGATCCCACATGCCGAGTTCGATCCGCGACGTGTCGGGACGGCTGCGCTCCCACAAGGTCTGCCAGTGTGCGGGGCCCGAGCCGCCGAGACCGGGCACCGTCAGAACGGTGGGTTGTACCGACAAATCGTAGTTGGCATGTCCCATGACGTACCTCCTGTCGTCCACCATCAGAGCGAGGCCGCGGCGTTATAGCTGGGGTCGGGCATGCCGCGGCCTCTATCGGGGACATAATACCTATTAAGTTGATGGACAATCGTGCGCTGCAGCAATTCGCGTCAGCGGAGGCGCGCGTGCGACGAGGCGTTGGCGCCGCTTGCAGCGGCAGGCGCCCCGCGATAGCGCAGGGTATGGCCGCTTCCCCAAAGCAACGCATCGACCAGTTGCTCGTCGACCGTGGGCTGGCCGAGTCGCGCACCCGCGCGCAGGCGCTGGTAATGGCCGGGCTGGTGTTTGTCGGCGAGCGCAAGGTCGAGAAACCGGGTCAGCCGGTCGCGGTGGACGCAGTGCTTGACGTGCGCGGACGCGATCATCCGTGGGTGTCGCGCGGCGGGATCAAGCTGGCGCATGGGCTGGATCATTTCGGCTGGGCCGTGACCGGCGCGGTGGCGATCGACGTCGGATCGTCGACGGGCGGCTTCACCGACGTCCTGCTGACCCGTGGCGCGACGCGCGTCTATGCGGTCGACAGCGGGACGAACCAGCTCGCCTGGAAGCTGCGGCAGGACCCACGGGTCGTCGTCCACGAACAGACCAGCGCGCGGATCCTGACCGACACGCATGTCCCGGAGCCGGTCGATCTGGTGGTGTGCGACGCCAGCTTCATCGGACTCGCCAAGGTGCTGGAGGTGCCGCTGGGCTTCGTGACCGCCGCCGGGCGCGCGCTGGTGCTGGTCAAGCCGCAGTTCGAGGCGGGACGCGCGGAGGTCGGCAAGGGCGGTGTGGTGCGCGACCCCGTGGTGCATCAGCGGGTGTGCGGCGAGATCGCCGACTGGTTCGTGGGTCAGGGGTGGCGCGTGGAGGGGGTGGTCGAAAGCCCCATCACCGGACCGGAAGGAAACGTCGAGTTCCTGCTGGCCGCGCAAAGAGGATGACACCGTCGCGGATGTTGGCGCTTTGGCGGTCGATTGTTCACATCAGGACAGGGGAGAGGCATGGGCGAGTTGGCGTCAAGGTCGCAGTTGCGGATGGACTTCGTCCGCGCCGCCGCGGTGCTGATCCCGGCGGTGCTGCTGCTCGGCTTCCTGTCGGGCCGGACGGTCCCTTCGGGTGAGCAGAACGGCTGGTATGCGGCGCTGGCCAAACCGGATTTCACGCCGCCGGGCTGGGCGTTTCCGGTGGTGTGGTCGGTGCTGTACGTCATGCTCGGGCTGGCGATCGCGATGATCGTCAGTGCGCGCGGTGCGCGGCTGCGCGGGCTCGGGGCCGCGCTGTTCGTGGCGCAGCTGGCCGGCAACCTGGCCTGGACGCCGCTGTTCTTCGGCGCGCACCGCGTCGATGCCGCCTTTCTGCTGATCGTCGCGATCCTGGGACTGTCGGTGCTCGCCACGATCGTGTTCGCGCAGATCCGCCGTGCGGCGGCGTGGTTGATGGTGCCGTATATGGCGTGGCTGTGCCTGGCGGCGGCGCTGAATTGGGAGATCGGTCGCCTCAATCCGGATGCGGAACGGGTTGTGCAAGCGCCCGTCGCGTCCCAGATGATCCGTTGACCTTCTCAGCTGTCAGGACGAATCGCCATGCAATCCGAAAACCATCTGTTCGGTGACGTCGCCAAGCTCTTCAACGGCGCCGCCGGAACGATCGCGGGCATGGGGCGCGAGGCCGAGGCCAATGCACGGGCGCGTGCGCGCGAGTGGATCGGTGGGCTGGACTTCATTGCACGCGACGAGTTCAACGCGGTAAAGGCGATGGCCGTCGCCGCGCGCGACGAGAACGACGCGCTGCGCGCGCGCATCGAGAAGCTGGAGGCGGCACTGGCTGCGCGCGGCGGCGAGTGACGGCTGTGGCCGTCACGCAGGGATGACGGACGCGCCGTGCCGTGCGATAAGCGCGTAATGCTCGACGAAGCCGATCAATTTTCCGAACCCGAAGCGCCGCTCGACATGCTCGAGTCCTATTTCCTCGCCCATGGCTGGCCGTGCGAGCGGAACGAGGACGAGATCACCGCGACGGTCAAGGGCAGCTGGACCGAATACGAGCTTCGCGCGCTGTGGCGCGAGGAGGACGGGGTCGTGCAGCTGCTGGCGTTCCCGGACGTGAAGGTGGCCGAGGGGCGGCGGGGCAAGATCTACGAGACGCTGGGGCTGATCAACGAGCAACTATGGCTCGGCCATTTCGAGATGTGGTCGTCGAGCGGGATCCTGCTGTATCGCTGCGCGACCGTGATCGAGACGCGCGAGGGCGAGGCAACGATGGCGCTGGCCACGGCCGAGCTGCTGGTCGATTCGGCGATCGACGAGTGCGAGCGCTTTTACCCGGTGTTCCAGTTCGTGCTGTGGGGCGGCAAGTCGCCGGCCGAGGCGATCGCGGCGGCGATGGTCGAGACGCAGGGCGAGGCCTGACGCGAGCATGCGGCTGTGGATGATCGGGTGCGGCAACATGGCCTCCGCGATGTTGCGGCGGTGGCTGGCCAGCGGTGTGGTGGCCGCCGGTGACGTGGATGTCGTGAACCGGACCGACCGCTCGCTGCCCGGCGACGTGCGGCAGGCCCGGACGCTGCCGGACGGACCGCCGCCCGACGTCGTCGTGCTCGGCATCAAGCCGCAGCAACTGGACGACGTAGCGGCAGTACATCGCGACCGGCTCCGCGACGCGCCGCTGCTCGTGTCGATGCTGGCCGGGGCCGATCCGGCGCGGCTGTCGGCAGCGTTCCCGGGGCCGCTGGCGATTCAGACGATGCCGAACCTGCCGGTCGAGCTGGGGCGCGGGGTCGTTGCGATCCATGCACCGGCCGCACCGGCCGACGCGCGCGCCACGGTCGACCGGCTGATGGCGCCGCTGGGGCTCATCGAATGGTTCGACGATGCGGCGCGCTTCGCGGCGGCGGGCGCGTTGTCGGGATGTGGGCCGGCGTTCCTGTTCCGGTTCGTCGATGCGCTGGCGGCTGGCGGAGTCGCGATCGGGCTCGACCCGGCGCGGGCCGCGGCGGTGGCGCTGGCGACCGTCGAGGGCGCGGCGGCGATGGCCGCGGCGAGCGACCGCACGCCAGCGGCGCTGGCCGACGCCGTCGCGAGCCCCGGCGGGATGACCCGCGCCGGGCTGAACGTGCTGGACGACGAAGAGGCGCTCGTGACGCTGCTCGAGCGCACGATCGGCGCGGCGGCGGCGCGGGGGGCGGAGATGGCGAAAGGCTGACCGGCGGTGCCGGACGCGTTTTCTGCCGGATCGACGAAGGGTCGAGCGTCAGATCAGGACGCACACGACCGCTTCGCCACGCCCTTGGCGACGGCGTTTCCTAACCGCGCAGTGCCTCGACGCGCGCGATCTCGTCGTCCGGAATCAGTCCTTCGAGCACCGCCCAGAAGCCCGTCACCGCCCCCTGGCCAGCACGCGAATAGGCCAGCGACAGCTTCTCGCGCAGCGCCTCGTACAGGCTGGCCTCCAGCTCGACCCCGGCTGGGGTGAGCCGCAGCAGCCGCTGGCGCCGGTCGCGGTCCCCAGCGCGCGCCTCGACCAGCCCGCGCTCCATCAGTTCGTTCAGCACACGCCCCAACGATTGCTTGGTGATCGCCAGCAGCGCCAGCAGATCGCTGACCGGCATGTCGGGCTTGCGCGCGATGAAATAAAGCGCGCGGTGGTGCGCGCGTCCCAGCCCCTGCTTGGCCAGCCCGCGGTCGATCGACCGCGTGATGTGCGCATTGCCGAAGTACAACAGCTCCAACCCGCGCCGGATTTCGGTTTCGCGGAGGAAAAGCGGCGAGGCGGAATGGGTTGTGGCAGCCATGTTGACCGGCTTTGCCATCGGCCCTAGGCCACCGCAACCCCGGCGCGTCGACGCGCCGTCGCCATCCCTGGAGGCATTGTCCCGTGAACTTCGCGTTCGAACCGCATCCGTCCCCCGTCTCCGCCAACGAGCGTGCGGCCCGGCTGGTCGATCCGGGATTCGGGCGCGTCTTCACCGATCACATGGCGGTGCTGCATTATTCGGAGGGGCGCGGCTGGCACGACGGGCGCATCGCGCAGCGGATGCCGCTGACCATGGACCCGGCGTCGTCGGTACTCCATTATGCGCAGGAGATCTTCGAGGGGCTCAAGGCATATCGTCTGGAGGACGGCGGGTTGGCGCTGTTCAGGCCGGAGGCGAATGCGCGACGCTTCAACAATTCGGCGCGGCGGATGGCGATGCCCGAACTGCCCGAGGAACTGTTCCTCGAGTCGGTCGAGCAGCTGGTGCTCACCGAACGCGAATGGATGCCGACGGTCGAGGGCGGGTCGCTGTACCTGCGTCCGTTCATGATCGCGTCCGAGGCCTTCCTAGGTGTGAAGCCGTCCGCGGAATATCTGTACATGGTGCTCGCGTCGTCGGTCGGCGCGTACTGGAAGGGCGGCGCGCGCGCAGTGTCGCTGTGGGTCAGCCACGACTACACCCGCGCCGCGCCTGGCGGCACCGGTGCGGCCAAGTGCGGGGGCAATTACGCCACCAGCCTGGTCGCGCAGCAGGAAGCGATCCGCCGCGGCTACGACCAGGTCGTGTTCCTCGACGCGGCGGAGCGGCGCTGGATCGAGGAACTGGGCGGGATGAACATCTTCTTCGTCTTCGAGGACGGATCGCTGCGCACGCCGCCGCTGACCGGCACGATCCTGCCCGGGATCACGCGCGATTCGATCCTGCAGATCGCGCGCGACCAGGGGCTGGCGGTGCACGAGGAGCCGTATGCCATCCAGGACTGGCGCGCCGATGCGCAAAGCGGCCGCCTGGTTGAGAGCTTCGCCTGCGGCACCGCAGCGGTGGTGACGCCGATCGGCCGCGTCGCGGGGCCGGACTATGAGTTCACGATCGGGAGCGGCGGGACGGGGCAGCTGACCGCCCACTTCCTGGAGCGACTGAGCGCAATCCAGCGCGGGCGGGTGGAAGATTCTCATGGCTGGCTGCATCGTATCGGTTGAGCTTTCCCGCGCGCCGTTCTAAGGCGCGCGGCTCGTTGGGGCGTCGCCAAGCGGTAAGGCACCGGTTTTTGGTACCGGCATTCGCAGGTTCGAATCCTGCCGCCCCAGCCACAATACCATCTAAGATAGTGACCAGTCTCGGTTTTGCGGGGGGGTGCCGGAACCGTGGTGGGGTTTTGCTACAGAACCCTGCTACAGAGCCGGGGTTTTGTGGGGATGGGAGCGATCCCGAATACGGTCAGGCGCGGTGGCGTCTATCACTTCCGCAGGGCCGTGCCGACGGCGCTGCGCATGCGGTTGGCCCGTGCCGAATTGACATGCAGCCTCCACACGCACGAAGCAGGTGCGGCGCGAACGCTGTCGCGCTGCCTGTACCTGCGGTCGGAGGAATTGTTCGGTGTTCTCGAGTGCGCGCCCATGTTGAGCGAAAACGACATCGCGGCGCTGGTGCGGGACTTCTATGCCACCATCTTGCGGCAGGACGACAATGAGCGGTTGCTAAACGACACTCCCGATGCCTTCCGGGAACATCGGGCGGAGCACTATCGCCAGCTTGCAGAACGCAGCCGGATCGACCTCGCGAGCAATGCTTTTGGATCGGTGCGGCAGATCACCGCCGTCATGCTTGCACGTCGATACCGCACGGAGGCACGCTTCGACAAACTGAGTGTTCGCAAAGCGGGGCAAGCCATGCTGCGTGCCGGCGTAGAAATCGCCGAGACATTGCGCGCCAGGGCCGAAGGCGACTTCAATTACGAACCGGCCGATAAGCTACTGGCAGCGGCGCTTACCGAACGGGTAGTACAGCCGCAACCCGTCTCCCCGACCCAAACGCCTGCCCCCTCCGGGCCCGATGTTCTCTGTCGAAGCGGAGCAATTTCGCCAGACGCAAGTTCGTCGAGGTGTGTGGGATAAGCAGACGGCCTTGCAGGCGCGCAAGACTTATGCGCTTTTCGTTCAGCATTTCGGGGATCGGCCGCTCGAGGGATTTGCGCGAAGCGATGCCGCGGCCTTCAAGGAGTTGCTCAGCGATCTGTCCGCCAATTATGGCAAGGCGGCCGAGTTTCGCGGCATGCCCGCGGCCGAGATCGTTGCGGCTACCAAATCGATCGATACCGATCGTCTGACGCCCCGAACCATTCAGCGACATTTCAATGCACTCGCCGCGCTTTGGTCCGCGGCGTTGGAGAAGGGGCAGGTGGCATCGATGACGTGCTCCCCTGGAATGTGACCGCGGTGAGGTAGAGTCCGCCTCGACAGGAGACGGATAGATGAAGCGAAGCAGGTTTTCGGACGAGCAGATCATCGCGATCGTGAAGGAGCAGGAGGCCGGCACGAAGACGGCTGATGTGTGCCGCAGGCACGGGATCAGCGATGCGACCTTCTACAAGTGGAAGGCGAAATATGGCGGCCTGGAGATATCCGAGGCGCGCCGGCTGAAGGCGCTGGAGGACGAGAACGCGCGCCTGAAGCGGCTGTTGGCAGACGCGATGCTCGACAACGCCGCGCTGAAGGAGATCGTGGGAAAAAACTGGTGACGCCCGACGCGAAGCGGCGGGCCGTCCATCCATCTCATCCGCGAGCGGCTGGGGCTCAGCGAGCGCCGTGCCTGCGACATTGTCGGCGTTGCGCGTCGGGTCGTCCGATATGAAGCGGTGCGGCCCGACGACGGCGTCCTGCGCCAGCGTTTGCGAGAGCTGGCCGGGGAGCGCCGTCGGTTCGGCTACCGGCGACTGGGCTACCTCCTTGCCCGGGAGGGGCTGGCGCCCAATCACAAGAAGCTGCTGCGCATCTATCGCGAGGAGGGTCTGAAGGTCCGCCGGCGTGGGGGCCGCAAGCGGGCGCTGGGCACGCGCGCACCGATGACGGTGCCGCAGGAGCCGAACCAGCGCTGGAGCCTCGACTTCGTGTCGGATGCCTTTGTCTGCGGCCGGCGCTTCCGTATCCTGGCGGTAGTCGATGACTTCAGCCGGGAGTGCTTGGCCTTGGTGGCGGACACGTCACTGTCCGGCGCCCGTGTTGCACGCGAGCTGACGGCGCTGCTGGGTGAGCGCGGCAAGCCGCTCCTGATTGTCAGCGACAATGGCACCGAGCTCACCTCGGTCGCCATCCTGCGTTGGTCGCAGGAACGGCAGGTCGAGTGGCACTATATCGCACCAGGCAAGCCGACCCAGAACGCCTTCGTCGAGAGCTTCAACGGTCGCCTGCGCGACGAATGTCTCAACGAGACGCTGTTCACCTCGCTGGCCCACGCCAGAGCGGTGTTGGCGGCTTGGCGCCTCGACTACAACACCGTCAGGCCACACTCCCAGCTCGGCGGGCGCACCCCCGCCCAGATAGCCGGCCAACGTGGTCCGGGGCATGTCCCGGACCACGTTGTCATCCCCTCAACCCTCAAGCATGATCCCCACGCACTCTACGTCTGAGCGGTAACAAGACGGGGAGCACGTCACCTGAAAAAGGCAATCGAAATTTCAGCCGGCCGAGAATATCCACAGGCGTTGGACAGGGTCCGCCACCGTGTATTTGATCGATAATCGACCACTAAACCGACGATGCAAGCTAAGTGCTTGTAATCGCTGGTGACCCCTACGGGACTCGAACCCGTGTTTTCGCCGTGAGAGGGCGACGTCCTAGACCGCTAGACGAAGGGGCCGTGCGCGGTGTGGAGGCGCGCTGTTAGGAGGCGGGGGAGGTGCCGTCAACGACTTTCTTGCATCCGCCACGAAACGGTGCCGGAGTGGCTACCGGCGCCGCGCTGTGTCACGCCGCTTTGCGCCGCTCCGCCATTTCGGTGTTCAGCATCTCGGCCAGCAGGAACGCCAGTTCCAAGCTCTGCCCCGCGTTCAACCGCGGATCGCAATGCGTGTGGTAGCGATCGGCGAGCGACTGTTCGGTGACGTCGATCGCGCCGCCGGTGCATTCGGTCACGTTCTGCCCGGTCATCTCGGCATGGATGCCCCCGGCGTGCGTGCCCTCCGCACGGTGGACGGCGAAGAAGCCGCGCACTTCGGAAAGGATGCGCTCGAACGGCCGCGTCTTGTAGCCAGTCGCCGCCTTCACGGTGTTGCCGTGCATCGGGTCACAGCTCCACACCACCGGATGCCCCTCACGCGTCACCGCGCGCACCAGCCGCGGCAGATGCGCCTCGATCTGGTCGTAACCGTAGCGGGTGATGAGCGTCATGCGCCCCGGCACGCGCTGCGGATTGAGCGTGTCGAGCATCCGCAGCAGCGCGTCCGGGTCCAGCGACGGGCCGCACTTCACGCCGATCGGATTGCCGATCCCGCGCAGGAATTCGACATGGGCCGATCCCTCGAAGCGCGTCCGGTCGCCGATCCAGAGAAAATGCGCCGACGTGTCGTACCAGTCGCCGGTAAGCGAGTCCTGCCGCGTCAGCGCCTGCTCGAACGGCAGCAGCAGCGCCTCGTGGCTGGTATAGAAGGTGGTCTGCGACAGCTGCGGCACCGTGTCGGGGCTGATCCCGCACGCCTCCATGAAGTCCAGCGCCTCGCCGATGCGATCGGCGGTTTCGGCATACTTCTTGGCCCACGGACTGCGGCCCATGAAGTCGTGTGTCCAGCGATGGACTTGGTGGAGATTGGCATAGCCGCCCTGCGCAAACGCGCGCAGCAGGTTCAGCGTCGCCGCCGACTGCGCGTAGGAGCGGATCATCCGCTCCGGATCGGGGATGCGCGACTCGGGCGTGAAGGCGATGTCGTTGACGTTGTCGCCGCGGTAGCTGGGCAGCTCGACGCCATCGACCGTCTCGGTGTTGGCCGAGCGCGGCTTGGCGAACTGCCCCGCCATCCGCCCCACCTTCACCACCGGCAGCTTCGACGCATAGGTCAACACCACGGCCATCTGCAGGATGACGCGGAACGTGTCGCGGATGGTGTTGGGATGAAATTCCGCAAAGCTTTCCGCGCAGTCGCCGCCCTGCAACAGGAATGCCTTGCCCTCCGCCACCTTGGCCAGATCGGCGGTCAGGTTGCGCGCCTCGCCGGCGAAGACGAGGGGCGGAAAGGTGGCCAGCCGGCGCGTCGCATCCTCCAGCGCCGCAGCGTCGGGATAAACGGGAAGCTGGCGCGCCTCTGCGGCAGTCCAGCTGTGCGGGGCCCACGTGGCCATGGCATTCTTCCTTCCAATTTAGGGCGTCGCCTTGAACCAATCGTGCGCGGCCCGCAATCAACTTCCTCTTTACAGCACGCCTGGGTAAGCGCCGCCGTCGATCAGCAGGCTTTGTCCCGTGATGAAGCCCGACGACGCAGCGCAGAGGAAGGCGCAGGCATCGCCGAACTCGGCCGGATCGCCGAAGCGCCGCGCGGGGATGCGCTCGCGTGCCTGCGCCGCGGCGTCCTCCACCGATATGTCCCTGGCCTTCGCATTGAAGGCATGAACACCGGCCAGCCGCCGCGTCTCGAACAGCCCGGGCAGCAGGAAGTTGATCGTGACATTGGCATGCGCAACCTGCCGCGCGACGCCGGCCAAAAACCCCGTCAGCCCCACTCGCGCGCCGCTCGACAGGTCGAGGCCGGGCACCGGCGCCTTCACCGATCCCGAGGTGATGCACACGATCCGGCCGAAGCGGCGCTCGATCATCCCGTCGATCACCTTCTGGACCAGCCGGATCGGAGTGACCATGTTGGCGTCCACGCCGGCATGGATCGCCTCGGCATCCAGCGCGCGGAAGTCGCGCAGCGGCGGGCCGCCGTTGTTGTTGACGAGGATGTCGACCTTGCCCTGGGCCGCGTCGATCAGCGCCTGCTGCACCTGCTCGTCCGCGACGTCGCCGGCGACCGTGCGTACGGTGGCACCGTCATGGCGCAGCGCCGCGGCGGCATCCTCCAGCGCGGCAGCGTCGCGCCCGTTGAGGATCAGCGTGCACCCGGCCGCGGCAAGGGCGGCGGCGCACGCGCGCCCCAGCCCGTGGCTCGAGGCGCAGACGATCGCGGTTCGTCCGGTCAGTCCCAGGTCCATGATGGCCGTCCTTCGTCCATGCGCCGGTCACCCCGGCAGCTTCCAGTCCCATCCCAGCGGATCGCCGTCCATGACATCGACCCCCGCGGCGAGCAGCGCATCGCGGATCGCATCGGAGCGCACGAAGTCCCTGTCCGCCCGCGCCGCCTTGCGTGCCGCCAATTGTTCCTGGATCGCGGCCGGCTCGATCGCAACCCCGGCCGGGCGCGTCCGAAGCGCCGCGCGCGTCGCCTCCGCCAACTCCAGGCCGAGCACCCGGTCGAACTCGGCCAGCGTGGCGAGCCGGGTCGCCGGCGACAGTTTCTTGTCGGCCAGCATGGCGTCCAGCACCGGCAGGGCGCGCGGCGTCGCCAGATCGTCGCTGATCGCGGCATCGAGCTGCTCGACGTAGCTGGCGGAGATGGCGCCGCTCTCGTCGCCGGCGCGCAGGCGCAATCCTTCCACCGCATGGACCCAGCGCTTCAGCCGCACCTGCGCCGCGGCCAGGTTTTCCCAGGAGAATTCGAGCTCGCTGCGATAATGCGCCTGAAGGCACATCAGCCGATAGGCGAGCGGGTGGAAGCCGCGCGCGCCAAGCGCCGGCAGCGTCAGGAACTCGCCCGACGATTTGCTCATCTTTCCCGTGCGATCGACAAGGAAGTTGTTGTGCATCCAGAAGGTCGCACCCGTGTCGGCACATTCGCAATGCGCCTGGTTCTGCGCGATCTCGTTGGGGTGGTGGATCTCGCGGTGATCGATCCCGCCGGTGTGGATATCGAACGCCGGTCCCAGATACTTGGCCGACATCACCGAACATTCGAGATGCCAGCCCGGCGCACCGCGGCCCCACGGCGAGTCCCACTCCATCTGCCTCGTCTCGCCCGGCGGGGTCGTCCGCCAGATCGCAAAGTCCTGCGGGTGGCGCTTGCCCGCGACCGCGTCGATCCGTGCATGCGCGGCATCGTCGGCGGCGCCCGCCAGCCGCCCGTAGTCGGGAACGGTGGTGGTGTCGAAATACAGTCCGTCCGCCAATCGGTAGCAATGCCGCTCGGCGATCTTCTCGCCCCATGCAATCATCTCGGCGACATGATCGGTCGCCAGCGGCATGTGCGTCGGCGTGCGGATGTTGAGGTCGGTGAGGTTTTGTTTGAACGCGTCGGTATAATGCCTTGCGATCGCCCAAATATCCCGACCGGTCGCGCGCGCCGCCGCCTCCATCTTGTCGTCGCCGGCATCGGCGTCGGAGGTCAGGTGCCCGACGTCGGTGATGTTGACGACATGCGTCAGCGGCCAGCCCTTCCACGCGATCGTACGGGTCAGCGTATCGGTGAAGACATAGGCGCGCAGGTTGCCGACATGCGCATAATGGTAGACGGTCGGTCCGCAGGAATAGACCCGGACGTTGCCGGGGTCCAGCGGCACGAACGTCTCGGATGCACGCGTCAGGCTGTTGTACAGGATCAGAGGAGCGCCGGTCATGTCGCGGCTCTTAGTCCGCCCCGCGCGCAAGGCCAACCGTCCGCTCCCGTTGCCGCGATGCAACACTTGCGCCGCCGAAGCGCTTGCTGTTCCGGATCATCCAGGCAGCAAGGAGTGAGGCGTGACGAAGATTGCCGTCGTTCAGACCACGACCGGGATCGACCCTGCGGCGAACGCCGCCGCCTTGGTCGCGGCGATCGCGGAGGCGGCGGGGGCGGGGGCGACGATGGCGTTCACCCCGGAAATGTCGGGGCTGCTCGACCGCGACCGCGCGCGCGCATCCGACGCGATCGTGCGCGAGGGCGAGGACCGCGTTCTGGTCGCGGTGCGCGAGGCGGCGGCGCGCGCGGGCATCTGGGTGCATCTCGGCTCGCTGGCGCTGCGGCGTCCCGACGGGCGGTTCGCCAACCGCAGCTTCGTGATCGATGCCGCGGGCAACATCCGCGCGCGCTACGACAAGATGCACCTGTTCGACGTCGACCTGCCGACCGGCGAGAGCTGGCGCGAGTCGGCCGCTTATGCTGCGGGCGACCGCCCGGTGGTGGTCGGCACCCCGCTCGGGCCGATGGGGTTGTCGATCTGCTACGACATGCGCTTTCCCGACCTGTACCGCGCGCTGACCGACGCGGGCGCGCAGGTGCTGGCGGTGCCGGCCAGCTTCACGCGCCCGACCGGGGCGGCGCACTGGCACGTGCTGCTGCGCGCGCGCGCGATCGAGGCAGGGGTCCACCTTGTCGCCGCGGCGCAGACCGGCGTGCACGAGGACGGGCGCGCCACCTATGGCCATTCGCTGGTCGTCGATCCCTGGGGCGAGGTGCTGCTGGACATGGGCGAGGCGCCCGGTATCGGCTATGCCGAGCTCGATCCTGATCGCGTGGCGGCGGTGCGCGGGCGCGTGCCGGCGATCCAGCATCGCCGCGTCGTCACCGCCCCGATCGTGATTGCGTGAGCGCTTGCGGGCACGGGCGGTTGCTGCTAGGGCCGGTGTGTTCGGCGCGAGCCTCGCTCGCCGCCGCATTACCTGTTTGATCCGGAGTTGAAGGTTTCCATGCAGATCATCGTTCGCGACAACAATGTTGACCAGGCCCTGCGCGCGCTCAAGAAGAAGCTGCAGCGTGAAGGCGTGTATCGCGAAATGAAGCTGCGCCGCCACTACGAGAAGCCGTCGGAGAAGCGCGCGCGTGAGCGTGCGGCGGCGGTGCGTCGTGCGCGCAAGCTGGAGCGCAAGCGTGCGGAGCGTGACGGCGCGCGGTAAGACGCTGCGTCGGCCGTGAGGCGCGCTCCGGCGCGTCGCCGCGGCCATCACCTGTCCGTGGGCGCGTCGGGGACGGCGCGCGCAAGCTGAGGTTGCCCGCATCATGTCGACTGTCACCGCCGTTCCGATTCCGCCCGTCCGCCGCGCCTACGTGCTGTGGCTGATCGCCGGATTGCTGATCGCGCTGGTGGCGGGCGTGGCGCTCGCACGCGCCGGCAGCACCGGGATCGTCACGACGCCGTCGGGGCTGCGGTATCAGGTGCTGAAGGCCGGCGACGTGAAGGGGCCGCACCCCACCGACACGGACGTGTCGCTGGTGAATTACGAAGGCCGGCTGGTGGACGGTACGGTCTTCGACAAGTCGCAGCAGCCGACGCCGCTGCCGGTCGCCGGTGTCGTCCCGGGCTTCTCCGAAGGCCTGAAGCTGATGCACAAGGGCGCCAAGTACCGCTTTTGGATCAAGCCGGAACTGGGCTATGGCGAGCGTGCCGCCGGGCCGATCCCGCCGAACTCGACCCTGGTCTTCGACGTCGAGCTGCAGGACTTCATCCCCGAGGCGACGCTGCGCCAGTTGCAGATGCAGCAGAGCATGATGGGCGGGATGCCCGGCATGGGTGGTCCGGGCGGAGCGCCGGGTGCCGCCCCGGGTGGCCGCTGATCGCGGGGTTACCGACCGTCGGATAGGTGAGGGGCGGCCTGCGGGTCGCCCTTTTCCGTTCGGGCGGCGCGGAGCTGCGATAAGCTCGGTTCGTGCAACTCACTTCTCGGCTACCGCCCGGCCGCCCGCATGATCGGCGTGAGGATGGTCATGGGAAGTCGCGGGCGCGGAGCGCCCTGCGCGACACAACGCTGGCCTCGCCGCCACGATCGCGACGGGAAGGGTGAGCCGCCGTCGCTACGGCAGCGTCGTTGCGCCCGGCAGCGGCGCGGCGGTCAGCCCCTCGCGGCGGCGGACGCCGGTCAGCGGTGCCGGCGCGCCATCGCCGCGCGGCGCCGGCGTCGCGGCGGCCACCGGTACGACCTGCCGCCGCATGCACAGCCCCGGCCCGGTGCGCGGAAACTCCCGGCAGTTCCACAGCTCGCGCTCCAGCCCGGCATCTTTGTCGCGCAGGTAGCTGAACGACATCGCCGCCATCTGCGCCGCCGTCATCGCCGCGCCGCCCGGCAGCATCGCGCGGTCGGTCCAGCCGAGGAACTTGCATTTCGCGCGCGTGCCGCACGCCGTCTTCGCCAGCTGCGGATACGTCTCGGGTGCGCCGACGTCGAGCAGCGCGGTGAAGCTGTCGGGCTCGCCCGGCACCGCGCTCGTCGCCACCGCGGCCGCACCCACGATCGGCGCCGCTGCGGCGACGGCGGTGGCGGCCTCCTCCAGCGCCCCGCCCAGCCGGTGCGCGGGCGAGATCGCCGCCAGCGTCGCGATCACCGGCTCGTCGCTCGACACCGCACGCCGGAACGCCGCCGGCGTGCCCCACCAACCGGTCCAGCGAAAGAACAGGTGGGTATGCACCTCGGCGAGCTTGTCGAGGCTCGCGCTCCAATACGGCACCACCCAGTCGGTATGGTAATGGGTCGCATAGCCGACCTGCCTGACGACCGCGCCGTTCAGCGCAGCGGTCGCGATCGCGCGCGCGCGCTGCCACGCCGGCTCGGACGGGTGCCGCGCCAGCGCACCGTCGCAGGTGAAGGTGAACTGGCAGCCGGTCCGGCGCTCCTGCCCCTGAAAGACCACGCCGCACACCGTCTTGGGGAAGGCGGGGTGGCGCAGCCGATTGAGCACGACCTGCACCACTGCCCGCTCGCCGACTGGATCGTCGCCCGCCTCGTACCACGCCGCGGCGGCCAGGCAGTCGGTCGCGCGCGCCCGTTGCGCCTCGTCGCCGACGAATCGGAACGGCTGCGCAGGCGGGCGCGGACCGCGCACGAACGGAATGCCGGCATTGTAGAGCCGCGCATCCTCGGGGCTGAGATCCTGCAACTCGACCGGCTCGACCTCCGGGATCTCGGTCGCCGCCACCACGCGCTGCGGCCGCGCCACCTTGGCGCGGATGGCGCGCGGCACGTCGGGCGTGCGCGTAACCACCACCGCCGGCGCCACGACCGCCAGCGTCGCGATTCCGCCCAGGATCGCGCGCAGCCTCCAGCTCGGCTCGGACAGGTCAGTTCTCCGGCAGGAAGTCCGGCACCGACAGGTAGCGCTCGCCGGTATCGTAGTTGAAGCCGAGCACGCGCACGTCGTCGGGCAGGTCGGGCAGCTTTTGCAGGATCGCCGCCAGCGTCGCGCCCGAGGAGATGCCGACCAGAAGCCCTTCCTCGCGGGCCGAGCGCCGCGCCATGTCCTTGGCGACCGCCGCGTCGACCTCGATCACGCCGTCCAGCGTCTGCGTGTGCAGGTTGGCGGGGATGAAGCCGGCGCCGATCCCCTGGATCGGGTGCGGCCCGGCCTGCCCGCCGGAGATGACCGGCGACGCCTTGGGCTCGACCGCGAACACCTTCAGGTTCGGCCATTCCTTCTTCAGCACCTCGGCCACGCCGGTGATGTGCCCGCCGGTCCCGACGCCGGTGATGATCACGTCGATCGGTGAGTCGCGGAAGTCGTTCAGGATTTCCTGAGCGGTCGTGCGCACATGCACGTCGATGTTCGCAGGGTTCTCGAATTGCTGCGGCATCCATGCGCCGGGCGTCTGTTCGACCAGCTCCAGCGCGCGTTCGATCGCGCCCTTCATGCCCTTCTCGCGCGGGGTCAGGTCGAACTCGGCGCCATAGGCCAGCATCAGCCGGCGGCGCTCCAGGCTCATGCTTTCCGGCATGACGAGGATCAGCTTGTAGCCCTTGACCGCTGCGACCATCGCCAGCCCGATGCCGGTGTTGCCGCTGGTCGGCTCGATGATCGTGCCACCGGGCGTCAGCGCGCCCGATGCTTCGGCCGCCTCGACCATCGCCAGCGCGATACGGTCCTTGATCGACCCGCCGGGATTGGCGCGCTCGGACTTGATCCACACTTCCGAGCCGGGAAACAGCTTCTGGATGCGGACGTGCGGCGTGTTGCCGATCGTCTCCAGGACGTTCTGTGCCTTCATGGCTGCGCTACTCCATGTTGTGGGACGGTATCGATCATGTCGGGCGGGTCAAAGGTCCGCGCGCGGCGGAGTTCCGGAAACAGCCGCGACCACAGCAGCGTGACCGCGATCGCGCCGACCCCGCCGAAGACGACGGCACCCACCGGGCCCAGCAGCGACGCCATCAACCCGCTCTCCGCCTCGCCCAATTCGTTCGAGGCCGAGATGGTCAGCTGCGACACGGCGCTCACCCGGCCGCGCATCGCATCGGGGGTGTGCAGCTGGATCAACGAGGTACGGACGTAGACGGAGACCATGTCCGCGCCGCCCGCGACGATCAGCGCGATCAGGCTGATGACGAAATCGACCTGCACCGCGCCGATGCGGGTGATCTCCAGCAGCTCGGTGACCTGGGTCGCGATGCCGAAGGTCAGGATCGCCAGCCCGAAGACTACCACCGCGGCCAGCATCTTCACCCCGACATTCGACTTCATCGGACGAAACGAGAACCAGATCGCGGTTGTCCCCGCGCCGATCCCCATGCCGGCCGCCAGGAAGCCCAGCCCGCTTGCCCCGACGTGCAGGATGTCGCGCGCGTAGATCGGCAGCAGCGCGGTGGCGCCCGCCAGGAGCACCGCAAACAGATCCAGCGTGATCGCCGCCAAAACCAGTCGGTTACGACGCACATAGGAGAAACCGTCGAGGATGCGCTGGAGCGGCCGGCGATCCTTTTGCGCCGGCGGCTGCGGCACCTTGCCGATCAGGAACATCGTCGCCAGCGCCAGCGCCAGCAACGCCGAGATCACGCCGTACGCGACATCGGGGTGGATCGCATACAGCAGCCCGCCGATGCTCGGTCCCGCGACCGTTCCGAACTGCCATGCGATCGAGGAGATTGCGATCGCGGTCGGCAGGCTTTCCTTGGGGACCAGGTTCGGCGCCAGCGCCGAATAGGCCGGTCCGGAGAAGGCACGCGCAATCCCGATCAGCACGGCGGCGCCGAACAACGTCGGCAACGAAAGATTACCCGACCAGGTCAGCAGCCCCAAAGTCGCCGCGTTGGCGACCAGGAGCGCGGTCGTGCCGCGCACGATCCAGCGCCGATCGACGCTGTCGGCGACCAGCCCGACGACGGGCGTCAGCAGGAACAGCGGAATGAACTGCACCAGCCCGATCATGCCCAGCATGAAGGCGGCCTCGCGGATATCCATGGTTTCGCGAGCGATGCCATAGACTTGCCAGCCGATGATGATCGCCTGCGCGCTGACCGCGATTGTGCCGGCGAAGCGCGACAGCCAGTATGCCCGAAAATTGGCGATCCTGAGCGGATGGACAGGGGGCGGCAGGTCGATCGTTCCACTCATCGCGGCAGGCCTAGACCCGCCCCTAATCCCTTGCAAGACACTGGGGTTTGCAGTCTGCACCGTGCCGTGGCTATAGGCCGCTACGTCTTTCAGGAAACGAGGTAGTGTCCATCGTGGCAAAAGCCCCCGCACGCAGCGAAGCACCGGCTGCCGACCCGCAGAAAACGAATCGCGAGCGGCCCGCCGACCCGCGGCCCTATGAGGCGAGCAAGGACGAGCTGCTCAAATTCTACGAGGACATGCTGCTGATCCGCCGCTTCGAGGAGAAGGCCGGGCAGCTGTACGGCCTGGGGCTGATCGGCGGCTTCTGCCACCTGTATATCGGGCAGGAAGCGGTCGCGGTCGGGTTGCAGTCGGCGCTGACCGAGAAGGACTCGGTCATCACCGGCTACCGTGACCACGGGCACATGCTGCTGTGCGGGATCCCGCCCAAGGACGTCATGGCGGAGCTGACCGGGCGCCAGGCCGGCATCTCGAAGGGCAAGGGCGGCTCGATGCACATGTTCAGCGTCGAGCATAAATTCTACGGCGGCCACGGCATCGTCGGTGCGCAGGTGTCGCTCGGCGCCGGGCTGGCGTTCAGCCACAAGTACGCCAACGACGGCGGCGTGTGCCTCGCCTATTTCGGCGACGGCGCGGCCAACCAGGGCCAGGTGTACGAAAGCTTCAACATGGCCGAGCTGTGGAAGCTGCCGATCATCTTCGTGATCGAGAACAACCAGTATGCGATGGGCACCAGCGTCAATCGCGCGTCGTCCGAGGATCAGCTGTACCGCCGCGGCGAGAGCTTCCGCATCCCGGGTCTTCAGATCGACGGCATGGACGTGCTGGCGGCGCGCGGCGCGGCCGAGGAAGCGCTCGCCTGGGTGCGCGCGGGCAAGGGGCCGATCATCCTGGAGATGAAGACCTATCGCTATCGCGGTCACTCGATGAGCGACCCGGCCAAGTATCGCTCGCGCGACGAGGTGCAGGCGGTGCGCGACAAGTCCGACCCGATCGAGCACGTCAAGAAGCTGCTGACCGAGGGGCACGGCGCCAAGGAAGAGGATTTCAAGGCGATCGAGCAGCGCATCCGCAAGCAGGTGGCCGAGTCCGCCGATTTCGCCGAAAGCACGCCGGAGCCGGATCCGGCCGAACTGTATACCGACGTTCTGGTGGAGAAGTACTGAGATGGCGATCGACATCAAGATGCCGGCGCTGTCGCCCACCATGGAGGAGGGCACGCTCGCCAAGTGGCTCGTCAAGGAAGGCGACACGGTGAAGTCCGGCGACATCATGGCCGAGATCGAGACCGACAAGGCGACGATGGAGTTCGAGGCGGTCGACGAGGGCACCGTGTCGAAGATCCTCGTTGCCGAGGGTACGGACGGCGTGAAGGTCGGCACGGTCATCATGCAGCTGGCGGGTGAGGGCGAGGACGCCGGCGATACCGCCGCGCCCGCGACGAAGGACGACACCGCGCAGCCGGACGCGCAGGCCGACGAGAAGAAGCCCGACCAGGTCGAGGATTCGGCGCACCCGGCGCAGGAAAAGGTCGACACCGGCGCCCGCCAGCTGTTCGAGGCCGCGAGCCACAAGGCCGAGGTCACCGATCCCGCGATCCCGGCGGGCACCGAGATGGTGAAGGTCACCGTCCGCGAAGCGCTGCGCGACGCGATGGCCGAGGAAATGCGCGCCGACGAGCGCGTGTTCGTGATGGGCGAGGAAGTCGCGCAATATCAGGGCGCCTACAAGGTGACCCAGGGGCTGCTGGACGAGTTCGGCGACCGTCGCGTCATCGACACGCCGATCACCGAATACGGTTTCGCCGGCGTCGGCACCGGCGCGGCGATGGGCGGGCTGAAGCCGATCGTCGAGTTCATGACCTTCAACTTCGCGATGCAGGCGATCGACCACATCATCAACTCGGCCGCGAAGACCAACTACATGTCGGGCGGCCAGATGCGCTGCCCGATCGTGTTCCGCGGGCCGAACGGCGCCGCCAGCCGCGTCGGCGCGCAGCACTCGCAGAACTACGGTCCGTGGTACGCCTCGGTCCCCGGCCTGATCGTGATCGCGCCGTATGACGCGGCCGATGCCAAGGGTCTGCTCAAGGCCGCGATCCGCAGCCAGGACCCGGTGGTCTTCCTCGAGAACGAGCTGCTCTACGGTCGCTCGTTCGAAATCCCGAAGCTCGACGACTGGGTCCTGCCGATCGGCAAGGCGCGGATCATGCGCGAGGGCAGGGACGTGACGATCGTCAGCTATTCGATCGGCGTCGGCCTCGCGCTTGAAGCCGCCGAGACGCTGGCGGGCGAGGGGATCGAGGCGGAGGTCGTCGACCTGCGCACGCTGCGCCCGCTCGACAAGCAGACGGTGCTCAAGTCGCTGGCCAAGACCAACCGGCTGGTGGTGGTCGAGGAGGGCTGGCCGACCTGCTCGATCGCGTCGGAGATCGCCGCGATCGCGATGGAGGACGGCTTCGACGATCTCGACGCGCCGGTGCTGCGCGTCACGAACGAGGACGTGCCGCTGCCCTATGCCGCCAACCTCGAGAAGCTGGCGCTGATCTCCAGCGACAAGATCGTGGCGACGGTCAAGAAGATCGTGCCGCGCGCGTAACCGCGCATGGCGGCCGCGGCGATCCAACGATCGCCGCGGTCGTCACCACCGGATCGAACAGCCCTTGCCGCGATGGCGAGACTCAGTTGGACCCCGTCATAAGTTGCAGGTCGGAGACGATCGCCGTGAGCGCCCGTCCCGAACCATCGCCACGCGCGGTGATCTTGCAATGCATCGCCTCGACCGTTTCGGTCGGGTCCGTGCCGCCGCAACCGGTTGGATCGTTCGGGCCGAGCTTCAGCCCGTCGCTCGAGCCCGACCTGATAGCGCTCGCGTTCATCCTGTGCCGCCGCGCTCACTAGAGGTTCAAGGCCATGGGGATGACGCCTCCAAGCACCCAAGACGAACCCGACACCGATACCGATCCGCTCACGCTGCTCGCCGGGCCGGGCGACGACGGCCGGCGCCCGCTGCTCGCGCTCGATCGTCAGTTCGCGTCGATCCGCGCCAGCACCACCGAGCCGCTGATCGGCCAGATGCGGCTGCTCTGGTGGCACGATGCGCTCGCCGCGCTCGATACCGCACCCGCACCGGCGGTGCCGATCTTGCAGGACCTGCAGCGCCACGTCCTCCCGTGCGGAGTGACGGGGGCGAGGCTGGCGGAGTGGTCGGACCTTTGGGAGGCGTTGATCGACCCGACGATCGACGAGCCGGAACGCCTGGCGATCATTAACCGGCGCGGCGCCCTGTTGTTCGACGCGCTGGCGGTCATGCACGGGGCGACCGCGCCCGGCATTGCGGTAGCGGGCGCCTGCTGGTCGCTCGCCGATGCCGCGCGGTGGAGCGACGCTACTCCGTCGCAGCAGGACGCACGCGGCGCGGCGGCACGGGCGCGGTGGCGTGCGGCGCTCGCCGAACCGTGGCCGCGCGCCGCCCGCCCCTTCCTGCTGGTCGCACATGCCGCGC
This sequence comes from Sphingomonas sp. BE138, assembly GCF_031456125.1. Taxonomy (NCBI): domain Bacteria; kingdom Pseudomonadati; phylum Pseudomonadota; class Alphaproteobacteria; order Sphingomonadales; family Sphingomonadaceae; genus Sphingomonas; species Sphingomonas sp. BE138. Next base: position 55,782 of record NZ_JAVDUC010000016.1, read on the forward strand.
TGACCGACACGCGCGGGGCCGCGGCGGCGCTACGCACCGCCGGGTTCATGCTGACCGGCCGGACCGCGCTGTTCGGCGCGCGCTGATCCGTCTATCATCACCGTGCGGGCGAGGCACGGGGGATGCAAGCGATGTGGCGATATCTGGTCGGCGGTGTCGCGGCGCTGTCGATGGTCGGGGCAGGGTGGCTGATCTTCAACGGCGAGGCGCATCCCGACGCCGGGCCTGTCGCCGCCGCCGGCCCGCCCCCGTCCGCTGCCCGGCAGGCGCCGGGCGACGACGCCGCCCCGCTCCCCGAAGCCCCGGCGCGCAGCCGCGAGCAGAAGCGCTTCGGCCGCTACGACAAGGATCGCGACGGGCGGATCACCCGCGACGAATATCTGCTGCCGCGCCGCAAGGCGTTCGCCAGGCTCGACACCGATGGCGACGGCCGCCTGTCCTTCGACGAATGGGCGATCAAGACCACGACGCGCTTCGCCGACGCCGATCGCGACCGCTCGGCCGCGATGGACGCCGCGGAATTCGCCACGACCGCGCCGAAACGCAAGGCGGCGCGCCCCGCCTGCCGCTGCCTCGCCTCGCCGAGCGAGGACTAGGGCTGCCGCGGGCCGCCGAGGAGCGAAGCGCCCGCGCAGTCGTTATCGCGACTGAGAAAAAAGCGGAGGCAGGCGTGACGGAACGGGTCGTGGTGGTGACCGGAGCGGAATCGGGGATCGGTGCGGCGTGCGCGCGCGCCTTCGGGGCGACGGGCGCGCGCGTCGCAGTGCTGTTCCACTCCGACGAGGCCGCCGCGGACGCCAGCGCGCAGGCGGTGCGCGACGCGGGCGGCGAGGCGCTGACCGTCAAGGCCGCGATCGACGACGAAGCGGCCGTCGACCAGGCCTTCGCCGCGATCGAGGCGCAATGGGGCGTCGCCGAGGTTCTGGTCAACTCGGCCGGGCTCAACATGACCGGGGTGGCGGTCCGCGACATGGAATTGTCGCAATGGCGGCGGCTGCTCGACACCGACCTCACCGGCGCGTTCCTGACCTCGCGCCGCTTCCTCCGCGCGCGCGGTCAGGCGAGCGGCGATGCCACGATCCTGCACATCTCCTCGATCCACGCCTATGCCGTCCGCGCAGGCGGCGCGGATTATTGCGCGGCCAAGGGTGGGTTGACCAACCTGGTCGAGACGCTCGCGATCGAAGAAGCCGCGCGCGGCATCCGCGTCAATGCGATCGAGCCGGGCATGATCCTGACCCCCATGAACGCGCGCGCGCAGACCGACGCGGCTTATCGTCGCTCGCTGGAACAGAACATCCCGATGCAGCGCGCCGGCGATCCCGGCGAGGTCGCCGATCTCGCGGTCTTCCTCGCCTCCGACAAGGCCCGCTATATCACCGGCGCGCGGATCGTGATCGACGGCGGGCTGTCGCTGCTCCAGGCGGTCGGCGCATGACGGCGGCAGGGATGGGGCAGGGGAGCGACGCCGGCGATCCGCACCGCAAGGATCGGGTCGCCGACGCACCCTTCGACCTGGACTTCAACGTCAAGCGGATCGAGGACGTCACGCTCGCCGGCCCGGACGCGCTGGCGGCGCGCGACCTGATGAGCCCTTATGTCTGGCGAGAGCCCGATGGCCGCTGGGGCATCATGGTGCGCGCGGTGGTGCGTGCCGGCGAGCCGCTCACCGATACCGGCGTGATCTGGGCCGGATGGAGCGACGACGGGCGCCACTTCACCATGCTAGACGCGCCGTCGATCGCACCGGGACCCGGCGACCACGATGCCGGCGGGGTGGAGGACCCCACCGTCGTGCGGCGCGCGAACGATTATGTCGTCTATTATTCGGGCGTCTTGAGCGACCATTCGCACGGCGAACTATCCTATGCCGTCGGCCCGTCGCTCGATCGGCTGGAAAAGAGCGGCGTCGCGCTGGCATCGTCCAAGTCGGAGGGCAACACCAAGGAGGCGACCGTCGATCGCACCGCCGACGGTCGCTGGCGGCTGTTCTACGAATATGCCGCCGATCAGGCGTCGCGGATCGGGCTCGCGATCGGCGCGGACGTGGCGGGGCCATGGACCGAGCAGCCGACGCCGTTCATGCCGCGTACCGACAGCTGGGACGACTGGCACCTGTCCACCGGGCCGCTGCTCACCGACGATCCGGCGCGCCCGGTGATGTTCTACAACGGCGCGACCCGCGATGCGCGCTGGCGGATCGGGTGGGTGGCGTTCGACGCCGATTACACGCGCGTGGTGGCGCGCGGGATCGAGCCGCTGGTCGTCCCGCCGCCGGCCGACGACCGTGGCGCGACCGACATCGCCTTCGCCGCCTCGGTCGTCGTCGCGGAGGATGGTATCTGGCTCTATTACTCGCTGGAGGACCGCCGGCTGGCCCGCGCGCTGATCCGCCGCAGCTGATCGCGCGCGCGGCGCGTCAGATCAGCCCCGTCAGCCCCAACGCCACCACCGCAACCGTGACCAGCAGCAGCGAGACCACGCTCGACAGCGCGACCAATGTCGCCGCCTCCTTCTCGCGCGTCCCCAGCAGCGAGGCGAACAGCGAGATGTTCGCCGCGATCGGGAACAACCCGATCAGCCCGACGAGAACCCGCTCCTGCACGCCCAGCACGTGGATCACCGCCGCCTCCAGCGCGAGTCCCAGCGCCACCAGCGCCACCGCGCTCGCCTGCCGCACCGCCAGGATGCCGCCCATCAGCGACCAGTCGACGGTCCTCGCCCGCACCGCCGACAGGTTGAAGCCGATCACCGCCATGCCCAGCACCGACACCGCCGTCGATACCGTGTCGGCGACCGGCCGAACCGCCTCGGGCGACTCGACCCCCGACAGCTTCAGGATCACCGCCAGCACGAAGGCGTAGAACAACGGGATGCGCAACGCCTTCGACGCCGCACGCTTCTTCCCCTCGGCGGTCCGCGCGACGAGGTAATAGCCGATCGTATCGCCATAGAGCGCGGTGCCGACGAACGCGCAGATGATCGTCGATACTGCCGCCTCGCCGAACAGCGCGCTGGCGACCGGCATGCCGAAGAAGGCGATGTTGAAGAAAGAGAAGCTGGCCGACAGTAGCGGCGGATCGAACCGGTCGCCGACATGGCGCGACAGGCGATAGGCGGGCCACGCCATCAACGCCGCGACCGTGAACATGATCGGCGGGATCACCGCCAGCTCGGCGGGCTCGGCGCGCAGAACCTTGTCGATGACCAGCAGCGGGATCAGCCCGTAGACCAGCATTGTCGAGATCAGCTTCGGCGCCTTCGGCACGCGCCCGCCGATCGCCCAGGCGAGCAGGATGACCCCGAACAGCGGCAGCACCTGCGTCGCCAGCCCGTGCAGCGCATCCGTCATGCGCGCGTGCCCGCAACCTTTGCGAGCATGTCCTGCACGGCACGCTCGGCGCAGGCGACGTTGAACCACACCGCGTTGGTGTCGCGCTGCACGGCATTGACCAGCTCCCCGATCGCGTAGAGCCGCGGAGCCTCGCGGTCGCGCGTGATCACCGCGCCGCTATGGCGATGCGCCTCGATCCCGCCGGACGGATGCGCGTGGAGCCAGCCGCGCGCGACCAGGTCGGTGACCAGTGCATCGGGAATGTCGTCCAACTGCATCGCGGTGCCGGTCGCGTTGACGACCACCGGGGCGCGGAGCGTGTCGCCGTCCGCGAAGCTCGCGACGAACCCGCAGGTGTCGTCGTCCCACTCGGTGGAGGCGACGCCGCCGCGCACCGTCAACTGCCCGCGCGCACCGGCGGCGGCGATCCGGCGCGCGTTGACGATCGGCATCGTGAAGCGCGCGGTCGCGAAATGCGGCGCCAGCCAGCGCCCGAACCGCGCCCGGTCGCGTGGCGAAAGCAGGTCCCACATCTCCGAGGCTTCGTACCGTGCCGCGGTCAGGATGCGCTGGAACAACTCGCCATGCGCCTCGGCGCGTGCGATATCGATGTCGAGCGCGGCCAGCGCGTCCCCGCCGAACCTGTCCTCGGCGCGCCAGTCGATCGGCGTGTCGCTCGCTTCCTCGGCCTCGCGCCGGAACAGCCGGAACAGATCGACGATCGAGAAGCGCCGCCCCCGCTCCCGCATCAGGCGGTGCATCGCGGACAGCGTGAAGTGCCGGCGCTCGAAAGGCGCTTCGGGGGCGGGGATCTCGACCCGCGGCAACATGCCCTCGCGTGAGACGAAATGGATGCGCCCGCGATGCTTCTCGTCGAGCAGCGTCGCGAGCGTGTCGATCGCGCTCAGGCTGCTGCCGAGCACGATCACCTCGGCATCGCGGTCGACGCCGTTGCGCAGCCGCGCGGCGGGCCACGGAAAGTCGATATAGCCGGGGCGACCGTCCAGATGCGCGAAGCGGCGCGGCTTGGGCGTGCCGAGCGCGAGCAGCACGTAATCGGCGGCGATGGTCGTGCCGTCGGTCAGCCGCACATGGGCGTCGTCGCGCCCGCCCTCGATCGCCACCGCCTCGCTGCGGTGGACGCGGACCGTGATCCCCGCATCCTCAGCACGGCGGCGGGCTTCGGCGAACACCTCCCGCACATAGGCGCCATATTCCGCGCGCGGCGCATATTCCGCCGCGTCCTCGTCCAGCGCGCGCCGCGCCCTCAGCCAGTCGCGAAAGTGCCGCGGCTCGTGCGCATACAGGCCCATCAACCGCGACTCGGTGTTGAGCAGATGCCCCGGCTGGTCGGTGCCGAACGCCAGCCCCGGACCCAGGTCGTCGTCACGCTCGACCAGGTCGAAGGAGACGCCGGGCTGCGGCGATGCCGCCAGCCGGATCGTCGCTTCCGCGAAAGCGGCCACGCCGCACGCGCCCATGCCGATGATGGTGATCGAGGCTGTCATGGTCGCGTCCGCTCTCCGGGCGCCGAAGGGAGCGGGCGCACTGATCCACGTTAACACGCGGGTTCGGCCAGCGTTCCGGTGAGGAAATGTTGCCGCTATGCCTCACCCTCGTCGACATCGGGCTCGTCGTCGGCGTCGACGCCTTCCTCCAACCGTGCTTCGTCTTCCGCGAAGCCGGCGGCGTTGGTGATGCCGAACCGCGCCGCGACGTCGGGGGCGAAGCGCAGCAGGTCGGGGCGCAGCCTCAGCAGGCTCAGGTCCTTCGACTTGCCCTCCAGCATCACGTCGAACGCCAGCCCCTCGGCCATGCGCATGAAGGTCGCGAACTCGAACGGGTTGGTGAAGTCGGCGTGGCCGGTCCAGATCGGCGGGCGCAGCACCGTCTTCACCCGCGCGGTCGCCTTGACCGGCGCCTTCAGCAGCTCGCCCTTCTTCGCGCGACCGGTACCGGACTTGGCGGCCGCGCGCTGCTTGGGCGTGATCTTCTGCTTGACCTCGCGCAGCTCGGTGCGCGGCGAGGAGAAGTGGATCTTCGGCCGCACGCCCGCCGGCCATGTGGCGAGGAACCGCTCCAGCGTGTCGCGCATCTCCAGCCGCTCCGGGTTCAGGCACCAGAAATGCTGATAGTCGAAGATCAGCCGCACGCCCGTGCGCTCGTGGATCCACAGCGCGTCGGCAGCCGAGAAGCGGATGTCGTCGTTCTCCAGCACCAGCCGCCGGCGCACGTGCTCCGGGCATTGCTCCCATCCCTCGATCCAGCGCGCGCGGCTCGCCTCATGGTCGCCGTAGACGCCGCCGACATGCGTCACCATCACCGCCTCGTCGTCCAGCTCCATGCGGTCGAGCATCTCGGCCTGGCTCGACAGGTCCCAGATGCTCTTCTTCGTCAGCTCCGGGTCGGGCGCGTTGAGCAGCACGTATTGCGAGGGGTGGAACGACAAGCGGATGCCGTAGTCGCGCGCCTTCGCCCCTAACGCGCGCAACTCCGCGTCGCTGTCCGCCACCATGGAATGGAATTGCGGCATGTCCGGGTGCGTGGCGTAGGGCGCGATGTCCGACGACAGCCGGTACATGTCGAGCCGCTCCGATTTGAGATAGTCCAGCACCGGATCGAGCAGCTCCAGCGAGCATTTCAGGTGCGGGTTCTTCTGCCAGCGCCGCGTGTCCTGCGTCTTCAGCCCGGGCTTGCCCATCACCTTGACGGGAAAGCCGAGGCGGAGCGGGTGATCTGGATCGGTCATCCGCCCTCAACGAGGCAGCGCCGCCGCGGCTCCGTCGCGCGTCAGCGACGCCGCGCGCGCCCGACCGCTTCGTCGAGCGCCGACAGGAACCGCGACCGGTCCTCCCTGGCGAAGGGCGGTGGCCCGCCGATGCGGTCGCCGCCCGCGCGCAGGTCGCTCATGATGGCGCGCACCGCCACCGCATTGCCGATCGAGCTGCTGGTGAACGCACGCCCGTTGGGCGCGATCACCGCCGCCGCGCCCGCCTTCAGGCATCGGTCCGCGAGCAGGATGTCGGCGGTGACCACCACCGCGCCGCCGTCGACCCGCGCGGCGATCCAGTCGTCGGCGGCATCGAACGCATCGCCCACCACCACCCGCGCGATCAGCGGATGCGCGGGCACGCGCAGGTGCGCGTTGCTGACGATCGTCACCGGCACCGCCAGCCGATAGGCCACGCGGTAGATCTCCTCCTTCACCGGACAGGCGTCGGCATCGACCAGGATGTGCACGGATGGGACCATGCGTGTCGCCATGGCACGCCGCCGGATCCTTCGCCAGCGCGCCGACGCCGCATCATCGCAGTCGCCGCGCTATCCTGTGGTCGCAGCATCATGCTGTAACCTTTGAGGAAACGACATGACTATCCACCATCCCAGCATCGTGGCCGCCCCGGATTCGCCCGCGCGCACCCTGTTCGCGTTCGATCAGCTCGAGGCCACGTTCGATCCCGCGCTCGATACCCTGTGGACCTACATGCGCCCTGCCGCCCGGCCCAGCTTCAACCCGGCGCTGCTTCACGACTTCGTCCATTGGCAGGAGGACATCGACGTCGCGCACGGCAGTGGCGCGATGCCGATCCGCTATCTCGTGCTCGGCTCGCGCTTCCCCGGCGTCTTCTCGCTGGGCGGCGACCTCGACCTGTTCGCGCAGCTGATCCGCGCGCGCGACCGCGACGCGCTGGTCGGCTACGGCCGCGCCTGCGTGCGGATCCTCCACCGCAACATGCTCGGGCTCGGGCGCTCGATCGTCACGATCGGGCTGGTCGAGGGCGACGCGCTCGGCGGCGGGTTTGAGGCGCTGCTGTCGTTCAACGTCGTCGTCGCCGAGCGCGGCACCAACTTCGGCCTGCCCGAGACGTTGTTCGGGCTGTTCCCCGGCATGGGGGCGCATTGCTTCCTGTCGCGCCGGCTGGGCGCGGCGCGCGCCGAGCAGATGATCCTCAGCGGGCGCAACTATTCCGCGGAGGAGCTGTACGACATGGGGCTCGTCCATGCGCTCGCACAGCCGGGCGAGGGGCGGCGGATGGTCGAGGATTATATCCGCGCCAACCGCCGCCGCCACAGCGCGCATTGTGCGATCTACGAGGCGTCGCGCGCGGTGAACCCGCTCGAACTCGCCGAGCTGGAGGCGGTGGTCGACCTGTGGGCCGACGCCGCGCTGCGGCTGGGGGAGGGCGACCTCAAGCTGATGCGGCGGCTGGTCAACGCGCAGCACCGCCTGCTTGACAAGGCGGGCTCAGGAAACGGCGCGCTGATCTGATCGCCCGCGCGCGCCCTTCGGTTCGGCGGGCCAACACGGGGCTGGCGCGGCGCGTCCGCGTCAGCCCCCCCCGACACCGCCCGCGAGCAGCGCCGACAGCGCGTCGCGCGTCATCGGTCGCGCCAGCAGATAGCCCTGGACCGCGTCGCAGCGCGTCCGGCGCAGCTGATCGAGCTGCGCCTGCGTCTCGACGCCCTCCGCCACCGTCCGCATCCCCAGCTTGGCGGCCAGGTCGACCACGGTCTGCACAATCGCGATCGACGCCGGGCTGTGGTCGAGATCGGTCACGAACGAGCGATCGATCTTCAGCGTCTGGAACGGAAAGCGCGTCAGATAGCTGAGCGACGAATAGCCGGTACCGAAATCGTCCAGCGTCGTGCACACGCGCAGCCGGTTGAGCGCCTCCAGCGCGGCCAGCGAGGCGTCGACATCCTCCAGCAGCACCGACTCGGTCACCTCCAGGTTCAGCCGCTCGGGCGGCAGCCCGCTGGCGGACAGCGCGTCGAACACCACCGCGGGCAGGTGCGTGGCCCGCAACTGGATCGGCGACAGGTTGACCGCGATCGTCATTTCCGCCGGCCAGTCGCGCGCCGCGCGGCACGCCTGGTACAACACCCAGTGCCCGATCGCATCGATCGTGCCGTTGTCCTCGGCGATCGGGATGAACTCGGCGGGTGACACCGCGCCGTGATGGCGGTTGGTCCAGCGCAGCAAGACCTCGCAGGACAGGATGCGCGTGCCGCCCAGGTCGTAGATCGGCTGATAGAGCAGGTGGAACTCGCCGCGCTCCAGCGCGCCCTGCAACTCGCTGTCGAGCTGGCGGCGGCGCTCGATCTTCTCGTCCATGACCGGTTCGTAGAAATACGATTGCCCACGGCCGCTTTCCTTGGCGCGGTACAGCGCCAGGTCGGCATTCTTCAGCAGCGTGTCGGCGTCCCGCCCGTTCTCCGGCGCGATCGCCACGCCTACCGACGCACCGGTGCGCAGCGAATGGCCGTCGTGCGCCACCGGCGCACGCACCAGTTCCAGGATCGCGGTACCGATCTCCGCGGCCTCGTGCCGGTCTCCGACGGCGTGGAGGATCGCGAACTCGTCGCCACCCAGCCGTGCCACCACGCTGTCGGCGCCGAACCGCCGGTGCAGCCGCGCGGCGACCGCCGCCAGCAGCGCATTGCCCGCGAGATGCCCGAAGGTGTCGTTCACCTCCTTGAAGCGGTCGAGATCGAGCCAGTACAGCGCCATCTTGCCGCCGCTGCCGGGCAGGGCGCGCAACCGGTCCTCGAACTGCTCGCGGAACGCGGTGCGGTTCGACAGGCCGGTCAGGTCGTCGCGGCGCGCCATCGCGGCGTGATGCGCGGCCAGTGCCGCATTCTCGTTGCTGACGATCGTCGCCTTCAGGATCGCGCCATAGGTCTGGAGCGTGATGTCCATCATCGCCACCACGAACAAGGCGATGACGACGGCCAGCACCAGCTTGAGCGGCTCGAACGCGATCAGCAGCCCGACGACCAACGGCAGCGAGGCACAGCACAATTGCCCCAGCGCGATCAGCGGCCGGCCCGCGTTGCGCCCCGCGATGCCCGCGGCATAACCGATCGAGGTGGTCACCGCGAGCAGCTGCAACGTCCCGTCGTCGGTCCGCGTCAGGGTCAGGAAACCGAACAGCCCGAGCAGCCCGGAATAGGCAAGCGCGCCCAGCCGATATTCCAGTTCGTGCCGCCGCACCGACACGGGAGCCTCGGCGTCGCGCGGCAACGGGCGCAGCGCGTCGCCGATCCGCAGCGCGCCGATCACCCCGATCAGGACCGCGCACGCCGCCAGCCACAGGTCGTTCGCCGCCCAGGCCACCACGCCGGCGATGGTCGTGCTGGTCACCGCGCCGATCACCAGCGACTGCGGCGATGCATACAGCGAGTCGATCAACACCGCCCGGACCTGCGCAGTGATGCGATGGTCGGAGTGCCGGAGGTCTCGCAGCCGGACGATCAAGCGCGCCATGACAGGTCCATGCCCGCCAACTATCTATTTTTACCTAACGAGTCCCCGTGGGTAAGTTAGGAACGCGGCGTTTTCGTTACGGCACGGCGGGTTACGCCGAACCATCGCGAGGAACATGCTTAACGCGCCGCCGGCACGACGCCGCGCGGTGCGGCGCTCATCCGGCGGATCAGGTCGGTCTCGGCGGCGCGATAGGGCGTGCCGTCGCCGCGGAATACCTCGTGGAACCAGATCGTCGGCTCTTCCAGGACGTACGGCTTCTTCCAGCTGTCCCACGGCAGTCGCGTCTGCGTCTTGCCGTCGACGAACCCCCAGTTGATCATCGCCACATCGTATCGCTTGCCGATCGGCAGCGAACCGTCGAAGGTGGATCCGTTGCCGCGCGCCATATATTCGGTGCACAGGATCGGGCGGTTGTACGGCAGCAGCTGCTTGACCCGCGCCTCGAACGTCTCCGGCCAGCTGTAATCGTGGAAGGAGATGACGTCCGACTGCCGCAGTTGCAGCGTCTCCATCGGGGTCAGCTTGCCGCCGGTCGGGGTCCAGTCGTCATGCTGCCACACGCCGGAGGTCAGCGGCTGCGACGGGTCGGCGTCGCGCGCCCAGGTGAAGACCTGCGCCAGCAGTGCACGGACCAGCGGCTCCTTGCCCTCCTGGCCCTTGTACTGGTCGGCGCCGTTGTCGGGCTCGTTCCACACGTCCCAGCCAAGGACGCGCGGATCGTTGCGAAACGCGCCGATCACGCCCTGTACATAGGCTTTGTAGGCCGGATAGCGGCGCTTGTCGCGCAGGCCGGGCAGGCCGGGGCCTTGCACCCAACCGGAATTGTGGACGCCCGGAATGGGCGGATGCTGCGGGCCCAGCTTCGGGTCGGGGTCCCACACGCTGTCGAACAGCACGAACAGCGGCTTGATGCGATGCCGCGCGGCGATGGTCAGGAACTCGTCGATGCGCCGCTGGAAACCGGGCGCGTCCTGCTGCCATAGCTGGTCGTGCAGGAAGACGCGCATCGTGTTCATGCCGATGCCTTGCGCCCAGCCGAGCTCGCGGTCGATCGCCTGCGGGTCCCAGGTCTCCGCCTGCCACATCTCCAGCTGGTTGATGGCGGACGCCGGCGCGTAATTGGCGCCGACCAGCCAAGCTTGCGCGCGGTACCAGCTCTTCGCCTGCGCCTCGCTCCACCGTTCGCGCGCGTCGGCGGGCAGCGCGGTCATGGCCGTAGCGAGCGCCAGCACCGTCCAAAGCCGCTTCTTCATCGCATCCTCCCTGATCGTTTCGCCGATTTATGAACGCTTTACGGGCGGCGATCCACTTGCATATGTCGACGGCGCACGAAATTATCCGATTATCTCGCGCTGTTCGTTCCGGAGGGTCGCCGACCATGATCTCGTTCCGCTCGCTCGCCGTCGCTGTGTCGCTCGTCGCCGCGGCGGTTCCGGCGCTGGCCGACAATCCGCAGTTTCAGGGTGCCGACCCGCATGCGATGATGATCGATGGCGAAATGTGGGTGTTCCCGACCGGCGGGCCGTCGGGCAGCTGGTCCGCCGACCGCTTCGGCGCCTTCTCCTCGCGCGACCTGAAGACGTGGCGGCCGCGCGGCGAGCTGATCCGGCGCGACCAGATCCCCTGGATCGGCGCGGACGGCGCGCCCGAGCATTTCCTCTGGGCGCCCGGCGTCGCGACACGTGGCGGCAAATGGTATCTCTATTATTCGGTCGGGCCGCAGAACCCGACGCCCAGCCGGATCGGCGTCGCGGTCGCCGACCGTCCCGAGGGACCGTATCGTGACAGCGGCCGGCCGCTGGTGACCGGCGGGCAGGGGTTCGAGGCGATCGACCCGATGGTCTTCATCGACCCGCGCACGGACACGGCCTATCTCTACGCCGGCGGCAGCGCCGGGGCCCGGCTGCGCGTGTGGCAGCTGACGCCCGACATGGTCGGGCTCGCGCGCGAGGTGCCGGTCGCCACGCCGCCGCACTTCACCGAGGGTGCGTTCATGCACGAACGCGACGGCACCTATTATCTGTCCTACAGCCACGGCCGCTTCAACGCCGCCGACTATTCGGTCCATTATGCGACCGCTTCGTCGCCGACCGGTCCATGGCGCTATCGCGGCGCGATCCTCACCAGCGACCGCCGGCACAAGGGGCCGGGGCACCACAGCTTCGTACGGACACCGGCCGGCGAATGGCTGATCGTCTATCACCGCTGGGAAAACCCGCGCGGTCCGGCGCCGTTTTCGGGCGAGCGGCAGGTTGCGGTCGACCGGGTGCGCTATTCGCGCGACGGACGCATCCTGGCGGTGCGTATGACGGACGCAAAAGGCGCACCTGCGCTGCTATTTTAGCGCATGTTGCGGCACCCGCGCGGCCGAATACGGCGCCAAACGCGTCTGCGGTTTCAAGCCGAAGTGCGACACGCCTCGTGGCAGCGGGGGCAGCGTGTAGCCTCCCAAGCAGCGCAGCGCTGCCCCCGCTGAGGCGCCGC
>NZ_JAVDUC010000017.1:0-62643 GCF_031456125.1 Sphingomonas sp. BE138
ATAGCTTCTATCGACCCCCATGCACCTTGAATGCACAAGACCCGCAGAGCCGCCGCCCACATGTCCCTTCATCTTAACCTACAATGTCAAAGAGCGGCAAAAACCGGCACCATCCTCGATCCCACCCTGCGGTGGATGAGGCCAGTGCCCGTTCTTGCGATCACGGCGGCGATCCAGAACCGGAAAGATCCGGTCCGCCGCTGCGGTGACACCCATCTAGGGGCGGCGTTTCGGGACGTAAAGCCCTTTTTTCGCTTTTCTTGCAAAAAAGTGGATCGAGGGCCTGTGAGGGCCGTTGTGGCGCCCTCAATCGCCTCTTTTGTGCTCAGGCTTCCCCTTCCGCTTCGTGGATGCCAACTCCTCCAGCTGCGCCTCGGTCATCGACGACGCCATCTCCTTCGATGCGCCCGTCAGCTTCGACGTCGGCTGATCGCCCCGCTTGGCGCTGAGCGCGGCACCGGCCGCCTTTTGCTGTGCGGCTGACTTAGCGGGCATCGCAGATCTCCTCCGACTGATCTCGCCTCCAACGCGGACTACCGTCGGAGGTTCAGCGTCACCGCAAGCCCCGGCGCGGCATCGCCCAGCGACAGGGTTCCGCCATGCAGCCGCGCCACTGCCGCGGCCAGCGACAGGCCGAGCCCGGCGCCGGTGCCGCTGCGCGCCTCGTCGAGGCGCCCGAAGCGGCGCAACGCGTCGTCATGCCGCGCCGCCGGGATGCCCGGCCCGCGATCCGCGACCGTCACGCGCACCTGCTCACCCATGCCGGTCAGCGCCCCCTCTCCGGCCAGCGTCAAGGTGATCGGCCCCGCGCCATATTTGAGCGAATTGTCGATGAGATTGCCGATCGCCTGCGCCAGCAGCTCGCGGTGCACCGTCGCGGGCACGGACCCGGGGACGTCCAGTGCCAGCGACCGCCCGGCGTCCTCGACCACTGGCGCATACATTTCGGCGACGCCGGCCAGTTCCGCCGCCAGATCGACGCCGACGAACATCTCGCGCCCGATCCCCGCCTCGGCGCGCGAGATGCTGAGCGCGGTCTGTACCATCGCGAACAGCCGGTCGGCCTCCGCCAGCGCGCGATCGATCGAGTCGAGCGCCGCCGGCTCGCGCACCTCCGCCGCCGCCCGCTCCAGTACGACGCGCATCCGGGTCAATGGCGATTTCAGGTCGTGCGCCAGCCCGTCGGTTGCCACGCGCAGCTCGGTCATCAGCGTCTCGACGCGCTCCAGCGCGCCGTTGATCGCGGTCCCCAGGGCCGCCAACGCGTCGCGCGTGCCGTCGTCGGGCACCCGCGCGCGCAGATCGCCCGCCGCCACGGCGTTCAAGGCCGCCAGCGGTTCCTCCAGCCGCGCGACGATCATCCGCGCGGTGATCCACGCCGCCAGCGCTGCGAACATCAGCGCCAGCGACAACGCGATCCCGCTCACCCGCTCCAGCAGCCGCACCGCGCGCAACTCCCCCGCGACCGTCGTCCCGACCAGCAGCCGCGATCCGTGCGGCAGCCCGACCGCCTCGACATGCATCGGCTCGGCGGCGACCTGACCGCTGCGGTAGAGCGTCACCTCGCGCGTTCCCGTCCCCGGCACGACACTCGGCGGCCAGGCGTCGAGATTGCCAGCGATCCGCACGCCGGCGGCGTCGGCGAGCAACAGCACCGTCCCCGGGGTCACCAGCCGCCCGGTCCGCAGGGTCACCTCGCGGGTCAGCCCCGCCAGCCCGCCGGCGGCGTGCGCGGCGCGCAGGTCGTCGCGCAAGACGCGCACCGTCCGCCTTGTCTCGGCCCCCAGCTGCTGCCGCACCGCCGCGCCGATCGTCACGATCAGCGCCGCCGCGCTCACCACCTGCAAGAGAAAGACGAGCGCCGCGAAGCGAAAGGTGGCCGAGCGGAACATCGCCCCGCCCTAGGGCTCCAGCCCGAGCCGATAGCCCGCGCCGCGCACGGTATGCAGCAGCGGGCGGTCGAAGCCTTCGTCCACCTTCTTGCGCAGCCGGCTGAGATGGACGTCGATCACGTTGGTGCCGGGATCGAAGTGATAGTCCCACACGCCCTCCAGCAGCATGGTGCGCGTCACGACCTGGTCGACGTGGCGCAGCATGAACTCCAACAGCCGGAACTCGCGCGGTTGCAGGTCGATCTGCTTGCCCGCGCGCTTGGTGCGTCGCGCCAGCAGGTCCATCTCCAGCTCGCCGCAGCGCAGGACGGTCTCGACGGGCTTGCTCGCCCCCCCCGCGCCGGATCAGCAATCGGATGCGTGCCAGCAACTCGACGAAGGCGAACGGCTTGGTCAGGTAATCGTCGGCGCCGTTGGTGAGCCCGTGGATGCGGTCCTCCGCCGCGCCCAGCGCCGACAGCACGATCACCGGCGTCTCGATCCCCGCCGCGCGCACCGCGCCCAGCACCCCCATGCCGTCGATCCCCGGCAGCATCCGGTCGAGCACGATGCAATCGTAGCTGCCGTCGGTGGCGTGGAACAGCCCGTCGCGCCCGTTGTCGGCGCGATCGACGACGAAGCCTTCCTCGCTCAGCCCGCGCGCGACGAAATCGGCGGTCGCCGCGTCATCCTCGATCAACAGGATCTTGTTGGCCATGCGCGCCCCCTCCGCTCGCATTCAGGTGAAGATCGATCTCCCTCTTGCCGCGCCGGACGCGAATGTCGAGCCTCTCGCCCTGCAACGCGTGGTCGACCGCCTCGACGGTCGCCATCGGAGCGCCGTCGACCGCTTCGATCACGTCCCCCACCAGCATCCCGCCGCGCCGTGCAGCGCCGTCGGCGCGCACGCTGTCGACCACCACCGCGTCGTCGGCGACCGACGCGAAGGTCGCACCGATGGTCTCGCCGCCGCGCGCGCTCGGCCCGTGCGCGCCCAGCGTGCGCGTCCACACTGCCGCGACGATCGCCGCAGCCAGCATCATCGCCAGCGCGAGCAGCCCGATCGCGCGCAGATCGGGGTCGCTGCGCCCGGGACGGCGTCGGGTCGGCACGGTCGTCATGGCAGGAACCTCCTGCATCGTGCCTAACGCGCTGTTCCTCCACGCAAGGTGTTCCGCAGATGACCGATCCGTCATGTTGGCGGATGACCGAACCGTAACATTGCCATCACGCCGCCGCCATCGACGCGCGCCTAGACGGGCAGGCATCGGGCACGATGCCCGCCGGGAGCTTGAGACGTGATCGTGACGACCGCCGCCGCGGCAATCGGGGAGGCTTGCTGAGCCATGACCCGCCCCATTTTCTTCGATCCCACCGGCCGGCGCAGCCGGATGTCGAAGCGCGTGCTCGCGGTCCTGCTGGTCGTCATCATGGTCAGTGCCGCGGTCTTCGCGCTGACGCTGGTGCGCGTGCCGCGCGGGCGCGATCTCGCGCTCCCGCTGCCGCAACCGCGCGCGGCGGCCTTGCGGACCGAGGCGTCGCTGGGCCGCGGGCTGGCCGGCTGGCTGCCGCACCACCGCGCCGCCGTCGATCCGCACACGCCGCTGTCGGTCGGCTTCTACGTACCGGGCGACGACGCCAGCATCGCATCGCTGCGCCGCCACAGTGCGAGCCTCGACTGGGTGGTGCCGGCGACGATCAGCGTCTTTGGTGCCGGACACCGGGTGCAGGTGCAGCCCGATCCGCAGTTCGACCGCATGATCGCCGCGATGAAGCACGCGCCCAAGGTGCTGCCGATGGTGCAGAACTTCGGCGACAGCGACTGGGACGGCGCCGGCGCTGCCGCGTTGCTCCACGATCCGCGCGCGGCATCCGCCTTCGCGGGCAAGCTCGGCCGCTATGTCGCCGCGACGCACCGCGCCGGGCTGGTCATGGATTTCGAGACGCTGCCCGCCAGGGCGATGCCCGACTATCTGCGCTTCCTGCGCACGCTGCGCGCCGCGCTGCCCAAGGGCGCGCCGCTGGCGGTGACCGTGCCGGCGGAGGACGACGCCTGGCCGCTCGCCGCGTTCGCGCGCGTGTCGGACAAGCTGATCTTCATGGCCTATGACCAGCATTGGGAGGGCGGCACCCCCGGTCCGATCGCCGGCCAGTCGTGGTTCGTCGATCAGGTCGCCAGGGCGATGCGCACCATCGGCCGCGACAAGCTGGTCGTGGCGCTCGGCAGCTACGGCTACGACTGGCACGGCGACGACACCGACGCGCTGTCGATCGAGGACGCCTGGCTCGCCGCGCACGACAGCCAGGCGACGGTGACCTTCGACCGGAACTCGGGCAACGCCGGCTTCGCCTATGACGAGGACGGGCAGCGCCACACGATCTGGATGCTCGACGCGGCCAGCAGCTGGAACGAGATGGTCGCGCTCAAGCAACTCGGCATCGACGATATCGCTTTGTGGCGGCTCGGCAGCGAGGATCCCGGCTTCTGGGCGGACCTGACCGCGTGGCGGACCGGCGGCACCCCCGACCTGTCGACCCCGCGTGCGCTGCTGAACGCCGATGTCGAGGGATCGGGGGAGATCCTGCGCATCACCGCCACGCCGACACCCGGCGTGCGGCGCGTGACGCGCAACCCGCAGGGGATACTCGTCGATGAGAAGTACCCCGTGCTGCCGACGCCGTACGTCGTCCAGCGCACCGGCGCGCAGAACCCCAAGCTGCTGGCGCTCACCTTCGACGACGGCCCCGATGCGACCTGGACGCCGAAGATCCTGCGCGAACTGGAACAGGCGCACGTGCCCGGCACCTTCTTCGTCATCGGGCAGAACGCGCTGGAGGAACCCGGCCTGCTCAACCGTATCGTCGCCGATGGCGGCGAAATCGGCAATCACACCTACAGCCACCCCAATCTCGCCGCGGTGTCCGACCGGCAGGCCCGACTGGAGATCAACACGACCCAGCGGCTGGTGGAGGCCTATACCGGTCGGCGCATGACGCTGTTCCGCGCGCCCTACTTCGGCGATGCGGAACCGACCACCACCGACGAACTCGGGCCGGCGCTGATCGCGCAGAACCTGGGCTACACGGTCACCGGCCTGCACGTCGATCCCGACGACTGGGCGCGTCCCGGTACCGATCACGTCGTGAACCAGGTGCTCGATCAGGTCCGTAACGCCACCCCGACGAACTCGGGCAACATCATCCTGCTGCACGACGGCGGCGGCGACCGCTCGGAGACGGTCGCGGCGCTGCCGCGGATCATCGCGGCGCTGAAAGCGGAGGGCTATCGGTTCGTCACCGTGTCGCAGCTGGCGGGCCTCGATCAGGCGCAGGCGATGCCGAAGGTCGAGGGCCGCGACCTGCTGGCGGTGCGCGCCGATGTCGCCATGTTCGTGGTGCTCGCCGGCGTCGTCGCGCTGATCGGCTGGCTGTCCTATCTCGCGATCGGGCTCGGCATGGCGCGCGCGGTGCTGATGGCGGTGCTCGCCTGGATCCAGAGCCGCCGGCGGCGCGGCGAGCCGCCGCATTACACGCCGACCGTCTCGGTCATCATCCCGGCCTATAACGAGGAGCGGGTGATCGCCAGCTCGGTCGCGCGCGTGCTGTCCAGCGACTATCCGGACCTGCAGGTGATCGTCGCCGACGACGGGTCGAAGGACGGCACCAGCGCCGCGGTACGCGCCGCCTTCGCCGACGATCCGCGCGTCACGCTGCTGACGCTGGAGAACGGCGGCAAGGCCGCGGCGCTCAATCGCGCGCTTCTCCAGGCCACCGGTGAGGTCGTCATCGCGCTCGACGCAGATACGCAGTTCGAGCCCGAGACCATCGCGCGCCTCGTCCGCTGGTTCGCCGACCCGCGACTGGGCGCGGTGGCGGGCGATGCGCGGGTCGGCAACCGCGTGAACCTCGTCACCCGCTGGCAGGCGATCGAATATATCACCGCGCAGAATCTGGAGCGCCGCGCGCTTGCCGGGTTCGATGCGATGACGGTCGTCCCCGGCGCGGTCGGCGCATGGCGGCGCGCCGCGCTCGATGCGGTGGGCGGCTATCCCGAGGATACGCTGGCCGAGGATCAGGATCTCACGATCGCGATCCAGCGCGCTGGCTGGCGCGTCACCTACGATCCCCGCGCGGTGGCATGGACCGAGGCGCCCGAGACGTTCCGCGCGCTCGCCAAGCAGCGTTACCGCTGGGCCTTCGGCACGCTGCAATGCCTGTGGAAGCACCGCGCGATCCTGCGCACGCGCAAGCCCTCCGGCCTCGCGCTGGTCGGCCTGCCGCAGGCGTGGCTGTTCCAGATCCTGTTCGCCGCCATCTCGCCGCTGATCGACCTGACGCTGGTGATGTCGATCGTCGGCACCGCCTTGCGCATCCACCAGCACGGCTGGGCGCAGACCAGCGGCGACGTCAGCAAGATGGGTCTCTACTGGCTGGCCTTCACCGCGGTCGAGGTCGTGTGCGGCTGGATCGCCTATCGGCTGGACGGCAACAAGGCCCGCTACCCCGCCCTGCTGCTCATCGCGCAGCGGCTGGTCTATCGCCAGATCATGTACGGGGTCGTCATCCGTGCGATCTCCTCGGCGGTGCGCGGGATGGTCGTGGGCTGGGGCAAGCTGGAGCGCACCGGCCGCGTCGCCGCCCCGGCGCACTGACGGCGACCGTCACCCCGGCATCGGCGGTGCCGGGGTGACGGTTCAGCGGGCTAAGCCGCCGCCCGCACCGCGTCGCAGATGCGGTCGACGACCTGCTCGACCTGTGCGGGATCGTCGCCTTCCGCCATCACCCGGATCACCGGCTCGGTTCCCGATGGCCGGATCACCAGTCTCCCCCGGCCCGACAGTTCGGCCTCGGCATCGGCGATCACGGCCTTCACCGCCGCCGTGTCGAGCGGCTTGCCGCCGGCGAAGCGCACGTTCTTCAGCAATTGCGGCAACGGCTCGAACCGGTGCAGCACCTCGCTGGCCGACGCGCCCGCGCGGCACACCTCGGCCAGCACCTGCAGCGCGGCGACCAGCCCGTCGCCGGTGGTCGCATAGTCGCTCAGGATGATATGCCCCGACTGCTCGCCGCCGACATTGTACCCGCGCCGCCGCATCGCCTCCAGCACGTGGCGGTCGCCCACCGCGGTCCGGATCAGCCCCAGTCCCTGCGCCTTCAGATGCCGCTCCAGCCCCAGGTTCGACATCACGGTCGCGACCAGCCCGCCGCCCGCCAGCCGCCCGGCGCGCGCCCAGCCCGCCGCGATCGTCGCCATCAACTGGTCGCCGTCGATCACCCGGCCTTTCTCGTCGACCACGATCAGCCGGTCGGCGTCACCGTCCAGCGCGATGCCGATGTCGGCACCGTGCTCGACCACCGCCTTCGACAGCGCTTGCGGGTGGGTCGATCCGATCTGGTCGTTGATGTTCAGGCCGTTGGGATTGACGCCGATCTGCACCAGATCCGCGCCCAGCTCCCACAACGCCTCGGGCGCGACCTGATAGGCGGCGCCGTTCGCGCAATCGACGACCACCTTCATCCCGTCGAGCCGCAGGTCGCTGGGAAAGGTCGACTTGGCGAAATGGATATAGCGCCCACGCGCATCGTCGATCCGCTTGGCGCGCCCGATCTCGCCGGCCGGCGCCAGCGCGACCTCGCCGTCGATCGCCGCCTCGATCGCCAGCTCGTCCTCGTCCGACAGCTTGTAGCCGTCCGGTCCGAACAGCTTGATGCCGTTGTCGAAGAATGGATTGTGGCTGGCGGAGATCATCACGCCCATGTCGGCGCGCATCGACTTGGTCAGCATCGCCACCGCCGGGGTCGGCATCGGCCCCACCAGCGTCACGTCCATGCCGACGCTGGTGAAGCCCGCCTGCAGCGCGCTTTCGAGCATATAGCCGGACAGCCGCGTATCCTTGCCGATCACGACGCGGTGGCGATGATCGCCGCGCAGGAAATGGCGTCCGGCCGCCATCCCGACCTTCATCGCCATCTCGGCGGTCATCGCGCCGGCGTTGGTCAGTCCGCGAATTCCGTCGGTTCCGAAATATTTTCTTGCCATCGTACCTTCCGTCCGCTTGCGCTTGTCCGTTCCATAGCCACAAGCCGTCGAAGGGCGAAATCCCCCGTATGTCGCAAGCCACCCGCATCCTCCTGTCCCTGCTGATCGGCCTGTCGGCGGGGGTCGCGCTGGCGGCGGTCGCGCCGGCAGCGGTGCCCGGCACGATCGCGATCGCCGAGCCGATCGGCAGCGCCTGGCTCCACGGGCTGCAGATGACGATCGTGCCGCTGGTCGTGTCGCTGCTGGTGACCGGCGTCGCCGCCACCGCCGAGGCGGCGAAGGCAGGGCGGCTGGCGGGGCGCGCCATCGTCCTCTACGTCACCTTCCTCTTCGCCTCCGCGACGATCGCGGCGCTGGTCACCCCGCTGATCCTCGCGATCGCGCCGCTTCCCGCCGCCTCGGCGCAGGCGCTGCGTGGCGCGCTGGTCGGTGCCGCGAAGGTGCCGGCGGTGCCGCCGCTCGGCGAGTTCTTCGCCGGGATCGTGCCGACCAACGTCGTCCATGCCGCCGCCAGCGACGCCTTCCTGTCGCTCATCATCTTCACGCTCGTCTTCGCCTTTGCGATCGCGCGGATCGCGGCGGACGACCGCGCGCTGCTGGTGCGCTTCTTCACCGCGCTGCGCGACACGATGCTGGTCGTCATCGACTGGGTGCTCTGGATCGCCCCGATCGGCGTCTTCGCGCTGACGCTGGTGGTCGGCGCGCGCGCCGGCTCGGGCGCGTTCGGCGCGCTGGTGCACTATATCCTGGTCGTCTCCAGTGTCGGGGTGATCGTCACCGCCCTCGCCTATCCGGTCGCGCTCGTCGGCGCGCGGCTCCCGGTGACCCGCTTCGCGCGCGCGGCGCTCCCGGCGCAGGCGGTGGCGATCAGCACGCAATCGTCGCTCGCCTCGGTGCCCGCCATGCTGGAGGGCGCGCGCGACCTGGGCGTGTCGGTCCGCACCGCCGGCGTCACGCTGCCGCTGGCGGTGGCGATCTTCCGCGCGACCGGACCGGCAATGAACCTCGCGGTCGCCATCTATGTCGCGGCGTGGTTCGGCGTATCGCTGCCGCCCGCCACGCTGGCGGTGGCGGTGGTGGTCGCGACGCTCACCTCGCTGGGGTCGGTCAGCCTCCCCGGCACGGTCAGCTACGTCAGCGCGATCGCCCCGATCGCCGGGACGATCGGCGCGCCGGTCGCGCCGCTCGGGCTGTTGGTGGCGGTCGAGACGATCCCCGACATCATCCGCACCGTCGGCAATGTCACCATGGACCTGGCGACCACCGCCTGGCTCGGCCGGCGCGATCCTAGCGAATGACGCGCCGCGGCCGGCTGCCCAGCGCGTAGAGCGCGCATCCCGTCCAGATCAGCGCGAAGGTGACGACATGCACCGTGCGCAGCGGCTCGCGGAACAGCACCACCGCCTCCAGGAACTGCAGCGTCGGCGCGATATATTGCAGCAGCCCCATCGTCGCATAGCGCAACCGCCGCGCCGCCGCGGCGAACATCAGCAGCGGCGCGGCGGTCACCGCCCCCGCCAGCACCAGCAACGTGTCCGTCTGCACCCCGCGCCCGAACACCGGCTCGGCGCCGAGCAACAGCACCGCCAGCGCCGGTGCCGCCAGCAACGCCGTCTCCACCGTCAACCCGCCCAGCGCATCGATCGCCGCCACCTTGCGGATCAGCCCGTACAGCCCGAAACTGAACGCCAGCGTCAGCGGGATCCACAGCGCCCCGCCGCCCGCGACGGCCAGCACCGCCACCCCGGCGGCCGCCACCGCCACCGCCGCCTTCTGGATCGTGCCGATCCGCTCGCCGAGCACCACCATCCCCAGCGCGACATTGACCAGCGGGTTGATGAAATAGCCGAGGCTCGCCTCCAGCACGTGCCCGTTCTGCACCGCCCAGATATAGACGAGCCAATTGACCGCGATCAGCGCCGCCGACCCGCATAGCAGCAACAACGTCCGCCCGCGCGCGGCGGCGAGGATCGCTCCCCCGCGCCGCATGACCAGCACGATCACGGCCAGCAGCAGCACCGACCACAGCACGCGATGCGCCAGCACCTGCAACGCCGGCACGCCCTGCAACAGGTGCAGGTACAGCGGCAGCAACCCCCACAGCACATAGGCACTCACGCCGAGGATCAGGCCGTTACGCGTCGCAGCTGTCGTCATGCCCGCCCTGTCGCGGCTGCGCGACGGCGATGCAAGCCCGCGCCTGTCAAAGCGTTCCGGCGGCAGTCGACCGCAAGTGCCTGTTCGCGCGGCCGTCATCGAGAAAGGCGAGCGTGGCCGGCGACAGCACGCGCACGCGCGCCGCCACGTGGCGCGACGCGGCGCGGGGCCAGAGCCGCGCCGGCAGCCACCACGGCGCGCCCCAGAAGCAAAGATATTGCCCCGGCCGCTTCACGACGTTCGCGGCCCGCACCCAGTCCTGGGTTCCGGTCGCCACCCGGCGCTCGACCTGGATCTGGAAGGCAGGCCGGTGATATTTGTCGAAGGTGATCGAAACCCCCTCGATTTTCCCGTCCCTGCGGCGCTCGAGCCTGATCTGGCGCGCCGAAATGGCGTCGCCCGGATCGTCCATGTAGCGCGAGACGCGCCGGAAGCCGTTTGCCAGAAAGAACGGCACGATCTCGCCGGTCACCTGCTCGACCAGATACGTCAGCGACGGGCCGCCGAGCGCAGCCCATTTTCTCGACCGCGCCGCCAAATCCTTCGCCATTCCCGGAAAAGCCTCGTCAGGGCTGACGCAGCTGGCGCCGGTCAGGTCTTCCTCGGAACGTAAACGCGGTCGCCGTCGCGTGTGAAGGGATAAGCGCCGCCGCGCCGGAAACAGGTCGCTCTCCCGGCACTTTGCCCCTACCAGCGTCCGCGCCGCCATGCTGTCCCGCCTCGTCCTCACCGATGTCCGCAACCATCCCGCGCTGACGATCGCGCCGGGGCCGGGGTTCGTGGTGCTGACCGGCTCCAACGGCGCGGGCAAGACCAACGTGCTGGAGGCGGTGTCGCTGCTCGCCCCCGGCCGCGGCTTGCGGCGCGCCGCGCTGGGGGAGGTCGCGCGCAGCGACGGACCCGGCGGGTTCGGCATTGCCGCAACGCTCGCCGACGACGTGACGCTGTCGACCGGCGCCCTCGCCGCCGCGCCCGAGCGGCGGGTCGTCCGCATCAACGGCGCCCCCGCCCCCGCGACCGCGCTGGCGGAGCGCGTCGCGGTGCTGTGGCTCACCCCGGCGATGGACCGGCTCTTCACCGAAGCCGCGGCCGGCCGCCGCCGCTTCCTCGACCGGCTGACGCTCGCGCTCGAACCCGGCCATGCCCGCGACGGCGCGCGCTACGAGGCGGCGATGCGCGACCGCAACCGCCTGCTGGCACAGCCGGTGCCCGACACGGACTGGCTCGCCGCGCTGGAGGCGCAGATGGCGCAGCACGGTGCCGCGCTCGACGCGGCGCGCCGCCGCACCGTCGCCGCGCTCGGCGACGCACTCGCCGCGCAGCCGCCGGGCGAGATCGCGCGCGCCGCGATCGCGCTCGACGGATGGACGGGCGACGAAGCCGCGCTCGCCGACGCACTCCGCCACGGTCGCGCCCGCGACGCCGCCGCCGGGCGCACGCTCGCCGGCCCGCACCGCGCCGACCTGATCGTCACGCATGTCGACAAGGCGCGCCCCGCCGCCACCGCCTCGACCGGCGAGCAGAAGGCGCTGCTGCTCGCGATCGTGCTCGCCCATGCCGAACTGGTCGCGCGACTGGGCGGGCGCGCGCCGGTGCTGCTCCTCGACGAGGTCGCCGCCCACCTCGATCCGGTACGCCGCGCCGCCTTGTTCGCGCGGCTTGAACCGCTCGGGCAGGTGTGGATGACCGGCACCGAGCCCGGCCTGTTCGCCGCGATCGGCGATGCGACCCGCATTTCCTTGTAGGCGCCGTATTTCCTTGTAAGCGGTACCGTCGTGCCCACAACCAACCGGCGCGCGCCGCGTTGGGCGGTCACGCCTCCTCATCACCGGGATCCCGACCGCTGACCGACACCGCCGCCCCCCCGGACCGCCCGCGCACGCTGACCGAGTGGCGGAACGGCTGGCCGGTGGTGGCCGCGGCGATGCTGGGCGCCGGGCTGGGGCCAGGCCTGTACCAGAATTTGTCGAGCCTGTTCACGCCGGGGCTGGAGGCGACGTTCGGCTGGTCGCGCGGCGATATCGCCACCGGCGCCGGGCTGGCGTTCGGCGCCGCGGTGTTCGCGCCGCTGATCGGGCGCATCGCCGACCGCATCGGGGTGCGCCCGGTTATCTTCGTGTCGATGCTGGTGCTCGGCGCCGCCTATCTGTGGCTGGCGGCGATGGGCCTGCACGGCGGCCGCGCGATCTGGCGCTACCAATTGGGCGTCGTCCTGCTGGTGCTGACGCTGCCGGGCACCAGCAGCCTGGCCTATGGCAAGCTGATCGCGGCACGCTTCGTGCGCGGGCGCGGGCTGGCGCTCGCGCTCGGCACCTCCGGGCTCGCGGCGGTGACGATCGTCGCCGCGCCGCTGCTCGGCGCGGTAATCGCGCAACACGGCTGGCGCGGCGGGTTCGTGGCGCTCGCCGCCGGCTCGGTGCTGCTCGCCTTGCCCGCCATCCTGCTGTGCCTCCGGGCCGCACCTCCGCCCGCCCCGGTGGCCGCCGCAGCCGCCACCGGCAGCAGCGCGGCGGCCGCACGACGCGACCGGCGCTTCTGGATCATGGTTGCCTCCGCCTGGCTCATCAACGCCGCGACCACCGGCTTCGTCACGCAATTGGTGCCGATCGGGCTTGAGCTCGGCCTTCGCCCCGCCCAGGCGGCGCTGCTCCTCGCCAGCTTCGCCGCCAGCGCGATCGCCGGGCGGCTCGCGGTCGGCTGGCTGATCGACCGGCTCCGTCCGCAACCGGTCGCCGCCGCCTTCGCGATCGCCTCGGCCGCCGCCTTCGTCGCGCTGGCGTTCGCGCCCGGCGGGCTGGCGGCGGCGCTGGTGCTCGTCTTCCTCGCCGGCCTGATGAACGGCGCGGAGAACGATCTGCTGCCGTTCTTCGCGGCGCGGCTCTTCGGTCTGCGGGCCTATGCGGAGATCTACGGCACCGCGATGCCGATCGCGCTGTCGGGCACTGCGCTCGGGATCATCGGCTTCGGCCGGCTCCATGACCTGACCGGCGGCTACAGCACCGCCCTGACGCTCGGGTGCGGCGCGCTGCTGCTCGCCGCGACCTGCTTTCTGATCCTGCCCGATCGCGCGCGGGATGACGAGGCGGCGCCCAGCGGGTAGCGGACGGCGATGCCCGCCGCGCCGTCCTCGCCGAATCGCCACGAATGGCAGCGCGGCTGGCCGGTCGTGCTGGGCGCGGTGATCGGCAGCGGAGCCGGGCCGGCGCTGTTCCAGAACCTGTCCAGCCTGTTCGTCCCCGGGCTCGGCGCCGAGTTCGGGTGGAGCCGCGGTGCCATCGCCACCGCCAGCGGGCTGGGCTTCGCGGGCAGCCTCGCGGTGCCGCTGCTCGGCCGCCTCGTCGATCGCATCGGCGTGCGCCCCGCGATCGTGGGGTGCATGACGCTGCTCGGCGCCGCCTATCTCGGCATGGCGGTGCAGACGGGGGCGCTGTGGCAATACCACCTGCTCGTCCTGTGCCTCGCGATGACGGTGCCGGGCACCAGCGCGCTCGCTTACGGCAAGCTGATCGCGGCGCGCTTCACGCTCCATCGCGGGCTGGCGCTGGGAATCGCAACCTCGGGGCTGCCGGTCGCGACCCTGCTGCTGCCGATCGCGCTGGAGGCGGTGATCGCCACCTGGGGCTGGCGCGGCGGCTTCGTGGCGTTGGCGATCCACACCACGCTGATCGCGATGCCGATCGCGCTGCTGGCGATCCGCGGCGCCGACCTGACCACCCGGCCCGATCCGGCCAGCGCCGCCGCGCGCACGCCGGTGCAGGGCGTCACCGCCGCGGAGGCACGCCGCGATCCGCGCTTCTGGCGGCTCGGGCTCACCGGTTTTTTCACCAACCTGGGCACCGTCGGCTTCGTCACGCAACTGGTGCCGTTCGGCATCGATCGCGGGCTGACCCCCGTCGACGCCGCGCTGCTGTTGACCGCGTTCGGCGCGTCGCAGATCGCGGCCCGCGTGGTATTCGGCGCGCTGATCGACCGCTACCGCCCGCAACGCATCGCCGCCGCGGTCGCCCTGGTTTCCGCGGCCGGCTTCGTCTTCCTCCAAGTGCCCGGCCTCGCGCTGCCCGCGCTGGCGGCCGGCGTGTTCCTGGCCGGGGTGATGAACGGTGCCGAGAACGACCTCTACCCGTTCTTCGCCGCGCGGCTGTTCGGGTTGCGCGCCTATGGCGAGATCTACGGCACGCTGATCGTCATCGCGCTGGCCGGCAGCGGCGCGGGCATCGTCGGCTTCGGCGCGCTCCACGACGCGACCGGCGGCGATGCGCTGGCGCTGGCGCTCGCCGCCGCCGCGCTGGCGATCGCCGGGCTGCTCTACGCCGGCCTGCGCGACCGCGCACTGCCCCCGCCGGCCGCCGCCGCATCTTAGGTTTCCCTTTCGCTACAGCCCCGCGATGCCTATAGGATCGGCATGGCAGAACAGCAGAATACCAGCGAATACGGCGCCTCTTCGATCAAGGTCCTGAAGGGGCTGGACGCGGTCCGCAAGCGTCCCGGCATGTACATCGGCGACACCGACGACGGCTCGGGCCTCCACCATATGGTGTTCGAGGTGAGCGACAACGCGATCGACGAGGCCCTGGCCGGGCACTGCGACCGCATCGACATCACGCTGAATCCCGACGGCTCGGTCAGCGTCACCGACAACGGCCGCGGCATTCCTACCGGCATCCACCCCGAGGAGGGCGTGTCGGCGGCGGAGGTCATCATGACCCAGCTGCACGCCGGCGGCAAGTTCGAGAACACCAGCGACGACAACGCCTACAAGGTCTCGGGCGGCCTGCACGGCGTCGGCGTCTCGGTCGTCAACGCGCTCTCCGAATTCCTCGACCTGACGATCTGGCGCGACGGCGAGGAGCATTACATGCGCTTCGCGCACGGCGACGCGGTCGCACCGCTGAAGGTCGTCGGCCCGGCGGAGGGCAAGAAGGGCACGCGCGTCACATTCCTCCCCTCGCCCGCCACCTTCAAGATCACCGAGTTCGATTTCGACAAGCTCGAACACCGCTATCGCGAGCTGGCGTTCCTCAACTCCGGCGTCCGCCTGTTCCTCACCGATGCGCGCCACGAAGAGCCGAAGTCGGTGGAACTGTTCTACGAAGGCGGGATCGCCGCGTTCGTGAAGTGGCTGGACCGCAACAAGCAGCCGCTGTTCCCCGATCCCATCTCCGTCTCGGGGATGCGCGACCAGATCGGCATCGACGTCGCGCTGGAATGGAACGACAGCTATTACGAGAACGTGCTGGCCTTCACCAACAACATCCCGCAACGCGACGGCGGTACCCACATCGCCGCCTTCCGCGCCGCGCTGACCCGCACGCTCAACAATTACGCGGAAAAATCGGGGCTCCTGAAGAAGGAGAAGGTGTCGCTGACCGGCGACGACATGCGCGAGGGGCTGACCGCGATCGTCTCGGTCAAGCTGCCCGACCCCAAGTTCAGCAGCCAGACCAAGGACAAGCTCGTCTCGTCGGAGGTCCGCCAGCCGCTCGAAAGCCTGATGGCCGACAAGATGGCGGAATGGCTGGAGGAGAACCCGCAGCACGCCCGCGCGATCGTCGGGAAGATCATCGACGCCGCCGCGGCGCGCGAGGCCGCCAAGCGCGCGCGCGAACTGACCCGGCGCAAGGGCGTCATGGACATCGCCAGCCTGCCGGGCAAGCTCGCCGACTGCCAGGAGCGCGATCCCGCCAAGTCCGAGCTGTTCCTGGTCGAGGGCGACTCGGCGGGCGGCTCGGCCAAGCAGGGCCGTGACCGCCATTTCCAGGCGATCCTGCCCCTGCGCGGCAAGATCCTGAACGTCGAGCGCGCGCGCTTCGACCGGATGCTCGGGTCGAAGGAGATCGGCACGCTGATCCAGGCGATGGGCACCGGCATCGGCCGCGACGACTTCAAGCTCGACAAGCTGCGCTACCACAAGATCGTCATCATGACCGACGCCGACGTCGACGGCGCGCATATCCGCACGCTGCTGCTGACGTTCTTCTACCGCCAGATGCCCGAGATCATCGAGGCGGGGCACCTCTACATCGCGCAGCCGCCGCTCTACAAGGCGACGAAGGGCCGCTCGGAGGTCTACCTCAAGGACGATCACGCGCTCGACGATTATCTTGTCGATGCCGGGCTTGGCGCGATGGCGCTGGAGCGCGGCGACGAGAAGCTGACCGGCGCCCACCTTCGCCCGCTGGTCGAGCATGCACGGCGGATGCGCACGCTGATGCGCTACGTGCCGCGCCGCTACGATCCCGTCATCATCGAGGCGCTGGCGCTCGGCGGCGCGCTCGATCCGGAAGCGACGCGCGACACCCGCGCCGCCGCGGTGACCGAGGTCGTCCGCCGCCTCGACCAGGGCGATCACGAGGCGACATGGAGCGCACGCGTCACCGACGAGGGCGGCATCCACTTCGAGCGGCTGTGGCGCGGCGTGACCGACCACCATATCGTCGAGGCGGCGTTCCTCGCCTCCGCCGAGGCGCGCAAGCTCCACACGCTGGCCAGCGAACAGGCCGAGACCTTTGCGCACGCCGCCAAGCTGGTCCCGGTGAAGGGTGCTGCGGTCGAGGCACCGGTGGACGCCGTGGCCACCGACGAGGAGGGCGAGGACACCGTCACGGTCGGCCGCGGCGAGTCGCTGGTCGCGCGTCCGTCACAATTGCTGGAGGCGATCCTGGCATCGGGCCGCAAGGGCCTGTCGATCCAGCGCTACAAGGGGCTGGGCGAGATGAACGCCGAGCAATTGTGGGAAACCACGCTCGACCCGTCGAACCGCTCGATGCTGAAGGTCGCGATCGAACAGGCCGATGTCGCCGACGAGATCTTCACCCGCCTGATGGGCGACGTGGTCGAGCCGCGCCGCGAGTTCATCCAGGAGAATGCGCTCAGCGTCGCCAACCTCGACGTCTGACGTCCCCGCGCACGGTCGGTCGCAGCGCCGGCCGGCCGTGCGCCGGCGACAAGGCAAGCTGTAAGTGCCTGCACTCGCGACGTTTTAACGACTTGTTAAGACAATTGCGACAGACTTGCTGCCAGAATTGGAGGCCTCGCCATGACAAGCCCCGAGAAATTGCTGGCGGAATTGCAGGTGGCCACGCGACTGGCCGGCACCACGACGGATGCGCAGACCGCGCGCGACCTGCGGCGCTACGTCCGCGAACTGGAGGATCAGATGCGGCACCGCACGAGCACGACCTTCACCGTGTCGATCTGATCGCCCGATGTTTCCACCCCTGCCCCCTGACGAGGCCGCGCGGCAGCGCGCGGTCGATGCCTGCGGCATCACCCGCCGCCCCCCGAACCACGCCTTGCAGCGGATCGTCGAGCAGGCCGCGTCGCTCGCCGCCGCGCCGATCGCCGCGGTCTCGGTGGTCGACCGAAGCCGGCAATGGCTGGCGGCGCGGATTGGGATCGCGGTCGCCGAGACGCCACGCTCCGAATCGTTCTGCGCCTTCACCATCCTGCGCCCGGGCGAGCCGCTGATCGTCACCGATGCGGTGAACGATCCGCGCTTCGCCCACAATCCGGCGGTCGTCGGCAGCCCGCACGTGCGCTTCTACGCGGGCATCCCGCTGGTCGATCGCGCCGGCTTCGCACTGGGTGCGCTGTGCGTCGCCGACACCGAACCGCGCGTCGAGCTGTTCGACATCTACGACCTCAGCCACCTGGCGCGCGAGGCCGAGCGGCTGATGACGCAACACTGACCGAGATGCGGCGGCGCATGCCGCAGCGCACAAGCCCGGCTTACGTCCCGCCAAGCAAAGCCTTGCCGCCTAATCACCATCAGGGACGTAGAGATTGCCCCGACGTACTTAACGCGAAGAAGACGAAGGGGAATCGCATGCGTACCTGTCAGGCCACGCTGCTCGCCAGTGCCGCGCTGCTGCTCGCCATGCCGGCCGCGGCACAGACCGCGCCCGCGACCGGCGATGCGGAACCGGCTGCCGAGGCGCCGGCCGACAACGAGGTCGTGGTCACCGGCACGCGCGCGCCGGGGCGCAGCCGGCTCGACACCGTGTCGCCGGTCGACGTGCTGACCGGCGACGCCTTGCGGGCGCAGGGCACCACCGAGCTTGCCGATGCGCTGTCGACGGTCGCGCCCTCGATCGACTTCCCGCGCCAGGCGGCGGTCGACGGCACCGATGCGATTCGCCCCGCGACGCTGCGCGGCCTGTCGCCGGACCAGACGCTGGTGCTCGTCAACGGCACGCGCGCGCATGCCTCGGCGCTGCTCAACATCAACGGGTCGATCGGGCGCGGCTCGGCCGCGGTCGACCTCAACACGATCCCCACCGTCGCGCTCGATCGCGTCGAGGTGCTGCGCGAGGGCGCTTCGGCACAATACGGCTCCGATGCGATCGCAGGCGTCATCAACCTGCGGCTGCGTGAGGAACGCTCGGGCGGCGGCGCCAACGTCACCTTCGGCACCTATGCGACCAAATACGACGCCGCGCGCATCTCGCGCAGCGTGCGCGACGGTGAAACGGTGACGTTCGCCGGCTGGAAGGGCTTCGGCCTGGGCAGCGACGGCTTCCTGACCGTCTCGGGCGAATATGTCGCGCGGCAACCGACCAACCGCGCCGATATCGATCCGCGAGGGTCCGCGCCGCGCATCCGCGCGCGGTTCGGCGATCCCGAACTTGAGCAAGGCACGGTGTACGTCAACGCCGCGGTGCCGCTCGGCGACGGCGACTGGACCGCTTACGCCAACGGCGGCTTCCAGCAGCGCGACGCGGAAAGCGCCGCCTTCCCGCGCCTGGCCGGCATCGGCAACACCAACGCCGACGAGGTGAGCGGCCTCTACCCGGACGGCTTCCTGCCGCTGATCGGCACGCGGTCGAAGGATTATACCGCCACCGGTGGCGTGCGCGGCACGCTGGGCGCGTGGAACGCCGACCTGACGGTCAGCTACGGGCGCAACACGATCGACTTCGCGACCCGCGACTCCGCCAACACCACCTACGGCAACGCCTCGCTGCGCAACTTCGACAGCGGCTCGCTGAGCTACGACCAGCTCGTCGCCGGGCTCGACCTGGCGCGCGAATATACGCTGGGCGCCGCGGTCATCAACGTCGCCGCCGGTGCGGAATACCGCCGCGAGGGGTTCGAGATCGGCGCGGGTCAGCCCGAAAGCTACAATCGCGCACCCGGCGCCCGCGCCGCGCTGCAATCGGGCGCGCAGGGCTTCGTCGGGTTCCAGCCGGCCAACGAGGTCGACGTCCACCGCAGCAACGGCAGCCTCTATCTCGATGTCGAGGCGCGGCTGTGGGACCGCCTGACGCTCGGCGCGGCGGCGCGCGGCGAGAGCTACTCGGACTTCGGCGAGACCGCCACGGCCAAGCTGTCGGCGCGCTACGACGTCGCGCCGTGGCTGGCGTTCCGCGGCTCGGTATCCACCGGCTTCCGCGCCCCCTCGCTCCAGCAGCAATATTATACCTCGACGCAGACGCAGGTGATCGGCAATCTGCCGCCGCAGGAAACCGGGCTGTACCCGGTGTCGAGCGGCATCGCTCAGGCATTGGGCGCGCTTCCGCTCGATCCGGAGAAGTCGCGCAACTATTCGGTCGGCACGGTGGTGCGCTTCGGCGGGTTCAGCCTGACGGTCGACGGCTACCATATCCGCATCCGCGACCAGATCGCGCTGTCGGAAAATATCCTCGCCAGCGCCAGCCAGCAGGTCGGCGCGTTGCTGGCGCCCTTCAATGTGCAGGCGGCGCGCTTCTTCATTAACGGCATCCAGACCACGACCAAGGGGCTCGATATCGTCGCGGCCTATACGCTGCGCAGCGAGAGCCTGGGCAATTTCAACCTCAGCGCCGCGGCGAACCTCAACGACATCTCGGTCGATCGCGTTCCCACCTCCACCGCGGCGCTGAACCCCGCTCCCAGCCTGTTCGGGCGCAACCGCGTCCTGACGATCGAGCAAGGCACGCCGCGTACCAAGATCGTCGGCGCGGTCGACTGGCGCCGCGACGCGCTGGGCGCGACGATCCGTGCGGTCCATTACGGCAACGTGCTCCAGCCGGGGACGGTCGTCGCCAACGACTATTATGTCGGGCGCAAGACGTTGATCGACCTGGAGGGGCGCTACCGCTTCACCGACAATGTCACGCTGGCGCTGGGGGCGGAGAACCTGTTCGACGTCTATCCCGATCGCACGCCCGGAACGCTGAACAACAACGGCGTCACCGCCTTCCCCTATTACTCGCCGTTCGGGTTCAACGGGCGGCAGGTCTATGGGCGGCTGAACCTGACCTGGTAAGGGAAGGTGCATAACGCAGGTTGCGCAGCGTCCGGTTCACCCGTCCCGGCCGCGGCGCTACAGCCTGCGGCCATGCGCTTCCTGCTGTCCGCCGCCCCCACCCTTGTTGCCGCCACCCTGCTCGCCGCCGCCGCCGCGCCCGCAGCCGCCGAGACGATCCTGTTCGTCGGCAACAGCTTCACCTTCGGCGCGAACGCCCCGGTGCGGGTGCTCAACGCCGATCGCGTCACCGACCTGAACGGTGAGCGGATCGGCGGCGTGCCGGGGCTGTTCAAGCGCTTCGCCGACGCTGCCGGGCTCGACTGGCAGGTGTCGCTGGAGACTTCGCCGGGCAAGACGCTCGGCTGGCATCTCGCGGAGCGCCGCGCGCTCATCGACCGCGGCTGGGACCATGTCGTGCTGCAGGAATATAGCACGCTCGACCCCGAGCGCCCCGGCGACGGCAACGCGACCGTCACGAATGCGCAGCGTCTCGCCGATCTGTTCCGCGCCCGCAACCGGTCGGTCGCGATCACGCTCGTGTCGACCTGGACGCGCCCCGACCTGACCTTCCTGCCGGGCAAGCGCTGGTCCGGCGCGCCCGTGGCGGTGATGGCCAACGACCTGCGTCGCGCGATCGACCGTGCCGCCGCGCGCACGCGCGCCGATGTCGCGCCGGTCGGGCAAGCCTTCACCTGCGCGATCCGCAGCGGCGCGGCCGACGCAAACCCGTATGACGGAACCGACTATACGCGCGTGCCGTTATGGTCGTACGATAACTACCATGCCAGCAGCTACGGTTACTATCTGGAAGCGCTGGTAATCTTCGCGCGAGTCACGGGCACCGACCCGCTGACGCTCGGCGCGGCGGAGGGGGCGGCGGCCGACCTCGGCTTCTCGAACGAGGAGACGGTCGCCTTGCAACAGGCAGCACACGACGCGATCGCTACGGACGGCGGTTGCGGGCGGTAGCGGCGGCGGCGCGCTTCATCGCGGAGCAAGGCGGCGTCGCTATCGTGGAAACAAGAAAACGAACGAAAAACGGGGTCGTCGTATCAGCAGCCGTTATCGCCACCGCCAGCACTTCCGGCGTCATGCCAAGGTGCTCGCCTTCACCCTCGCCCTGCTCCTGATCGCGGTGGTGAGCGCGGGTCTGTGCCTCATCGCGCTCAAGTCGCACTGATCGGCTACACCCCGGCGTCGCGGATCGTCTCCATCGCCACGAAGGTCGACGTGTTCGCGACGTGCGGCAGTGACGAGATTCGCTCGCCCAGCACCTCGCGGTAGCGGCGGATGTCGGCGGTGCGCACCTTCAGCAGATAGTCGAAGCTGCTGGCGATCATGTGGCATTCCTCGACCTCCGGGATGCGCAGCACCGCGCGCCGGAACTCGTCGAGCGCAGCCTCGCGCGTGTCGGACAGCTTCACTTCGGTGAACGCGACATGGTCGAGCCCCAGCCGCGCCGGGTCGACGATCGCACGGAAGCCCAGGATATAGCCGCCGTCGATCAATCGCCGCAGCCGCACCTGGCACGGCGTCTTCGACAGGCCGACCCGCCGCGCCAGTTCGGTCACCGACAGCCGCCCTTCGGCGCGCAGCACCTCGATGATGCGCCGGTCGAACGCGTCGATCGAACCGCCTGTGGCGACTTTCGCATCCGTTCGGTCCGTCATACGCCCTCAAATAGGTTCGATCGGCGCGATACTGCCGCAAAAGCGGGCGGATCGCCAGCGCGGGATCAACTATGCTGACGGCTCGAACAAGGATCCGCCCGCGATGACCGCTCCCCTGCCCCCGTTCGCCCGCTTCGCCCCGCCGATCCAGCCGCAAAGCGCGCTGCGCCAGGCGATCACCGCCGCCTACCGCCGCAGCGAGCCCGACTGCCTCGCACCGCTGCTCGACGCGGCGACGCTTCCGGACGCCGTGCGCGCCGCCGCGGCGCAGACCGCCACCGCGCTGGTCACCGCGCTGCGCGCCAAGCACAAGGGCACCGGGGTCGAGGGGCTGGTGCAGGAATATGCGCTGTCCAGCCAGGAGGGCGTCGCGCTCATGTGCCTCGCCGAGGCGCTGCTGCGCATCCCCGACACCGCCACCCGCGACGCGCTGATCCGCGACAAGATCGCGGGCGGCGACTGGCGCGCGCATGTCGGCGACGGCCGCTCGCTGTTCGTCAACGCCGCCACCTGGGGGCTGGTCGTCACCGGCAAGCTGACCGGTAGCGTCAACGACAGCGGTCTGGGCGCGGCATTGACGCGGCTGATCGCGCGCGCCGGTGAGCCGGTGATCCGCCGCGGCGTCGACATGGCGATGCGGATGATGGGCGAGCAGTTCGTCACCGGCGAGACGATCACGGAGGCGCTCAGGCGTTCGCGCCCGCTGGAGGCACGCGGCTTCCGCTACAGCTACGACATGCTCGGCGAGGCCGCGACGACCGCCGCCGATGCCGACCGCTATTATCGCGATTACGAGGAAGCGGTGCGCGCGATCGGCGCCGCGTCGGCGGGGCGCGGCATCTACGAGGGGCCGGGCATCTCGATCAAGCTGTCGGCGCTCCATCCGCGCTACGTCCGCGCGCAGGCCGCGCGCGTCATGGACGAGCTGCTCCCGCGCGTGAAGGCGCTGGCGCTGCTCGCCAAGGGCTTCGACATCGGCCTGAACATCGACGCGGAGGAAGCCGACCGGCTCGAACTGTCGCTCGACCTGCTCGAAACCCTCGCCACCGACCCCGATCTCGCCGGCTGGGACGGGCTCGGCTTCGTCGTGCAGGCCTATGGCAAGCGCTGCCCGTTCGTCATCGACTGGATCGTCGACCTCGCGCGGCGCGCCGGGCGGCGGATCATGGTGCGGCTGGTCAAGGGCGCCTATTGGGATGCCGAGATCAAGCGCGCGCAGGTCGACGGCCTCGCCGACTTTCCCGTCTACACCCGCAAGATCCACACCGACGTCGCGTACATCGCCTGCGCGCGCAAGCTGCTGGCGGCGCGCGATGCGGTGTTCCCGCAATTCGCGACCCACAATGCGCAGACGCTCGGCGCGATCTATCAGCTCGCCGGCCCCGACTTCGCGGTCGGCGATTACGAATTCCAGTGCCTGCACGGCATGGGCGAGCCGCTGTACGACGAGGTCGTCGGCGCCGACAGGCTGAACCGCCCGTGCCGCATCTATGCGCCCGTCGGCACGCACGAGACGCTGCTGGCCTATCTCGTCCGCCGCCTGCTGGAGAACGGCGCCAATTCGTCGTTCGTCAACCGCATCGCCGATCCCGATGTCGCGATCGCCGACCTCGTCGCCGATCCGGTCGAGGTCGTGCGCCGCATGGCCGCGCCCGGCCAGAAGAACTCGCAGATCGCGCTGCCGCACGAGCTGTACGGCCTGCGCCGCAACTCCGCCGGCCTCGATCTCAGCGACGAGACGGTGCTCGCGTCGCTGGGCGAGACGATGGCCGCGCAGGGCCCGTGGCGCGCCGGCACGACCGGCACCGAGCGCGCGGTCCGCAACCCCGCCGACCACCGCGACCAGGTCGGCACCGTGCGCGAGATGACACCCGGCGACGCCGCCGCCGCCGCCCGCACCGCGCATGCCGCCGCCGGTCGCTGGGCCGCAACCTCCGTCGCCGAGCGTGCCGCGATCCTCAACCGCGCCGCCGATGCGATGCAGGCGCGGATGCCGCAGCTGCTCGCGCTGATCGTGCGCGAGGCGGGCAAGTCGATCCCCAACGCCATCGCCGAGGTGCGCGAAGCCATCGACTTCCTGCGCTATTATGCCGAGCAGGCACGCTCCACGCTCGCGCCCGCGCACCGCCCGCTCGGCGTCGTCACCTGCATCAGCCCGTGGAACTTCCCGCTGGCGATCTTCACCGGGCAGGTCGCCGCCGCGCTGGTCGCGGGCAACGCCGTCCTCGCCAAGCCGGCCGAGGAAACGCCGCTGATCGCCGCGCAGGGGATCGCGATCCTGCACGAGGCCGGCGTCCCCGCCGACGTCCTCCACCTCGTCCCCGGCGACGGCGCGATCGGCGCCGCGCTGGTCGCCGCGCCGGAGACGATGGCGGTGATGTTCACCGGCTCGACCGAGGTCGCACGGCTGATCCAGAAGGAACTCGCGGGACGCCTGCTCCCCGGCGGCGCGCCGATCCCGTTCATCGCCGAAACCGGCGGACAGAACGCGATGATCGTCGACTCCTCTGCGCTCGCCGAACAGGTGGTGGCGGACGTGATCGCCTCCGCCTTCGACAGCGCCGGGCAGCGCTGCTCGGCCTTGCGCGTCCTGTGCCTGCAGGAGGAGGTCGCCGACCGCACGCTGGCGATGATCCGCGGCGCGCTGCACGAATTGTCGATCGGTCGCACCGATACGCTGGCGACCGACATCGGCCCGGTCATCACCGCCGAGGCGCAGGCGAACATCGAACGCCACATCGCCAAAATGAAGGCCGCCGGCCACCGCGTCGAGCAGGTCGCGCTGTCCGGCGACACCGCCCACGGCACCTTCGTGCCGCCGACGATCGTCGAACTGAGCGACATCGCCGAGCTGGAGCGCGAGGTGTTCGGCCCCGTCCTGCACGTCGTGCGCTTCCGCCGCGCCGACCTCGACCGGCTGATCGACCGCATCAACGCCACCGGCTACGGCCTCACCTTCGGGCTGCACACCCGCCTCGACGAGACGATCGCGCACGTCACCGCGCGCGTGAAGGCCGGCAACCTCTACATCAACCGCAACGTCATCGGCGCGGTCGTCGGCGTGCAGCCGTTCGGAGGGCGCGGGCTGTCGGGCACCGGGCCGAAGGCGGGCGGACCGCTCTATCTCGGCCGCCTGGTCACCGGCGCCGACCTCCCGCCGCCGCTGGTCTGCGACCACGCCGACGCCGCCGCGCGCGACCTGGCGATCGCGCTGGAGGCGCGCGGCGAGCAGGCCGCGGCGACCCGCGTGCGCGCGGCGATTGCGGCGTCGATGCTCGGCGCCGAGGCCGAGCTTGCCGGCCCGGTCGGCGAGCGCAACCTCTACGCGCTCCATCCGCGCGGCCGCGTCCTGGCGCTGCCGCAGACGCGCGACGGCCTGCTGGAGCAGCTCGGCGTCGCGCTGGCGGCGGGCAACGAGGTAGTGGTCGCCGACGCCCCCGCGCTGCACGACACGCTGGCGATCCTGCCCCCTACCGCCGCGGCGCGCGTGCGGGCGACCGACGACTGGCGGCGCGAACCCGCCTTCGCCGGCGCGCTGATCGAGGGCGACCCCGCGCGGGTCGCCGCGGCGCTGTCCGCGCTCGCCGACCTCCCCGGCCCGATCGTGCTGCCGCAGGCGGCGTCGGCGGGCTACCGGCTCGACTGGCTGGTCGAGGAAGTATCGACCTCGATCAACACCACCGCCGCCGGGGGCAATGCGAGCCTGATGACGTTGAACTGATGGCGGCGATGAAGGGGCGGCTGCGTCGGCCGCCCTGAAGCGCCCTCAAGTTGCTGGTGTCTCGTCTTTACGGGCCGGCGGACGCAAACGTCTTTACCGCAGCCGATCAGGAAACGGGAAAGGAGCGCGGGCCTACGGGCGTCGCGGCATAAGGTTGTCGGCAACGAACCTTACGACTGCCTGACCATTCGGCGTCTTTGGCGTGACGACATCGAAGTGGTTGGCATTCGGGGGCGTCAGTGTTTGTACCGTGTCGCCGCCCGCTTTGGCAGCCGCCACATAGGGGCGCATCAGGTCCGCAAGGTCGCTCAGCACGAGAAGCTGGGGCATGCCGAGCGGAAGATGGTCCTGTGGTGAGGCAAGCCGATATTCTGCCGGCTTCTGCGATGGCGTTCCTCCCATCAGGGGCACGATGACCGGTCGTCCGCAGACCTGGGCGTCGAGGCCGACGAAGGATGCCAGCGTTCCGGGCCCATCGATCGCGGCGACCGCGATCGGGCGCACCCTGGCATTGCTCCAGGGCTTCATCAGCCGGGGACGCGACGCTGCCCACAAAGCGAAATAGGCGCCTGCCGAATGGCCCACGAAGGCCACGCGCTTCATGTCGAGCTTGTAGCGCGGCGCAACGTCGGCAAGCTTGTCGATAGCGGCCGCGACATCTTCAAACGTCCCCGGCCATCCCCCGCTCGGGTCGCCGACGCGGCGATATTCGATGTTCCACGTCGCATATCCCCGCTCGGTCAGTGCATCGGCGAACGCAGCGATGCCCGACCGCTTGTCGACACTGGACATGAAGCAACCGCCATGGATAACCACGGCAACCGGGAACGGGCCCTTTCCCGTCGGCAAGCGCAAGTCAGCCACTTGCAGTTCGCTCGAGCCATAAGCCACCGTCGCCATCGGCCTCGACGCCTTCGCGCCGGCCGCCTTGTAGACCCGCTCCGGGTCGGCCTCTTGTGCTCGAACCGGAACCGACGTCGAAACCGATGCGATAGCGACGCACAGTAGCACGCCTGCAACAGACTTCATGACCTTCCCCCCAATGCCGTCTGGAACAAGGTGGACGGATCAAAGTCGGGTCGCAAGGACGATCTGCCCCGCTTCATTCCTGGCGCAGGCATGGCGCTATCTTCCCAGAAATGAACCCGCAAAGAGGCAAGGGGATCGCCGGTCGCGTCAGCAACGCCCCGTCGCGGAAGATTCCCCGAAACCTGTTCCCGAATGCAGTTTCCCAAAATCGACCGCTGAACACGGCGTTCGGGAAAGGAGGGTCTTGGTCAGCGGACCCACGAACATCGAAACGGGTGTGTCATCGGGTCTGGGCACACTGGGCCCGCGAACGGTCATCTTCCGATCAATGAAGCATAGACCCAGCTTGCCTTACCCACTTGAGATACAACATATCATCGCCTACCAGGGTCGTCATCCAGGGGCGCCCCGCCCCGCTACGCGAGCTACCGCCGTGACCTTCTCCCTCCGCCGCGCTGCCGCGGCGCTGTCGTTCCTTGCCGCGCCGGCGACCGCGCAGTCCCACCTTCCCCCGCCGCTGCCGTGGACGGGCGCCAGCGAGCGGCTGGTCGCCGCGCCCGGCGATCCGTGGATCACCCCCGCCGAGGCCGCCGGCTTCCGCACCACCCCGCGCTATGCCGCAGTGCGCGCTTGGCTCGAACGGCTCGACGCCGCCTCGCCGCTGATCGCGCTCCAGCGCTTCGGCACGACCGGCGAAGGACGCGACATGCTGCTGGTGCGCGCGCACAAGGGGCGCGCGGGCAAGCCGGTGGTGCTGGTGCAGGCCGGCATCCATTCGGGCGAGATCGACGGCAAGGACGCCGGGCTGATGCTGCTGCGCGACATCGCGCTGCGCGGCCGCGACGACCTGCTCGACCATGTCGATCTGGTCTTCGTGCCGGTCTACAACATCGACGGCCACGAACGGCTGAGCGAATGGAACTTCGTCCATCTGCGCGGCCCCGCCGAAAAGGGCCGCGAGGCCAATGCGCGCGACATCGACCTCAACCGCGATTATGCCAAGGCCGACGCGCCGGAGACGCGTGCGATGATCGCGCTGCTGCGCGCGCTCGACCCGATCCTCTACGTCGACTGCCA
This sequence comes from Sphingomonas sp. BE138, assembly GCF_031456125.1. Lineage (NCBI taxonomy): Bacteria > Pseudomonadati > Pseudomonadota > Alphaproteobacteria > Sphingomonadales > Sphingomonadaceae > Sphingomonas > Sphingomonas sp. BE138. The sequence continues at coordinate 27,794 of NZ_JAVDUC010000017.1, forward strand.
CGTCAGCGAGGGCTTCGACATGCAGTATGACGTCACCTTCACCTATGCCGGCTGGGGCACCTATGCGCGGCACCGCGCCACCGCCGGCTGGCTGGAGGGGCGCTTCGGCCCGGCGGTGCACGCCGCGTTGACGAAGGCGGGGCACATGCCGATCATCTACCCCTCCCCGATCGACACGCGCCGGCCCGACAAGGGCATCCGCTACAGCCCCGAAGGTCCGCGCTACTCGACCGGCTATGGCGATTTCGTCGGCATCCCGACGGTACTGGTCGAGAATCACATGCTCAAGCCGTATCGGCAGCGCGTGCTCGGCACCTATGTCCTGCTGGAGGCCGCGCTGACGGTCGCCGCCGCCGATGCGGGCCGGATCGCCGCCGCCAAGGCGCAGGACCGCGCCAGCCGCCCGCGCACCCTGCTCACGCGCTGGACGCCGCAGGAACAGCCGATCGGCTGGATCGAGCAATTCAGGGGCGTCGCCTTCGACACCTACCGCTCGCCCGCCTCGGGCCGGCTGGAGCAGCGCTGGACCGGTCGCCCGATCACCTTCCGGATGCCGATCATCGGCCAGCGCGCGACCGAGACGGTGACGCTGCCCGCCGCCTGGTGGGTGCCCGCCGCGCAGGCCGAGGTGCTGGATCGCCTGCGGCTCCACGGCATCCGCTACGACACGCTGTCGGCGCCGCGCACGCTGACGCTCGATGAGGTCGAGTTGGTCGACGCCAGGCAGTCGCCGCCGCTGGAGGGTCGCTACCCGATCGCCGCCACCTTCCGCCACCAGTCCGTCGAGCGGACGCTTCCCGCGGGCATGGTGCGCGTGCCCGCCGACCAGCCCGCCGGGCTGCTCGCCGCCGCGCTGCTCGAGCCCGAAAGCCAGGACTCGTTCCTGGCCTGGGGCTTCTTCCCTGAAATGCTTCACACGGCGTCCGGCACCGACGCCTTCGTCCTGGCGGCGCTCGGCGATAAGATCCTCGAAAGCGACCCCGCGGTGAAATCGGCGTTCGAAAAACGGCTGCGCAGCGACCCGGCGTTCGCCGCGGATGGAAACACGCGGTTATTTTGGCTGTTGGAACGCGCCCGGACGGACGATTTCGGTCACCGGCGCTATCCCGTCCTGCGCGAACCGGCGGGCTGATCCGGAACGGTTCGGGGGTGCCGGCCGTATAGGAGCCTCACGACTTTTCGAGGATCTTCATGGCGCTAACGCCGCGCCTTTCCGGGCAGGTCGCCGCCCGCGCGCATCATTCGCGGGCCGCCCGCGTCCTCCAACGCGCCGCTCCCTTCTTCGCCATCGCGGAAGTGTCTGGCGGACCACTGTTTATTGCCGCGATGGTGGCGCTGCTGCTGGTCAATTCGCCGCTCGGCCACGGCTACGAACGGCTGTGGGATACGGAGCTGCGCTTCAGCTACGGCAGCCTCGCGATCGCCCGGCCGCTGGCGGAGTGGGTGAACGACGCGCTGATGCCGTTGTTTTTCCTCATTATCGGCACCGAGGTGAAGCGCGAGTTCAGCAAGGGTTCGCTGTCGACGCTGCGCACCGCCGTCCTCCCGCTGGCGGGCGCGATCGGCGGGCTGGTGGTGCCGATCGCGATCTACGTCGCCTTCAACCACGGCACCCCTACCGCCCACGGCTGGGGCGTGGTCGCGGCGATGGACACCGCGTTCAGCCTGGCGATCGTCGCGATGTTCACGACGCGCCTGCCCCCGGCGGTGCGCGCCGTGCTCCTCGCCTTCGCCGCGATCGATGACGTCTTCGGACTGCTGGTCATCGCGATCGCCTATACCGCCGCGCTTGACTGGACGTGGCTGCTGGTGGCTGCGGCCGCCTATGCCGGCATCGTGCTGCTGCTGCGGCTCGGCTGGGTGTCGTCTATTGCCTATGTGCTGCTCGGCTGCGCGATCTGGGTCGGCGTGCTCGGCTCGGGCGTGCATCCGACGATCGCCGGCGTGGCGATCGGGCTGCTGCTGCCGACCACCTCGCGCTTGTCGGAGAAGCGGTTCGTCGAGCGTGTGCAGCAACCGGTCGAGCGGCTCCGCGCCGCGCACGAGGCCGCGAGCGAGGCGGAGGACGAAAGCCAGGCGGCACGCGGGCGCGAGGAGGCGCAAAGCCAGCTCGGCTACATCCACGAAATGGCCGCGGCGACCGACGAGCCGGCCGAGCGGCTGGTCCGCATCCTGACGCCGTGGGTGTCGTATCTCGTATTGCCGCTGTTCGCGCTGTCGAACGTCCGCATTCATCTGTCCGGCGCGCTGATCACCGAAGCGCTGCACGCGCCGCTCGCGCTCGGGATCGTCGCGGGGCTGGTGGTGGGCAAGCCCGTGGGCTTCTTCGCCGCCGCGCGACTATCGACCGCATTCGGCGCCGCGACGCTGCCGGACGGGGTGACCTGGCGAATGATCCTGGGGGTAGGCGGTGTGGCGGGAATCGGCTTCACCATCTCGCTGTTCATCGCCGAGCTCGCCTTCGCCGGCGGCGAAGGGACAGAGGTGGCGGCGCTCGCGATCCTGGCGGCATCGCTGCTGTCGGGACTGCTCGGCTATCTGATCTTGTGGAGCGCCGCCAAACCCGCATCGACCGACAGCGACGACGAGGGGGCTGGACCTCGCGCCGCCGACGCGTAACTTCCTCCTGCAAAAGAAAAAGGGATAGCAGGATGCACCGGATCATCACCATGGCAATCGTCGCGCCGCTACTGGCCGCGACGCCGGCGGCGGCTCAACGCGACGCGGAGGTGGTGCGGATCGACACCGGTTCGGTGCGTGGGTCGGTGACGGACGGGGTCGCGAGCTGGAAGGGCGTGCCCTTCGCCGCCGCCCCGGTCGGCCCGCTTCGCTGGCGCGCGCCGCAGCCGGCAGCGGCGTGGCAGGGCGTCCGCGACGCCACCCGCTATGCCGCGGATTGCATGCAGGAGCCGTTCCCCAGCGACGCCGCTCCGCTCGGCACCACGCCCGCAGAGGATTGCCTCTACGCCAACGTCTGGAAACCCGCTGACGCGAAGCGCAAGCTGCCGGTCCTGGTGTGGATCTACGGCGGCGGCTTCGTGAACGGCGGGGCGTCGCCGCCGACCTATGCCGGTGCGAACATGGCCCGCAAGGGGTTGATGTTCGTCAGCTTTAACTACCGGCTCGGCCGCTTCGGCACCTTTGCGCTCCCGCAGCTGACGCGCGAGAATGCCGATGGTGGCCGGCTCGGCAATTACGGCACGATGGACCAGATCGCGGCGCTGCAATGGGTCCGGCGCAACATCGCGGCTTTCGGGGGCGATCCCGCGAACGTCACGATCGTCGGCGAGAGCGCGGGCGGCATGTCGGTCCATCACCTCGTCACCTCGCCCGCGGCGCGCGGCCTGTTCGTCAGGGCCTTCGCAATGTCGGGCGGCGATGGTGGCGGCACCCCCGCGCGCACGTTGCCGCAGGTCGAGGCGATCGGCGCGAACTTTGCGCGCACGAAGGGCATCGATCCGACCGCGCCAGATGCGCTGGCGAAGCTGCGCGCGCTTCCCGCCGCGGAGGTGGTCGACGGGCTGAACCTGGCGCAGATGTTCCGCGGCGGCGGCGATGCGCCGACCTTCTCCGGCCCGTTCACCGACGGAAAGGTCGTGGTCGACATCCGGCAGGCCTACGACGGCGATCGCTTCGCGCGCGTGCCGATGCTGGTCGGTGCGACCGATGCCGACATTGGCGGCAAGACCGGCTACATGGTCGGCGGCGCGCGACAGGTCGCGGCGATGCTGTCCGACAAGGGCGTGCCGGTGTGGGAGTATCGCTTCTCCTACGTCGCATCTTCGATCGGCAAGCCGGGCGCCGGCCATGCCACCGACATCCCGTATTTCTTCGACAACCAGGCGATCAAATACGGAGCAGAGACCACCGCACGCGACAATGCGACCGGGCGGGCGATGAGCGGCTATCTCGCCAACTTCGTGAAGACCGGCGACCCTAACGGCGCAGGACTGCCCCGCTGGCCGCGCTATACTCGCGCGAACGACACGCTGGCGGACTTCACCGCCGCCGGTACCACCGTCGTCGGGGGTGATCCGTGGGGCGCGGACATCGACCGCGCCGCTGCCGCCAAACCATGATCCCGGCCGGAACCGCGCCCGCTTTCAATCGCTTGATGCAGGATAGATCGGACACGGGGTCCGCGGGGGAGCGAACGTGGCCGACCGGCGTTGCGATGTGGTGGTGATCGGCGCGGGTACCGCCGGGTTGAAGGCATATAAGGCCGCGACGGCGCGCGGTGCCGACACGCTGATCGTCGAGCGCGGTGCGGGCGGTTCGACCTGCACCCGTATCGGCTGCATGCCCTCCAAGTTGCTGATCGCGGCAGGTCGGACCGCGCATCAGGCCCGCCACGCCGCCCGTTTCGGGATCGACACCGGCGCGGTGAACATCGACGCCGCGGCTATGTGGGACAGGGTCCGGCGTGAGCGCGACCGCTTCGTCGGATCCGTCCTGGAGGAGTATCGCGCCATCCCTGCGGATCGCGTCATCCACGGCACCGCCCGCTTTGACGGTCCCGATACGATCGCGGTCGACGGGCAGCGGATCGTGGCGACGCGCGGCATCGTCATCGCAACCGGCGCGATCCCGGTCGTGCCCGACGCGCTGTCGGATGTCCGGACGCTCGTCCATACGCACGAGACGATCTTCGAACTCGACCATCTGCCGCGCTCCATGGCGGTGTTCGGGGCGGGTCCGATCGGGCTGGAACTGGCGCAGGCCTTTGCGCGGCTGGGGGTGGAGGTCACCGTCTTCGACCCCGGCGAGACGATTGGCGGCCTGATCGACCCGGAGAGCAACGCCGCTGTCGTCGGCGCGCTCGGGGCCGAGGTATCGCTCCGCCTCGGCGTCGAGGCGACGGCGAGACTGGACGACGGCAGGGCGACGATCACGTGGGATGGCGGACAGCTCGCCGTCGAGTTGATCCTCGCGGCGACCGGCCGCAAACCCGCCCTGGACGCGCTGAACCTGCCCGCCGCCGGCATCGCGCTCGACGACAAGGGCGTGCCGCTGTTCGAGGAGACCACGCGACGCTGTGGCGACAGTCGCGTCTTCGTCGCCGGCGACGCCAATGACTGGCGGCCGGTCCTCCACGAGGCAGCCCGCGGCGGCCGCATCGCGGGCGACGTGGCTGCGGGCGGCGAGTCCGCCCGGCGATTGCCGGCGTTCAGCGTCACCTTCACCGAACCCAATCTGGTGCAGGTCGGCGCGTCCTTCGACGCACTTCCCGACGATGTACGGATCGGCACCGCGCAAGTCGCCGACAACGGCCGCGCAACGATCGACGGCGAGGATGCCGGCCTGGTACGGCTATACGGCGATGCCGACGGCAAGCTGATCGGCGCCACGATCGTCGTGACCGGCGGCGAGCATCTCGGCCATCTCGTCGCGCTCGGCATCGATCGCGGGATCGCCGTCGCCGACTTCGCCGATCAGCCGTGGTATCATCCGACGATCGAGGAATTGCTGCAAAGCGCCGCGCGCGATCTCGCCGGCATCGCGGACTGAGGCGCCGTCAGCAATCGTCCTCCCGGTCGAGCACATCGATCGCCATGACATGTGCCAAGTGCGAAAGGCCCTGCGGCAGATTGCCCAGGAACGCGCCGGTGCGGGGATCGGCCATCTCCGCCATGATCCCGACCCCGCGATCCAGGGCCGAACCAAGCGCGGCGAGGGCATGCGCCGCACGGTCCCGCTGACCCAGCAAGGCGCGCGCCTCGAACATCCAATAGCTGCACGCCAGGAAGCACCCTTCCTCCGCCTCGACCCCGCTATAGCGATAATGATACGGGCCGCGTCCCAGTTCGGCGTCGATCGCATCCAGCGTCTTCTCCAGCCGGTCACGCCCGTCGAAGCGGAAACGCACCGCCAGCGCCAACGAGGCGTCGAGCCGCTCGCAACCGGGATAGAAGACATAGGCCTGCCGCCGCTCCGACCAGCAATGCTCGCCGATCCATGCCTCGATCCGGTCGCGCTCGCGCGCCCAGCGGTCGCGACACGTCGTCGGCAACTGTCCCTCGTCCGCCAGTTCCACCGCGCGCGCCAGCGCCTGCCAGCAGCTGATCTTCGACATCGTGTAATGCTGCGGCTCTTCCAGTTCCCAGATGCCGGCATCCTTCTTGCGCCACGCATCGGCGCACTGGTCGGCCAGATGCGACAGCAACTCCGCGCTGGACGCGTCGAGGATGTTGCCACACTCCACGAAGCGCGACGCGGTCTCGAAGATATCGCCGTAGATGCCGTGCTGATGCTGGCCGGTCGCGACATTGCCGACCACGACCGGTGCCGAGCGGCGATAGCCGGGCACCTCGATCTCGCGCAGCCCCGGCACCCGCTCGCCGTCCAGCGTGTAGCACACCGCTGCGCCATGTTCGGCCAGCCGCTTCAGCAGCCAGTTGAACGCCGCCTTGGCCTCGGCCTGCGCGCCCGCGGCGAGGAACGCCTTGATCGTGTACCCCGCGTCGCGCACCCAGGCATAGCGATAGTCGTAATTCTTCTTCCCCCCGACGCCCTCGGGCAGCGACGTGGTCGCCGCCGCCGCGATCGCGCCGGAGGGCGAGAACAGCAGCAGCTTGAGCGCCAACACGCTGCGGATGAACGCCGGGCGGTGTGCGCCGTCATGCTGGACGCACCGGGACCAGTCGCGCCACTCCGCGTCCGACGTGTCGATCCGCTCGTCGATCGCCGCGATCGTCGGCACCACCAGCGGCTCATCCTCGCCCGCCACGATCGCCACCACCTCGCGTCCGCCCGCGGCAACGGCAAACGCGCCGGTCACCGCCGCATCGGTGCGCTCGACCGTCACGCCATCGCTGTGGAGCAGCAGCCCGAGCACCGACCCGACATGGAAGACCGCATGGCGACCGATGGTGGACTGATACGGACTCGCGCCGTTCGCCCGCCGCCCAGGCCGCATCTCGACATGGAAGCGCACCGTGCCGTCGACGCCGTCGATTCGCCGCGCCAGTTCCGCCCATGGCAGCCGTCCGGCGGTGCCGCTGTTCATCGACTCGGTCATCCGCGCCCGACCGTCCGCGGTGATGAAGATCGTCTCCAGCACGTTGCTCTCGGGCAGATAGCGGCGTTCGACCCGGAACGGATCGGCCGGCGCGACGACGAAGCGCCCGCCCTCCTCCGGATCGAGCAGTCGGTCGAACAGCGGCGGCGAGTCGAGATTGGGCACGCACCACCAGTCGATCGACCCGTCCGCCCCCGACAGCGCCACCGAGCGACCGTCGCCCAGCGCGCCGTAATCCTCGAGTGCGAGATAGCCGTCGCTGCGCATTCCGGCCGGCGTGTTGACGGTCAGCTTCTCACGCAACGCGTCGAGAAGACCGCTCATGCACGGTCAACCGATACGATATTGCATGCGAAAGGCTGGCGGGGCGACGGAGTAGACAGGACGACGGTTCCTTTGCCGGACATGCGACACAGGTCGCTGTCGGCAAAGAACGATCCTGCTCTGGATCATATCCCCGCGCCTCCGCCGGAACCCGATGCCGTCGGTTCGGCCGCGCGGACCTTCAGCTGGGAGTGGCGCGCGCCGCCTTCGCTTCGGCAGTCAGGACCAGTTCGGCGGCGAGGAGGGCGCCGTCCTGATCCTGCGCCACCGACGTCCCCTCGACCAGGTCGGCGATGAACTGCGGTCCGAACGGCAGCGGCACCTTGGAACAGTCGAGATAGCGGGTGCCCTTGCGGTCGGCGATGAACAGGTGGTTGCCTCCCGGCCGGCCGGCGACATCGACGTATTTGCGCAGTTCGATATAGCCCTCCGTTCCCAGGATGAAGAGCCGCCCGTCACCCCAGGTCGGCAGGCCGTCGGGCGTGAACCAGTCGACGCGGACATAGCCTGCACCGCCGTCGCCGTGCAGCATCATGTCGCCGAAATCCTCGAACTCGGGGTGCTCGGGATGCGCGAAATTGCCGGTCTGCGCGGCCACGACCTGCGCGCGCTTGCTGCCGGTCAGGTAGACGAACTGGTCGGCCTGATGGCTGCCGACGTCGGTCAGGATGCCGCCGTTGCGCGCGGGGTCCCAGAACCAGTCGGGGCGGTTGGCCGCCGACAAACGGTGCGGTGCGAGGTTGACGGTCTGGATCACGCGCCCGATCGCACCGTCATGCACCAGCTGCCCGGCCATCACCGCCGCGGGCACTTCCAGCCGCTCCGAATACATGATCCCGTACTTGCGCCCGGTCTCCTTGATCGCGCGCCGCACCTCGGCCAGCTGCTGCAAGGTCGTGACCGCCGCCTTGTCGCTCAGATAGTCCTTGCCGGCGCGCATCACGCGGATGCCGAGCGGTGCGCGCAGGCTGGGGATCGCGGCACTGCACACCAGCTTGATCGCGCGATCGTTCAGGATCTCGTCCTCGCCCCGCGCCAGCCTTGCGCCAGGATAGCGCTTCTGAAACGCCGCGACCTGCTTGGGATCCGCCGAGTAGAAGCTGGTCAGCACCCCGCCGCCGCGGATCATCGCGTCGGTGATGCCGTAGATGTGATTGTGGTCCATCCCGATCACCGCGAACGGCACCCGGTACTTGGCCTCCGGCGCCGGCTTGGCGACCGCACCTTCGGTCGGCGCATCCCCGCGGGTCGCGGATTGCGCCAGCGCGTCGCCGGCCAGTCCGACCAGCCCGGCCGTCAGCCCCAGCCCCAGGATCGCACGGCGATTGGATTCGGTCACGGTCTGCTCCCCCCTTCAGATGGTCACCAGCGACGTCGGCCAGTTCATCGCCTGCCCGCTGTCCATCGCCTGTTCGCCCAGCAACGAGGCCACGCTGGCCAGATATGCCTGTCGCAACAATCCCGGCAGGGGTTTGCCGCTGCGCACCGCCTCGCCGAAGCCCTCGAACTGCAGCATCGTCTCGTCGAACTCGCTCCAGCCGAGCGACTCGCCGGGTGTGGTGACCGGCAGCTCGGGGAACCATGTCGCCCCGCCGATCGGAATCGTGCGCTTGTGCCCGCGCTCCACATCGGCCTGCATCCGTTGCAGCGACAGCGCCCGCGGCGGCACTTCCTGGTAGATGCGCCCCAGCTCCGGCTCGATCGTGCCCTTGCTCCCCTGGATCTGCTCCTCGCAGCCGTATCGCGCATTGTTGAGCAGCGAGGTGTAGATCAGCTTCCGCCCGCCGGCATATTCGTAGATCAGCGCGACATGGTCATAGACCTCGCGCCCGTCCTTCCAATAGCAGATACTGCCCGATCCGATCACGCGCGTCGGTGCCGCATCAAGGAACCAGTTGCCGACCTGTAGCTGGTGCGTCGCCAGTTCGGTCATCAGCCCCGCCGAGCTTTCGCGATACAGCCGCCAGTTGACTCGCCGGTCGGTGCTGTCCGCCGGCACCTTGCGCCGCCAGCTGTTGTTGCGGTGCCAGCTCGCGCGGATCTGCGTTACCGGGCCGATCTCGCCCGCCTTCACGCGCCGCAGCGCGTTGAGATAGGTCGGATGGAACATGCGCTGGTGCCCGATCTGTAGCACCTTGCCGCGATCCTGCGACGCCTTCACCATCGCACCGCAATCGGCGATCGTCCGCGCCATCGCCTTCTCGCACCACACGTGCAGCCCGGCGTCGAGCGCGTCGAGCGTATGGCGCGCATGCATGTTCAGCGGCGTCGCGATCACCACCGCGTCCAGCCCGCGCGCATCCAGCATCGCGCGATGGTCGGCGAACTCGGGCGTGCCGGTCGCCACCCACTCGCGCGCCTTGACGAGATTGGGCGCATAGCTGTCGCATATCGCCGCCACCACGCAGTTGCGTGTCTTGGCGATGTTCTGGAGCAGTGCGCGCCCGCGGTCGCCCGTACCGATCACCCCCAGCCGGACGCGCCCCGCCCCGGCGGTCTGCGCTCCCGCGGCAAGCGCAACCCACGGCGTCGCCGTCGCCATCACGCTGCCGGCGGTCGCCATCAGCACGCGGTCCAGAAACGAGCGCCGCGACAGATCGAATTCGCTGTCCGTCATCACCATGCCATCCTGTGGAGTGCGCCGTCCGCAAGCTCGAACAGCATGCGTCGCCCACCTATCTGCAACCGCCGCGCCTGTCCGGCGTCGGCCACGATCAGCGCGGTACTGAGCATCTCCGCCGTGGCGCCGCTGCGGTCCACCACCACCGCCGTGCGCGGCGCGATCACCGCCGTGCCATCACCCGGCCGGACGCTCGCCGCGCGGTCGAGCGCCAGGGCGCCTGCACCGACCGTCGCGGAGATCGACAGCGCCTCGTCGACCAGTTCGACCTCGATCAGCGTGCGATCCGCCGTACACGGATGCGGCACCGCGAACGGCCAGGCACCACCCAGCGGATGCTCGCCCACGACAGCGATCGAGCTTTCGCCGGCGGACAGCAGCGCACACACGACACCCGCGTCACGCAGGGCCGCCGTCGCACGGTCCAGCGCATAGCCCTTCCCGAACCCGCCGAAGTCGAGCGCGACGGGCGCGTCGCTCGCGATCGTCGCGGCACGTGTGTCAAATCGCAACGCGCGCCAGCCCGCGCCCGCCCGCCCGACCTGCGCCGCCGGATCGAACAACCCTTCGGTCGCCGCCTGTGCGGCGTCGATCGCCGTGAGCGCGTCGAACAGGATCGGATCATCGACGCTCGCCGTCCCGCCCGCGCGCAGCGCCTCGTTCAGCGCGGTCGCGGCGGAGGGACGATGGATCGTCAGCGCATCGTCGACCGCCTCGATCGCGCGCCGCGCCAGCCTCAGAGCATCGGCGTCGCCGGGGCCGAAGCGATGCAGTTCGACGCGCGTCCCCATCGCCGCGAACCGTTCGATCCCGCTCGCCTCGCGTACCGGCGCCGCTTGCCGCATCAGGGCCGCCGCGTGCGTCAGGCGCGCACCTCCCAGCCGGGCTGATACGCAACCGACCACAGCTTCATCGCCTCGGCGCTGGCAGGCTTGCCGGTCGCAGGATCGACGGTGAGCACGCTGTTCGTCCGATAGGCCATGTTGCCCAGGTGGCACAGCGTCGTGCTGACATGTCCCTCTGCGATCGGTGACGCGAGCGCCGAGGCCTGCCCACGGATCACGTCGACGAAGTTGCGCGCATGATACACGTCCAGCACGCCCTCGCCGACCGTGCCGGTCGTCTCCGACGTTGCCGCCGCCTTCACCTCGCGGATCGGCTTGCCGGCCAGATCGTATAGCTCGAACCCGTTGCGATCGACCACCGCCGAACCCTTGGTCCCGAGCAGCAGCACCCCGCGCCCGCGGCCGTAGGTCAGCTGCCCGTTGCAACTCTGCCCGTTCCAGCGGATCGCACGATCGCCCTCATATTCGAGATTGAGCGCGAGCGAGTCGTACATTTCCCAGTCGTCGCCCTTGTAGAAATGCCGCGCGCCGCGCGCCGACACCGTCTTCGGATAGGTCAGTCCCATCAGCCAGCGCGCGACGTCCAGCTCGTGCATCGCATTGTTGCAGATCTCGCCGGTGCCGTACTTCCAGAACCAGTGCCAGTTATAGTGGACCAGATTGGACCGGTAATTGCCCCGCGGACGCGGTCCCTGCCACATGTCCCAGTCGAGGTTCGGCGGCGGCGCGATCTCCGTCCCGTTCCCGATCGACTTGCGGTTGTTCGCATACCATGTCTGCGCTTCGTACACGTCGCCCAGTTCGCCGGCGCGAACCAGTGCGAGCAGTTGCTGCGTCTCCGGGCTCGACCGCTGCTGGTTGCCGACCTGCAACTGGCGGCGGGTGCGTTTCTGCGCGGCGATCAACGCCTCACCCTCGGCAGGGGCGATGCCGATCGGCTTTTCGAGATAGCAATGCTTGCCGGCATCCAGCGCATCGACGCCCAGCTTGGCGTGCCAGTGATCCGGCGTCGCCACGGTCACGATGTCGACGGCCTTGTTGTCGAACAGCCGGCGATAGTCGCGCTCGGTCTTCACCGGCGCGTTGCCTCTCGCCGCGAACTCGCCGGCACGCTTGGCGAGCACATCCGAATCGACGTCGGCGATGTGCGTGATCGCGACGTTCGGCTGCTTGCTGAAGGCGCTCAGATGCGCCTGCCCGCGCCCGTTGACGCCGACCACCGCGACGCGCAGCCGGTCGTTGGCCCCCTTGATCTGCGCATAGCTGCGCGCGCTGATCGCGACCCCCAGCGCGGCGCCCGCGCCGGTCATCATCGTACGACGGTCGATCATCGGTGCAGCCCCCTTGTCAGAATTCACGAATCTTGATCGAGCGGAAATCGACGCGATTGCCGTGATCCTGGAGCAGGATCGGCCCGCGCTCGCGCTCGCCGAAGGTCGGCCATTGAGCGAACTTGCTCTGCGCCACCAGCGCGCGGAACGCGGGCGAGCCGCGCTCGTATTCGACCACCTTGAAGCCGTTCAGCCAATGCTCGACATGCCGGCCGCGCGACACGATCACCGCGCGGTTCCACTCGCCCGGCGGGTTGATGCGCTTGCCCGGGCTGTCCGGGTCGGACAGGTTGCGCGCCGCGATCAGGTCGTAGAGGGAGCCGAGCGTGCGGTTGCCGTCGCGCCCCCGCTTGGCGTCGGGATGGCGCGCATCGTCGAGCAGCTGATATTCCGGCCCGATCGCCGACCCGGCGCCCTTCGACAGCTGCGGATCCACGAAATATTTGATCCCGCTGTTCGCACCTTCGGTCAGCCGGAAGTCGACCGACAGTTCGAAATTCTTGTAATCGCGCGTCGTCACGATGTCGCCGCCGTTGGCGGATTCGGCGCCGTCGGTCCCCTCGACCGTCAAAAGCCCCTCGCGCATCCCCCAGCCCTTCGCCGGGAACGCCGCACCCTTCGCGCTCGTCCAGCCGGCGCTGGTGCGCCCGTCCCACAGCAGCTTCCACCCCGCCTGCCGCTCACCGCTCGACAGCCGGTTCGACAGCCAGCCCTGCTGCGCGATCCCGGTTTCCGGCAGCGCGAAGCGCGCCGGACGATCGGTGATCATCCGCACGTTACGGAAGCGCACTTCGGGATGGCGCGCCGCATCGGCATCGGGAATGGCATGGACCTGGAAAGCGATGAAGCCGCGCGCGTCCATGTCGTCGGCCACGTCGGCCGCCGGGACGCCGTTGATCCACGTGCGCAGCCGATTGCCGATCGCCTCGACGCGATAGTGGTTCCAGTCGCCCGACCTGAAGGTGCGCCGTGCCGCCTCGTTGCGCCCGAGCGTGTAGAGCCACTGCCGACGCTGTTCGTCGTACAAGCCGCCGCTCCACGCGCGCCTGGTCGGGTCGATCTCCGCCTGATACCCGAACACCACGCCGTTGCGGTAATCCGGGCGGCTCTGCCCGCGGATCATCATGCCCGAATTGAGCAGCGGGTCGGTCTTCGCATCGAATTCGACGATGAAATCACCCACTTGCGCGTCGGACACCAGCCAGCTGTTCGTCTTGCCCGGCTCGGCGCGCCCGACCAGCTCGCCGCCCTCGATCGCGTAGGTCGCGTTCCCGCCGACCTTGTGCCAGCCGGCGAGACCCGCGCGCGGCGTCACGTCGCGCCACGGCCCGCTTTGCTCGTTTGCGGCGGGCGCCGGTGCCGGCATGGTCGCGATGCCGATCATCGCTAGCGACGCCGCCGCCAACGCCCATGCCGCCCGATTTCGCTGTGCCATCACGCGCCCCGCCCCGATTATCGTCGTTATGTCAGTGCTGCTGCACCTCTCCTGTCGCGGAGCCTATGTCGCGGCCGGACCACTTGCAATAGAGATGTCAGACATTCTTGGCGCGGCGCGATGCTTCGGCTACCGTCCCTTTCCAATCGCCGCGTAGGGCGGGGGCGCGCTGACGAATAGAGACGGCGGATGCGCAAGACAGAAAGTGGCGGCAAGTTGTACCGCGGGATCGTGGACGCGATCATGGCCGACATTGGCGCCGGCCTCTATCCGGTCGGCGCGCGCCTGCCCGCGGAACGCGACTTGACCGAGCGGTTCAAGGTCAGTCGCCCGACCGTGCGCGAGGCGATGATCGCGCTGGAAATGCAGGGCATTGTCGAGGCTCGCAAAGGCTCGGGCGTGTTCGTGCTCGCGACCGGCGCGGTCGATGCCGGCCGCGAACTCGACATCGGCGCGTTCGAGATCACCGAGGCGCGACGACTGCTGGAAGGCGAAGTTGCCGCCGTCGCCGCCACCGAGATCGACTCGGCGCAACTGGCCGAACTCCGCAGCCTGCTGGCGCAGATGCAGCAGAACGACGTCGCCGCCGCCGAGGATGCCGACCGCCGCTTCCACATCGCGATTGCCGAGGCGACCGGCAATGCGGTCATCATCGCGGCCGTCACCGATTTCTGGGACATGCGGTTCCGGTCGCCATTGGCGCGCGAGGTGCTGACCAAGGCCGGCAGCCTGGGGGTCGAAAGCCGCATGGCCGAACACGGACGCATCCTCGCCGCGCTCGAGGCGCGCTCGCCGGTCGACGCGCGCACCGCGATGCGCGACCACCTCTCGCGCGTGATCGACCATCTGCTCGACGTCACCGAGACCGAGGCGGTGGAACGTGCACGCGCCGAGGCGACGCAGCGCCGCCACGCGCTCGCCCGCCGCGCCGTCTGAGATCGTTACCACAGGCGTTGTCACCATGGACTGACAATGCTACCTGACAACAAGGTCGGATGCGCATCCGCCTGATCGCCGCAGAGGCGACGGGACGGGCATAATGCAGCGCGGCGGCCGTCAGGGAGAGGGTATTTGACCAGCCAGCATCGCTACAAGCGTCACCTTTACGTCTCCATCAGCCTGGCGAGCCTCGCCGCCGCTACGCCGCTCACCGCGCAGACCGTGCCCGAGCGCCCCACGGCCCAGGCACCTCCGGCGGCCGCCGCCGCGGCCGATCAGCAGATCGACGACGGACAGGTCGCCGATATCGTCGTCACCGGCTTCCGCGCCGCGCTGAACAGCGCGCTCAACCAGAAACGCAGCGAAACCGCCGCGGTCGACAGCATCGTCGCCGAGGACATCGGCAAGTTCCCCGATTCGAATCTCGCCGAGTCGATGCAACGCATTCCCGGCGTGGCCCTGTCGCGCGGCGACGGCGGCGAAGGTCGCAACATTTCCGTCCGCGGCCTCGGCGCGCAATTCACCCGCGTCCGTATCAACGGCATGGAAGGCGTGTCGCAGGTCAGCGGCACCGACATCCGCGGCGGCGTCGCCACCGGCCGCTCGTTCGACTTCGTGACCTTCCCGACCGAGATCTTTTCTGCGCTGTCGGTGCGCAAGACCTTGTCGGCGGACGTAGAGGAAGGCTCGCTTGGCGCCACCGTCGACCTGCGCGCGCCGCGCCCGTTCGACCAGAAGAGCGACAAGGACTTCGTCTTTTCCGGTACCACGCGCGGCATCTACAACGACATCCGGAAGGACGTCGACCCACGCCTGTCCGCGCTCGTCTCCAAGAAGTTCGGCGATACCTTCGGCATCCTCGGCAGCATCGCCTATTCGCGCCGCCACATCGACGAATATGCCTATTCGGCGGTCGATGTCGTGCCGACCTATGTCTACGGGCAGGAAGCGCCGGCCAGCGTCCCGCGCGTGGCGACCGACCCGCTGATCGGGAGCGGACCCAACCGTTCGCTGATCCTGCCCTTCTGCACGCCGGTCGGTTACACCTACCGCGGCGTGGCGGTGAACAGCCCGGCGATCGGCTATCGGCAGCCCAACGGCACCGCGATCGGCGCCGACGCCAACAATTGCAGCACCAACAACCCGCGCACCGGCACCGCGGCGGCGTATGACTATATCATGAGCCGCGTCGGCGCGAACGGACGGCCCGGCGGCGGCGTCTTCCTGCCGCGTCTGCCGCGCCCGGTGAAGAGCAGTCAGGACCAGCAACGGCTCGCCGGCTCGCTGACCGTGCAGTGGAAGCCCGACGACCGCACCGACATCTCGATCGACGGCCTGTACTCGCGTTTCAAGGTCAATCGCCTCGACACGATGTTCGATGCGCGGTCGTTCGGGCGCGCGATTTCGAACAACGGCCAGCCGCTGACCTCGGTGCGAGAGATCGAGGTCGACGACAACGGCTCGCTGATCCACGGCCTGTTCGACGGCGTAGACCTGCGCTCGGAAATGCAGGACGAGCGCTTCACCTCCGAGTTCAAGCAGGCCAATCTCAACATCGACCATCGCTTCTCCGACACGCTCCGGTTCTACGGTCTCGTCGGGATCAACCGCTCGCAACTCGACGTGAACCGGCTTCAGGTAGCGATCGATTCGAACGACACCCGCGACTGGTCGATCGACTTCCGCGACAATCCGGACATTCCCAAGATCGGCTACGGCATCGACATCACCGATCCGGCGCTTTTCCAATACGGCCCACCGCTCGCCACCGCCG
Organism: Sphingomonas sp. BE138; assembly: GCF_031456125.1. NCBI lineage: Bacteria > Pseudomonadati > Pseudomonadota > Alphaproteobacteria > Sphingomonadales > Sphingomonadaceae > Sphingomonas > Sphingomonas sp. BE138. Next base: position 44,080 of record NZ_JAVDUC010000017.1, read on the forward strand.
ATCAGCGCGGCCAATTGTCGAACTTCATCCGCCGCAACACGATCACCAGCAAGACCGCCGAGCTGAACGGCGAGTGGGAGGCAGCACCCGGGTTCACCGTGCAGGCCGGCGGGCAGTATCGCACCAACGAATATGTCGCGCGCGAGCGGCAGCTGGGCACCACCACCCCGCTGGCGTTGCCGACCGGGGTATCGCTCAGCAGCTTCACTACCGTCACCAAGGGCGTGGGCAAGAACCTGGGCGGCCAGTTGCAGGATTTCGTGACGGTCGATCCCGGCCGGTTCCGCTCCGCGGTCGGGCTCGACAGCTACGCCTATTGCAGCATCGAATGCGCCCGCGGCACCTATGGCGGCGTGGACGAAAAATACTCGTCCGGCTACCTGATGGTGAAGTTCAACACCGAAAACACGCTGCCGTTCGCGCTGCGCGGCGATGCTGGTGTCCGCTACGTCCACACCCGGCTCGACACCTATGGCCCGATCACGACCGCGGCGCCGGCCGGCTCGACCTATTCGTCGCGGTTCGTCATTTCCGAGGTCAGCCGCTCCTACGACGACTGGCTGCCGTCGGTGAACCTCGCGCTCGACATCACCCCGGACCTGATCGCGCGCTTCTCCGCGTCGCGGGTCATGTCCCGCCCCTCCTACGGCCAGCTGATCCCCGCGGGTTCCGCGAATCTGGTGATCCAGACCGCCTCGTTCAGCAACCCGTTCCTCGACCCGATCCGCGCCAACACCTTCGACGCGGCGCTCGAATGGTATTTCGCGCCGGGTTCGCTGATCTCGCTGGCGTACTTCTATAAAAACATCGAGACCTATATCCAGACCACCAGCCAGCAGGTCGCCTTCCAGGACATCGGCCTGCCGCTCAGCCTGCTCACCGGCACGCAGCTCAGCCCGAGCGACCTGTTCACCGTCCAGCGCAGCAACAACACCCCCGGGGGGCCGCTGCGCGGGTTCGAGGTGAACGTCCAGCTGCCGTTCCGCTTCCTGCCCGGCGCGCTCAGCAACTTCGGCGCGCTCGCCAACTTCACGCGCGTCCGCTCGGACATCAACTATATCATTTCGCCGACACTCTCGCGCACCGCACCGCTGGTCGGCCTGTCGCCGGAGACCGCCAGCGGCACGCTCTACTACGAGGACAATCGCTTCAGCATCCGCTCGACCGTCAACTACCGCGCGTCGTTCCTGACCGCGGTGCCCAGCGGCTCGGTCGATGCGGATTCGACCTCGAACGCCAGCTCGATCTTCGTCGACGCCTCGGCATCCTATGCGCTGACCGATAACATCAAGCTGATCGCGGAGGTTACGAACATCACGAACGAAACCAACCGCCTGACCGTGGATACCGTGCGGCAGGATCCGCTCTACACCGCCTATTTCGGCCGCACCTATGCACTCGCCGTCAACTTCCAGTTCTGACGTGCGCGACGCATCCACCGCTACCCGGCCGGGCGGCAACATCCGCTGGGTGATCTGCGCGCTGCTGTTCTTCGCGACGACGATCAACTACATCGACCGGCAGGTGATCGGCATCCTGAAGCCCACGCTGCAGGCCGATCTCGGCTGGTCCGAGGTCGACTACGGGATGATCGTCTTCTGGTTCCAGGCCGCCTATGCGATCGGGCTGCTCGCCTGTGGGCCGATCATCGACAAGGTCGGCTCGAAGCTCGGCTACGCCGCGGCGATCACCTTGTGGAGCCTCGCCGCGATGGCCCACGCCCTGGTGCGCAGCCCGGGCGGCTTCGCGATGGCACGCTTCGCGCTTGGCCTGGGCGAGGCGGCGAACTTCCCCGCCGCGATCAAGTCCGTCGCCGAATGGTTCCCGAAGAAGGAACGCGCGCTCGCCGCCGGCATCCTCAACGCCGGCGCGAACGTTGGCGCGATCGCGACGCCGATCGTCGTGCCGTTGATCGCGCTCAGCTACGGCTGGCAGGCGGCGTTCCTCATCACCGGCCTGCTCGGCTTTCTCTGGCTTGCGGCATGGCTCGCCTTCTACCGCGCGCCCGCCCGCCACAAGCGCGTCGGCGCGCAGGAACTCGCGTATATCACCGCCGATCAGGACAATGACGCCGGGACCGCGCCGATCGCCTGGGCGCAGCTGTTCCGCCGCCGCGCCACCTGGGCGTTCGTCGCCGCCAAGTTCCTCACCGACCCGGTCTGGTACCTCTTCCTCTTCTGGCTGCCCGACTTCTTCGCCAAGCGTCACGGGCTTGACCTCAGGACGTTCGGCCCACCGCTGATCGCGGTCTATCTGCTCGCCGACATCGGCAGCATCGGCGGCGGCTGGCTGTCGTCGGCGCTGATCAAGCGCGGCTACAGCGTCAACGTCGGGCGCAAGCTGGCGCTGCTCGCCTCCGCGGTCCTGGTCACGCCGATCGTCTTCGCCAGCAGCGTGTCCAGCCTGGTCTCGGCAGTCGCGATCATCGGCCTTGCCGCTGCCGCGCATCAGGGCTGGTCGTCAAACCTCTATACGATGGTCTCGGACACCTTCCCGCGCACCTCGATCGCGTCGGTCATGGGGATCGGCGGCGCGGCCGGCGCGATCGGCGGGATGATTATGGCGCGCTACGTCGGACAGGTGCTGGAGACGGTCGGCAGCTACGTGCCCGTGTTCCTGTGGGCGGGCAGCGCCTATCTGGTCGCGCTGCTGCTGGTCCACCTGCTCGTGCCACAGCTGGAGACACCGACGGCTGCCGAACGCGTCGAGTAGCGATATTCCATACGCCCTCGGCGCGTTAAAGGGCGTCGTGAGCGGCAGCTTCGACAGGCGATCGCACGGGGCGTGTTCCGGCCTATGCTTCGACGAACTCGGCGTGACAATGTCGGTTAAGCCTCCGCCCGACCCCTGGCGCTACCTCCCCCGTCGCCGGTCAGTGCAGCAACCCATGACGGCTGACCAAAGCGTTGAAGGCGTCGCTCGACAGCGGCGCGTGGAAGACGCAGCCGGCGACGAGGTCGTCGGCCCACACCACCATCGCCGCGATCATGCCTAGACCCGGCAGGTTCAGCCAGATCGGCTGGTCACGGTCGATGTGCGAGAAGGTGAGAAGCCGGCAACCGTGGATCGACAGGTCGACCACCTTGCACAGGGTGCGCGCCATCCCGCTCTGTTCGGTGGGGGCGTCGAGCTCGACCTTGGCACGTTTGCTGCGGCGGAAGGGTCGAGCGGCGGGGGCGTATTCGGCTGCGAACATGGCGGCGATCCTACGCCGCCATGCCTAATCAAGCGTTAAGGACGATCCGCGCTTACTTGCGCAGCGTCAGCCCGCCGCCAAAACGCTTGTTGAAGCGTGCGACCTGGCCGCCGGCATCCAGCACCTGACCACGGCCGCCGGTCCACGCCGGGTGCGCCAGCGGGTCGATTTCCAGCGTCATCGTGTCGCCTTCCTTGCCCCAGGTGGAGCGGGTCTCGTACACGGTGCCGTCGGTCATCTGGACCTTGATCATGTGATAGTCGGGGTGCGTGTCTTTCTTCATGGTCGAATGCTCCGGGTGCGGCTGGTTCCGACCAGCCTGAAAGGAAGGCGCGCGCGTACGGCAAACGCGCGCCGAAGTCAAAGCGGATCGTGCGTTACGCCGCCTTGGGCGGGTCGGCGATCATTGCGGTGAAATTGGCCTCGGCGGCGACCTGCCCGTCGATCTTGGCGACGCCGGCGAACTTGCACACCGACGAACGCTTCTGAACGAACTCGACCTCCAGCGACAGCAGCACGCCCGGCTCCACCGGCTTGCGGAACTTCGCGCCCTCGATCGCCATGAAATAGACGAGCTTGCCCGATCCGCGCAGCCCCAGGCTCTCGACCGCCAGCACGCCCGCGGCCTGCGCCAGCGCCTCGACGATCAGCACGCCGGGCATGATCGGCCGACCGGGGAAATGCCCCTGGAAGAAGCCTTCGTTGATCGTCACCGCCTTGATCGCGCGGATCGAGCGATCGCGCACGATCTCCTCGACCCGGTCGACCAGCAGCATCGGATAGCGATGCGGCAACGCCGCCATCACCGCCGCGATATCGAGCGGGCCGATCGGCCCGCCCGTCGCGTCAGCGCCCCCGTCGCTCAAGGGCGACTCGCTCACCGGCCGGTGGGCGCGCGGGTGGCGGCGGGAGCGGCTGCCGGAGTGGCCGCCGCGGCCTCACCCTGCTGACCCGGCTGCCAGTTGGCCGGCGGGGTGATCCCGACGGTCGGCACGACGCGGTCGAGCTCGGCGGTGATCGCCGAGGTGATGTCGGTGGTCGGCTGCGCGAACAGCGCCGCGTTCGGGCGCAACAGCAGGCTGACGTTCTTGGCACGCACCGCCGCGTTCACCGCGTCAGGCAGCTTGGCGGAGATCTGCTCCAGCGCATAGGCCTGCGCACGGCTGGCCGGCGCGGTCAGGCGCTGCAGCTCGGCGTTGGCGCTCTGCTCGCGGGTCTGGATCGCCTGCGCCTGGGTACGCAGCGAGGCCTCGGTCGCGCCCGGCGCGGCGGCGGCCTTCTGGTAGGCGGCGACCAGCGGCTGCAGCTCGGAGGTGATCGCCTGGCGACGCGTGTTCGCCTGGTCGATCTGCGCCTTGTAGGTCGTCTGGATCTGCCCGCGCGCGGCGGCCCACGCCTTCGAATTGGCGACCGCCGCTTCCGGATCGGCGACCGCGATCCCTGCGACCTGCGCGGTGGCGGTCGTGGCGACGAACGCGCCCGGCGCGGCCAGCGCCGCGGCGAGCAGGAGGTGCTTGAAGTTGGTCATCAGAACTGAGTCCCTACGTTGAAGGTGATGAGCTTGCGATCGTCGCCGGGCTGCGACACCAGCGCCTTGGCGAGGTCGATGCGCAGCGGGCCGAACGGCGAATTCCAGTTGACGCCGACGCCCACCGACACGCGCGGCCGCGCCGAATTGCCGAGGAAGCGCTCCTCGAACGGCTGCGACGCGATCTGCGGCGAGTTGGGCACGATGCCGTTACAGCCACCGTTGCCGTTGGGGATGCCCGCCGCGCACGTCGTCGGCACCAGCGCACCGGCGGCGTTGACATAGGTATACAGCGGATTGCCCGCGGTGTCCTGGACCGGCAGCGGCAGCACCACCCTATTGCCCGCGGCATCGGTGGTGGTCGGGAAGGTCGCGGTCGGCAGCGGCCGGGTGATGTTGAACAGGCTCCCGAACTGCGCATAGATCGACGGTCGCAGCCCCAGCTCGCGCGCGCCCGAGCCCAGCGGGATCTCCACCTCGAACCGGCCGAGATAATAAGCGGTGCCGCCCAAGGCGTCGTCGACCAGCTGGTCGCGATCGGTGATCAGCACCTGCTGGCCGGTCGTGCCGTCGGTCGTGTAGTAACGCCGCTGCACGCGCGGACCGACGCCGCGGATGTCGAACCCGCGGAACTGCGGTTCGCCCAGATAGAAGCGGTCGTTGATGCGGATCCGGTCGACGCCCTCGACCCGCGACTTCTCCAGCGACTTGATATAGCCGCCCTCGCCGACGAAGGAGCCGATGAACCCGCCGCCGATGTTCACGAACTTCGAAAAGTCGATCTTGCTGCGGATGTACTTCACGTCGCCGCCCAGCCCGGCGAAGTCCTGGCTGAACACAAACCGCTGCCCCGCGGTCGGGCGCAGGCGGCTGTTGAGGCTGTCGAAGATCAGCGAGTAACCGACCGCCGAGGTCAGGCGATTGCCGAGCGAGTCGCAGAGATAGCGCCCGGCTTTCAACGGATCGCAGCGCCCGTTGGTGTAGAAGCTGTTCTCGTCCAGCCCGACCTCGTCGTACGAGAACTGGTAGCGCCCGGCCAGCTGCCAATATTCGGTCAGCGGCACGCCGGTGCGGATCTGGAAGCCGGTCGACACCTGGCTGTAGGTCGTGTTGCGGTTGGTGCCGATGAAGTTGAACGCGTTATAGTCGCGCCGGAACAGGTCGACGCCCAACGCGATGTTTTTGTCGAAGATATACGGCTCGGTAAAGCCGAGCTGCAACGACTTGGAATAGGTCGAATAGTTCACGCCCGCGCTCAGCGTCTGGCCCTTGCCGCGGAAGTTGTTCTGCGTGATGTTCGCCTGGATGATGAACCGCTCGAGGCTCGAGAAACCTGCCGACAGCTGGAGCTGCCCGGTCGATCGCTCCTCGACGTTCGCCTCCAGCACGACGCGGTCGGCGGCCGATCCGGGCGTCTGCTTGATCTCGAACTTGTCCTGGAAGAAGCCCAGCGAGTTGATGCGGTCCTGCGAGCGCTTCACCTGGAAGCTGTTGAACGCATCGCCCTCGCCCAGCCGCACCTCGCGCCGGATCACCTTGTCCTGCGTCTGCGTGTTGCCGGTGATGTCGACCCGCTCGACATAGGTGCGCTGCGCCTGGCCGATGTGGAAGTTGATCGACATGGTCAACGCGTCGCGGTCGCGCTGGAATTCCGGCGACACGTCGCTGAACGCATAGCCGAACAGCCCGGCCGTCTCGCTCAGATTGTCGACCGTGTCCTCGACCAGCTTGGCGTTGTACCAGTCGCCCTTCTTGATCGGCAGCCCGGCGGCCAGCTTCTTGCCGTCGAAGTCGCGGATGTCGCTGTCGACCGTCACGTCGCCGAACTTGTAGCGCGGGCCCTCCTCGACCACGTAGGTGATGATGAAGTCCTTGCGGTCCGGCGTCAGCTCGGCCACCGCCGAGGTCACGCGGAAGTCGGCATAGCCCTCCGTCAGGTAGAATTGCCGCAGCTTCTGCTGGTCGTAGGCCAGCCGGTCCTGGTCGTACGACGTCCCCGACGACAGCAGGCGATAGAAGCGCGCTTCCTTCGTCGCCATCTGCGCGCGCAGCTTGCCGGCGTCGAACACCTTGTTGCCGATGATGTTGATCTGGCGGACCTTCGACTTCGGCCCCTCGCTCACCTCGAAGATCACGTCGACGCGGTTCTGGTCCAGGCTGACCATCTTCGGCTGCACGGTCGCGGCGAAACGGCCCTGGCGGCGGTACAGCTCGATGATCCGCGCCACGTCGGCGCGCACCGCCGAGCGCGTGAAGATCTGCCGCGGCTTCAGGCGGACCTCCTTGCCGATCTTGTCTTCCTTCAGGCGCTTGTTGCCCTCGAAGATCACGCGGTTGATGATCGGGTTCTCGCGGACGCGGATCACGATGTTGCCGGTCGACGCGCCGTCGATCTGCACGTCGGCGAACAGGTCGCTGGCGTACAGGTCCTTGATCGCCTGATCCAGCGTCTCGTTGGTGTACGGATCGCCCTGGCGCAGCTTGGTATAGCTCAGCGCCGTCTCCGGCTCGATCCGCTGCGTCCCCTCGACGCGCAGCGAGGTGATCGTGCGCGCCGCGGGCTGTGCGATCGTCGGTGTCGGCGCGGTGGGCGCCGTGGTCTGCGCGGGCGCAGTGGTCGCGGAACGCGGGGCGGGTCGCGCGGCCGGCGCCGTCTGGGCGCTCGCGACCAGCGGCACACCGGCCAGCATGGTGCAGCCCAGCAAGGTCGCCGAGGCACGCGCCCGCGAAGTCGAAGTGTTCAACACCGTCACTGCAATCCCACCCGAGAGTAAACGCCGTCCGTCAAAGGCCGATCGGCCCGGTCACGGCCGGCGACACATGCGCCGCCCTGCCCCACCTTGCTCACCCGATCAACCCGGCCAGGTGCCGCCACAACCCGAAGTTGCCGAGATCGTTGAACGTCACCAGCAACATCAGCGCGAGCACCGCCACCAGCCCGCCGCGATAGGCCCATTCCACCGCTTCCGGCGCCACCGGACGACGCCGCACCGCCTCGATCGCATAGAAGAGCAAATGCCCGCCATCCAGCATCGGCACTGGCAGCAGGTTGATGAACCCCAGATTGATCGACACGAGCGCGATCAGGAAAACGAACGCGTCCGGCCCCAGCGTGATCTGCTCGCCGGAAACCTTCGCGATCGACAGCGGCCCGCCGAGTTCCTTGACCGATCGCCGGCCGGAAATGATCTGCCCGATCGTCTCGACCATCATCTGCACGATCTGCCCGGTGCGCCGCACCGCGACGACCGGCGCCTCCAGCACGCCGACCGGTGCGATTACCGGTGCCGGCGGGGCGATGCCGAGCAGCCCGACCTTGTAGCTGTTGCCGAACCGGTCGCGCTGTTCCTGCGTGCCGATCACCGTCGTCACGCTCGCCGGCGCGTCGGCGCGGATATAATCGACCCGCACGCGCGCACCGGCGCGGATCTTCACGAACCGGACCATGTCCTCGAACGTATCGACCGCGCGACCGTCCAGCGCGGTGACGCGGTCGCCCGTGCGCAGCCCCGCCGCCGCCGCTGCGGTGCCGGGGATCGCCTGCCCCACCACGCTCGGGGTGCGCGCGTCGCCATAGGCCAGCGCGAAGCCGGCGAGGATCAGGATCGCCAGAACGAAGTTCACGAACGGCCCCGCCGCGACGATGATCGCACGCTGCCACACCGGCTTTGCCTGGAACGTCTGCTGCCGCTCCTCGGCGGGCAGCGCCAGCCAGTCGGCGGTCGGCTGGCTCGCCGGGTTCATGTCGCCGGCGAACTTGACGTATCCGCCCAACGGCAGCCAGGCGAGCTTCCAGCGCGTACCGCGTTTGTCGGTCCACCCGGCGACCTCGCGCCCGAACCCGATCGAGAACGCCTCCGCCTTCACCCCGAACCAGCGCCCGGCGAGGTAATGCCCCATCTCATGGATGAACACGAGCGGACCGATCACCAGGACGAAGGCGAGGACCGTCAGCAATAGTCCGGGGGTCTGGATCAAGCCACGCCATCCTTCACGCGCTCGCCCGCCAATCGTCGCGCTTGCGCATCGACGTGGAGCACCGCGTCGAGCGTCTCCGGCGCGGCCGGGTCGTAGCGTTGCAGGGTATCGTCGACGATTGCGGCGATTTCAAGAAAGCCGATCGCGCCGCGCAGGAAGGCCGCGACCGCGACTTCGTTCGCCGCGTTCAGGATCGCCGGCCGCGCCCCGCCCACGTCGACCGCCGCGCGTGCGAGCGCCAGCGAGCGGAACCGCTCCTCGTCCGGCGCCTCGAAGTCGAGCCGCCCGAGCGCCACGAGGTCGAGCGGCGTCATCGGCGTCGCGATCCGGTCCGGCCACGCCAGACAATGCGCGATCGGTACGCGCATGTCGCTCGGCCCCAGCTGCGCCAGCATCGATCCGTCGACATAATCGACCAGGCTGTGGATCACCGACTGCGGATGGATCACGATCTCGATCCGGTCGGGCGCGATCGGGAACAGCGCCGCCGCCTCGATCAGTTCCAGCCCCTTGTTCATCATCGTCGCGCTGTCGACCGAGATCTTGGCGCCCATCGACCAGTTCGGATGCGCCACTGCCTGCGCCGGGGTCACGGTCGCCATCTCCCGCACCGTCCACGTGCGGAACGGCCCGCCGCTCGCGGTCAGGATGATCCGCCGCACGCGCTCGACCTGCGCAGGGTCCAGACATTGGAAGATCGCATTATGCTCGCTGTCGGCGGGCAGCAGCGTGGCGCCGTGCCGCTCCGCGGCGGCGGTGATGATCGCGCCCGCGGAAACCAGCGGCTCCTTGTTGGCGAGCACCACCGTCCCGCCGCGCTCGATCGCCGCCAGCGTCGGGCGCAACCCTGCGCACCCGACGATCGCCCCCATCGTCCAGTCGGCGCCGTTCGCCGCCGCGTCGCACACCGCCTGCGCGCCGCCGGCCGCTTCGATGCCGCTCCCCGACAGCGCCGCGCGCAGGTCGGGCAGGCACCCCTCGTCCGCGACCACCGCCAGTTCGGCCCGGGTGCGGATCGCCGCCGCGGCCAGGCCCGTAACGTCGCAATTGGCCGTCAACGCGCGGACGCGGAACGCCTCCGGCGCGCGCTCCACCAGGTCGAGCGTCGAGGTGCCGACCGAGCCGGTCGCCCCCAGAATATTGACGGTCTTCATGCCCAGAGGCTCGGGAGCGCCAGCACCAGCACCGCCGCGACCGGCGCGACCGGCACCAGCCCGTCGAGCCGGTCGAGCACGCCGCCGTGGCCGGGCAGGATATTGCCCGAGTCCTTCACTCCCGCGCGCCGCTTCAGCCAGCTTTCGTAGAGATCGCCCAGCTGCGACATGATCGCCAGCACCGGCGAACACAGCGCCAGCGGTAGCGGCAGCCCCGCCGCACCGTGCAGCGCCAGCCCCAGCACCAGCGCCGCGATCGTCCCGCCGATCAGCCCTGCCCAGGTCTTGTTGGGCGACAGCCGCGGCGCCAGCTTCGGCCCGCCGATCGACCGCCCGGCGAAGAACGCGCCGATGTCGCACGCCCACACCAGCGCCATCGTCCAGAAGGCATAGAGCAGGCCGTTGTCGTCGTGCCGCCGCAACACGACCAAAGCGAGCACCGGGACGCCGCAATACACCACCCCGAGCGCCAGTTGCGGTACCTTGGTCGTTATTACGACGAAGAACGCGGCACCGCCGATCAACCCGAGCGTGAAGAAGTCGTGCGGTTCGATCACCAGCCATGCCGGCGCCATCGTCGCCAGCGGCACGCTCAGCGCCATTTGCGCCAGCCGCTTGGTCTTGGCGTCGACATGATGCAGGTCGGACCATTCCGCCATCATGAACAATGCAATGACGACGGCCAGCAGCCAGAAGGCGATATCGCCCAAAATCAACGCAATGGAGGCGACTGCGATCATCCCGACGCTGGCGATCATCCGCAGTCGCAGGTTCGACGGCGTGCGCAGCTTGGCATCGGGGGTGGGCGGAAGCGGAACGTCGTCGCTCATGCGGGCCGCGTCACAACCCGCCGTAGCGGCGCTGCCGCCGCGCAAACGCCTCGACCGCCGCCGCCAGATCGTCGGCACCGAAGTCCGGCCAGAGCGTATCGACGAACAGCAATTCGGCGTAAGCCGCTTGCCACAATAGAAAATTCGACAGCCGTTGCTCGCCGGAAGTGCGGATCAGCAGGTCGAGCGGCGGCAGCTCGCGCGTCTCCAGCTGTGCCTCGATCGCGTCGGCATCGATCGCCGCCGGATCAAGCGCCCCCGTCGCCGCCCGCGCCGCCAGCGCCCGCGCCGCCTCCACGAGTTCCGATTGCGCCCCGTAGTTCAAGGCGATCGCCAGAATCGGCCCGCGATTGCCCCCGGTCTGCGCCAGCGCGTCGTCGATCAGCTCGACCACGTCGGCGGGAAAGCGCCGGTAATCGCCCAGCACCCGCAACTGCACGCCTTCGCGCACCAGCTCGGCCAGATCGTTGCGGATGAACAGCTTCAGCAGCTTCATCAACCCGCCGATCTCCTCGGCCGGGCGACGCCAGTTCTCCGAGGAAAAGGCGTAGAGCGTCAGCGCCTCGATCCCCAGCGTCCGCGCCGCACGCGTCACCGCGCGCACCGACTCCACGCCGGCGCGGTGCCCCATCGCACGCGGCAGCCGCCGCGCCGCCGCCCAGCGCCCGTTCCCGTCCATGATGATCGCCACATGGCGCGGCAGGACGACGGGGGCGGCCTGCGGGATCGCCGCGGTCGCCATCAGCCTATGCTCCGGGACGTGACCGACGTCACTTGTTGAGGATTTCCTTTTCCTTCGCGGCGGATACCGTGTCGATGTCGGCGATCGTCGCGTCGGTCAGCTTCTGCACCTCGGTCTCGTGGCGCTTGCGCTCGTCCTCGGAGAAGACGCCCTTCTTCTCATCGGTCTTCAGCGCGTCCATGCCGTCGCGACGCACGTTGCGCACCGCCACCTTCGCCTTCTCAGAATATTGCCCGGCCAGCTTGGCGAGTTCCTTGCGGCGCTCCTCGGTGAGGTCGGGGATCGGGAGCCGCAGCGTTTGGCCGTCGTTGATCGGGTTGAGGCCGAGCCCCGCCGAACGGATCGCTTTCTCGACCGGTCCGACGTTCGACTTGTCCCATACCTGCACCGACAGCATCCGCGGTTCGGGCGCCGATACGGTCGCGACCTGGTTCAGCGGCATGTGCGCGCCGTACACCTCGACCGTCACCGGATCGAGCAGCGAGGTCGACGCGCGACCGGTGCGCAGCCCGGCCAGATCGCCCTTCAGCGATTCGACCGCGCCGTTCATCCGGCGCTCGAGATCGGCCTTGTCATACGCGGGCATCGATAGTCTCCACTTGCTTCTGCACGACCGTCGAGACGCCCTTACCCGCCAGCACGGCGGCGAAATTGCCGTGCTCGCGGATGTTGAACACGACGATCGGAATGTCCGAATCACGGCACAGCGCCACGGCGCTGGCATCCATGACCTTCAGGTTCTGCGCCAGCACCATGTCATAACTGACTGTCTCATAACGCGTCGCGCCGGCCACTTTCTTCGGATCGGCGTCGTACACGCCATCGACGGAGGTGCCCTTGAACAGGGCGTCGCAATTCATCTCCGCCGCGCGCAGCGCCGCGCCACTGTCGGTGGTGAAGAACGGCGAGCCGACGCCCGCGGCGAAGATCACCACCCGGCCCTTCTCCAGATGCCGCTCGGCACGGCGCCGGATGAACGGCTCGCACACCGACTGCATCGGGATCGCGGACTGCACGCGCGTGTCGACGCCGATCGTTTCCAGCGCATTCTGCACCGCCAGCGCGTTCATCACGGTCGCCAGCATCCCCATGTAATCGGCGGTCGCACGCTCCATGCCGTTGGCCGCACCGGAAATGCCGCGGAAGATATTGCCACCGCCCACGACGACGCACAGCTCGTATCCCTGCGCGCGCACGTCCGCGATCTCCTCGGCGACGCGCGCGGTCACCGCGGTGTCGATCGCAAGGCCGCCCTGGCCCATCAGGACCTCGCCCGACAGCTTCAGCAGAATGCGTTTGTAGCGAGGCTCGGTCACACGATTTCCGTTGTTGTGGGGAGGCTAAGCGGCGCGGACCCTAAGCGGCGGGTGCGCGGCTGGCAATGGGTTGACACACGCTGGCAAGCGGGGTGCGCCCATAAGCGAACCGCCGCCCCGGCGCGTGCCGGAGCGGCGGTTGCACGTCACCGACAGGCGGCCGGCAGGATCAGCCCTGCGGCACGCCCGATGCGGCGGCGACCTCGGCGGCGAAGTCCGACACTTCCTTCTCGATGCCTTCGCCGAGCTGGAAGCGGACATAGTCCTTCAGCACGATCTCGGCACCGGCGTCCTTGCCGGCCTTGGCGACGACGTCGCTGATCTTGGTCTTGCCGTCCATGACGAACAGCTGGCTGACCAGCGCGTGCTCCTTGCGGTACTTGGCGATCGAACCCTCGACCATCTTGGCGATGATATCGGCCGGCTTGCCCGATTCGGCCGCCTTCTCGGTCGCGATCGCGCGCTCGCGCTCGATCTCGGCCTCGTCCAGGTCACCCTCGTTCAGCGCCTTCGGGAAGGCGGCGGCGATGTGCATCGCCAGTTGCTTGCCCAGCCCCTGCAACGCCTCGTCCGACGCCGCGGATTCCAGCGCGACCAGCACGCCGATCTTGCCCAGGCCCGGCGCCTGCTGGTTGTGGACATAGGCGACGACCGCTCCCTGCTCGACGCTCAGTTGCCGGGCACGGCGGATCGACTGGTTCTCGCCGATCGTCGCGATGTTGTTGGTCAGCGCTTCCTCGACGGTCGTGCCCGACGGCATCGCGGCGCCCTTGATCGCATCGACGTCGCCGCCGGTCGCGAGCGCGATCTGGGTGACCTCGCGGACGAAGTTCTGGAACTGCTCGTTCTTGGCGACGAAGTCGGTTTCCGAGTTCACTTCGACCACCGCGCCCTTGGTGCCGGCGACGGCGACGCCGACCAGCCCTTCGGCGGCGGTGCGGCTCGACTTCTTCTGCGCCGCGGCCAGACCCTTGGTGCGCAGCCAGTCCAGCGCCGCATCCATGTCGCCGCCGGTCTCGTTCAGCGCCTTCTTGCAGTCCATCATGCCCGCGCCGCTCTTTTCGCGCAGGTCCTTGACCATCGCTGCCGTGATATCGGCCATTTGACTGTCCTCGGTTCGTGATTGCGTCGACGCGCGCCGATCGGACGATCGCCGCGCGTCGAACGGGAATGGCGGAGGCGTCGGGTACGACGCCTCCATGACACCTGCCTTACGCGGCGGCGGTTTCGCCTTCGGCCGGCACGGCCTCGGCGGTCAGCGCCTCCTCGGCGGGCGGCTCGCTCATCGCGCCCAGGTCGACGCCGCGGCTCGCCTGCTGCTGCTGGTTGCCGCGGGTCGAAGCGATCGCGACCGCCTCGCAATACAGGCGGATCGCGCGCGCCGCGTCGTCATTGGCGGGCACCGGGAAGGCGATGCCGTCCGGCGACACGTTCGAATCGAGGATCGCGACGACCGGGATGCCCAGCGTGTTAGCTTCCTTGATCGCCAGCTCTTCCTTGTTGGCGTCGATCACGAACATGACGTCCGGGATGCCGCCCATGTCGCGGATGCCGCCCAGCGACAGCTCAAGCTTGTCACGCTCGCGGGTCAGCTGCAGCACTTCCTTCTTGGTCAGACCGGCAGTGTTGCCCGACAGCTGCTCCTCGAGCGCCTTCAGGCGCTTGATCGAGTTCGAGATCGTCTTCCAGTTGGTGAGCATGCCGCCCAGCCAGCGGTGGTTGACGAAATGCTGCCCGGCGCGGCGGGCGGCCTCGGCGACCGGCTCCTGCGCCTGGCGCTTGGTGCCGACGAACAGCACCTTGCCGCCGGCTGCGACCGACTGGCTGACGAAGTCCAGCGCGCGCGCGAACAGCGGCACCGTCTGCGACAGGTCGATGATGTGGACGCCGTTACGCTCGCCGAAGATGTAGGGCTTCATCTTCGGGTTCCAGCGGTGGGTCTGGTGGCCGAAGTGCGCGCCGGTTTCGATGAGCTGCTGCATGGAGACGACAGGAGCCGCCATGGTGTGTGTTCCTTCCGGTTGAGCCTCTGGGGAGCGAGTGACGCCGCTTCGAAAGCGCGCGCACCGGGTGATGATGCTCCCCATGCGGGGTTGAGGCGCGCGCCATAGCCGAAGCGGCAGAGTGATGCAATCGCCGTTCACCGCTTGACACTTGCGAACATAGGTGGAACAAGGAGGCGGAACAGAGCGGGAACCAAGGGGTAAATGACCGCTTTGAGGTTGATCCAGGAACCAAGCCGCTGTGCATTAATTTACAGCGGGGTGGTTCGCACGATGTTGCGAGGAGGCGAGCATGGCGACGATGATGGCGGTGTTGGTGTTCGGCGGCGCGGCGGCTATGGCGCTGTACGCGCTGACCGCGACGGTCCGGCCGCAGGCGGCGCGCATCGCCGCTATCCTGCGCGGTGATCGCCCCGCCCCACGGTTCGAACCGCTGTCGACGCTGGTGCGCGCCGAGCGGCGGATTGCGGTCAGGCGCTGGGCGGCGGGGTCGACGATGGCGCCGATGATGCTGCGCTCGCGCGAAGCCGCTTGACGCGCGCGTAGCTGGCGACGCTGAACGGCAGCGCCAAGAGATAGGCGATCCCGGCGGCGGCAGCGGTCTGCCACGGCGCACTCACCGCCGCCGCGCCGACCGCCACTACGATCGCGATCGCCTCGAACCGGATGTTGGGCCGCAGCTTCAGCGAGCCCCACGAAAAGGTGGCAAGGCTCGATACCATCAGCAACGCGACAAGCACGGTCCAGGGCGCCACCAGCCGCGGGTCGCGGAAGAATGCCGCGTCGGTGACGAACCACAGGAACAGCGGCAGCAATGCGAGCGCCGCACCCGCCGGCGCCGGCACCCCGGTCAGGAACCCGGCCGATTTGTGCGGCTGGTCATCCGCATCGATATTGGCGTTGAAGCGCGCCAGCCGCAGGGCGCAGAATACCGCGAGCACCAACGTCGCCATCCACCCGAAGCGCGGCAATGCGTGGAGCGACCAAAGATAGAGGATCAGCGCCGGCGACACGCCGAACGAGATCGCGTCCGACAGCGAATCGAGTTCGGCGCCGAACCGGCTCTCGCCGTGCAGCATCCGCGCGACCCGACCGTCGAGCCCGTCGAGCACCCCCGCGATCAAGACCATGACCACCGCCAGCTCCCAATTGGCGGAGATCGCGAAGCGGATGCCCGACAGTCCGGAACATAGCGCGAGCGCGGTGACCGCGTTCGGCGCAACCGCGCGCAGCGGCAATCCGCCAGGGGGGCGGCGCAGCGGGCGGCGGAGCGGCGGCCGCATGCGCTTACTGCGACACGCCGGTGATGCGCGCCACGCCGGAGCGGCCGAGCACCGTCTCGCCCGCGACCGCGCGCTGTCCCAGCGCGACCTGCGGCTCGTATCCTTCGGGCAGATACACATCGACGCGGCTGCCGAACCGTATCAACCCGACGCGCTGCCCCGCCGCCACGATGTCGCCGATCTTGGCGAAACCGACGATCCGCCGCGCCACCAGGCCGGCGATCTGCGTAAAGCCGACGCGGCGCCCGTCGAAGCCCTCGACCACGAAATGCTGGCGCTCGTTTTCCTCCGACGCCTTGTCGAGGTCGGCGTTCAGGAACTTGCCCGAGATATAGACGACCTGTCGGATCGTCCCGGCGATCGGCGAGCGGTTGATGTGGACGTCGAACACCGACATGAACACCGACACGCGCACCATCGGCAACTCGCCCAGGTCTCCGACCAGCTCGCGCGGCACCGGCACGCGCTCGATCATCGTGATCAGGCCGTCGGCAGGCGAGACGATCAGGTCGTCGCCTACGGGGGTGGTGCGGATCGGATCGCGAAAGAACGCCGCGACCCACAACGTCAGACCCAGGAACGGCCAGAAGAAGACCTTGGAGATGATCGTCATCAACAGCGTGATGCCGAACGCGATGGCGGTGAATTTCTGCCCCTCGGGATGGACGGCGGGGAAGCGCCACTTGACGGTGGTCGTGACGACCGGCGGCTTGTCGAGCGAAGTCATCGCTTCGTCCTATCGACCCGGGCGCGCGGTGACAACGCCGTAGGTTGATCCCCGCCCCCCTTCCCCCTATCGCCGCACCAAACCAACCGTTCGAAGGACAAGCGAGCATGGCCAAGATCAAGGTGAAGACGCCCGTCGTGGAGATCGACGGCGACGAGATGACGCGGATCATCTGGGAGTGGATCCGCGAGCGCCTGATCAAGCCGTACCTCGACATCGATCTCGATTACTACGACCTGGGCGTGCAGGAGCGCGACCGCACCGACGACCAGGTCACCGTCGACAGCGCCAACGCGATCAAGAAGTACGGCGTCGGCGTGAAGTGCGCGACGATCACCCCCGACGAGCAGCGCGTCGAGGAGTTCGGCCTCAAGAAGATGTGGCGTTCGCCCAACGGCACGATCCGCAACATCCTGGGCGGCGTCGTCTTCCGCGAGCCGATCGTGATGAAGAACGTCCCCCGCCTGATCCCGGGCTGGACGCACCCGATCGTCGTCGGCCGTCACGCGTTCGGCGACCAGTATAAGGCAACCGACTTCAAGGTGCCCGGCAAGGGCAAGCTGACCATGAAGTGGGAAGGCGACAACGGCGAGACGATCGAGCACGAGGTGTTCGACTTCCCCTCTGCCGGCGTCGCGATGGGCATGTACAACCTCGACGAGTCGATCCGCGACTTCGCACGTGCCTCGCTCAATTACGGGCTTGGCCGCAACTGGCCGGTGTACCTGTCGACCAAGAACACCATCCTCAAGGCCTATGACGGCCGCTTCAAGGACATCTTCGCCGAGGTGTTCGAGACCGAGTTCGCCGATCAGTTCAAGGCCGCGGGCATCGTCTACGAACACCGCCTGATCGACGACATGGTCGCCTCCGCACTGAAGTGGAACGGCGAGTTCGTCTGGGCCTGCAAGAACTACGACGGCGACGTGCAGTCGGATCAGGTCGCGCAGGGTTTCGGCTCGCTGGGCCTGATGACCTCGGTGCTGATGACCCCGGACGGCAAGACGATCGAGGCGGAGGCGGCGCACGGCACCGTCACCCGCCACTATCGCCAGCACCAGCAGGGCAAGGCGACCTCGACCAACCCGATCGCGTCGATCTTCGCCTGGACCGGCGGCCTGAAGTATCGCGGCAAGTTCGACGGCACGCCCGACGTGACCCGCTTCGCCGAGACGCTGGAGCAGGTCTGCGTCGAGACCGTCGAGAGCGGCGACATGACCAAGGATCTTGCGATCCTGATCGGCCCGGACCAGCGCTGGATGACCACCGAGCAGTTCTTCGAGGCGGTGCGCGTCAACCTCGAGAAGAAGATGGCCGACTGGGCCTGACGACTGGGGGCGGCGGACGACCGGTTCGCCGCCCTTTTCGCGTCACGCGGCGCTGACGCCCTCGGCGGCGACCCGCCCCTCGCCGCACAGCACGCCCTGCACCCGCACGCGCTTCTGGACGTGATCGACGGGCACCCGCGGCAGCTCCAGCACGTAGCGCCCGCCGCGATCGCATTGCAGCACGAACGCGCCGTGCTCGCGGACCAACAGGCCGGTTTCGTCGATGGGGCTGCCGATCGTGCTCATGCAGGCCACATGGAGCCGCGCGGCGACGGATGCAATCGGCGCGGAAGCGGCGGTGGTGGGCCCGGCACCCATTGAAGCTAGGCCGCTCGGTCGCGGAAATGCGCCATTCTCTATGTCAATTCGGTGTCGGGTGCCCCCACTGTCAACGGCGGAGCAAAATCCGGCCACGGTGGCGGTGTAAAAGTAGGCCAGCGGTCGAGGCGTGATGACGACATGGAAAGGGCCCCGATCGG
>NZ_JAVDUC010000018.1:0-55747 GCF_031456125.1 Sphingomonas sp. BE138
GCCAGCAGCTGGTCCAGAACGTCCTCGTCGATTGCCATATCGATGGTCCTTCCTGTCCATCACTATGCCTCCCGCACAGAATTCCTGACACTCCCCGTTGTCCATCCACCGTCCCCGACCGTCCATGCTGATGCGGACTTCGGCCTCGCGTAGCACGCTGGTGAAGGCGAAGCTGGTGAACTGGCTACCTTGATCGGTGTTGAAGATTTCCGGCTTGCCGAACAGGGCCAGCGCCTCTTCCAGTGCCGCGACGCAGAAGCCGGCATCCATGGTATTCGACAACCGCCAGGCCAAAACCTTCCGGGTCGCCCAATCCATGATCGCCACCAGATAGAGGAAGCCCCGGCGCATGGGGATGTACGTCACGTCGGCGCACCAGACGTGGTTGGGCCGCTCGATCGCCAGCTTGCGCAGCAGATACGGATAGACCCGGTGCTGCGGATGCGGATCGCTCGTACGGGGACGCTGGTAGATCGGCGTCAGGCCCATCTTCGTCATCAACCGCCGTGCCCGACGACGACCGATCTCGTGTCCGGCACGCCGCAAGTGCCGCGCCATCTGGCGGCTGCCATACCACGGGCAGTCCAGGAACGTCGCGTCGATCACCGTCATCAGTGCCAGCGTCTCATCGGTCTCCGGCACCGGCGCATAGTAATAGGACGAGCGGCTGATCCGCAGCAGGCGACACTGCGCCGAGATTGACAGGCGATGGTGAGCAGGTTCGACCATCGCCCGCCTTCGGTCCACGCTCATCGACCGAAGGCTTTCGCTAAAAAATCCCGCTCCACGACCAGTTGCCCGATCTTGGCGTGCAACTTCTCGACCTCGCTCTCGCTGACAGCCTTGGCCACATCTCCGGCTCCAGAAAAGCTGCTCGCCATTCCTTCGATGGCCTGCCGCTTCCACGATGCGATCATCGTATGGTGCACGCCATGCTTGGCAGCCAACTCTGCCAGCGTCAGGTCGCCCCGGATCGCCTCCAGCGCCACCTTCGCCTTGAAATCCGCGCTGTAGCGCTTCCTCGTCGTCTTCATTCCCGTACCAATCCATCAGATCGGGAGTAGCTTAACACCCTGTCCGAAAAACCGGCACCACCTCAATCGACTTCGGACCGAAATCCGCAGTCGCGGAAGGCGCGCTCGTAAAGCTGTCGGGTCGCCACTTCGTCATCGCTGTCTCGACCAGCAAGTTCATGTGCCACGGGCAAGAGCTCATGGGGATCTCGACGATGGCACCGATCTACGAGGCCATCGAGGGCGCGCGACCCGGCGAGACCGTGCAGTTCAATGGCCGCGATCTTCTGGTGGAAGAGGTCGCGTAGGACCTGACGTGATTGTCCCTTAGCGCGTGGCGCTTCGACGTCGGTCCTGCTTTTGTATCATCGCGTCGAGCGCCCCCGTGATCATCGCTGCACTTGGGCATCGGGTGGCCTTCACCGCCAATGAGTGCTCTGGGCACCGGTAAACGATGGCCACCGCTGAAAGGACCGTCAGCAGCGCCGCAGCGCACAGGAAAAGGCCGCCGGGACCAGCGAGGTTCATTGCCACTCCGCCGACCAGCGGTCCCACGGCTGTCCCGATGCCGTTGAGCAGCAGAAGACCGCGCGCGGTTCCCAGAAGACGAGCGGCCGGCAGATCGTCGTTCGCGACCGCGACGCACAGCGAGTATATCGGAATCCCGAACCCTCCGAAGAGCGCTCCCGCGGCGAGCAGGAAGGGCAGGGGTGCCTCGGCCGTCAGGGCTACGCCTACGGCGGCCGCCGCAGATGCCAAGGCGGCGCCGGCGATGATCAGATTTCGAGGCACCCGGTCGGACAGCCAGCCGAGCGGCCATTGCAATGCGAGCGTGCCTCCAAGAACCGCGGCCATGAAGGCGGAAATTCCGGAAACATCGAGACCGACTTTCTGCGCGAAGCTCGGACCCATGCCCCAGAACCCGCCGATGGCCAGGCCCGTCAGGAATGCCCCGACTGTCGCAAGAGGGGAGATCGACAGGAGTTCCCGGAAGGCGACCGGCTCCTGCTCGACTTCGGCCGGAGGATGACTGGGTAGCAGGGTGATCGGAACCACCGCCGCTGAAATCAGCACGGACACGATCAGGAACAGCGTCATCCCGGCAGGTGGCGCGATGTTCAAAAGCGCTTGCCCAGCGGCCCACGATCCCATCGAGACGACACCGAAGATCGACAGAAGCTGCCCGCGCGTCGAAGGCAATGCGTGCGCGTTGAGCCAGCTTTCGGTCGCGAGGATCATGCCGGCGTAAGCCACGCCGGTGATCATTCGCAGCGGCATCCAGGCCAAAGGCTCCACCAGCGCGACATGGAGAATGGCGGTGATGGATGCGATGGCCGCGAAGCCGGCGAACGTCCTCACATGACCGACGGACACAATGACGCGCGGCAGCAAAAGCGCACCGATGGTAAAGCCCGAGAAATAGGCCGACATCATCGCGCCGATGCTGCCGCTGGAGAATCCTTCCTGTCCGGCCCGGACGATCAGCAGGGTTCCCAGCAATCCGTTGCCGAGCAGGAGAAAGGCGACGCTCAGCAGCAGCGCGGCCACGGGCGCGAGCGCGAGACCGCGCGTGGCGGCCGCCTTGACCGACTCCATCGGAGGGGTCATCTTCTGTCCCGCCGGATTAACGAGCGCCCGCATGATCGCCTTACGATGGGCCGGCGCGAGCCCTTGTCGCGGAAGGGTGTCACGGTCACTGCGGCATCTCGACATGTCCGCCGAAACCGAAGCGCATCGCCGAAAGCAGCTTGTCACCGAAGGTATGTTCGACGCGGCTCCTGAAACGCGCATACAGCGCGGCTGAGAGGACGTTGACCGGGACCGCCTCTTCCATCGCCGCCTCGATCGTCCATCGGCCCTCGCCTGAGTCCGAGACATGGCCCGAGAACTGCTCGAGCATCTGATCCCGCGCGAGCGCCGCGGCCGACAGGTCGAGCAACCAGGATGAGATCACGCTGCCGCGACGCCACACCTCGGCAACATCGGTGAGGTTGATGTCGAACCGCTCGTCTTCAGGCAGCTTCGCCGACGACCGGCCCTTGAGTATGTCGAAGCCTTCGGCATAGGCTTGCATGAGCCCATACTCGATGCCGTTATGGACCATCTTGACGAAATGGCCCGCCCCGGCAGCTCCAGCGTGGATGTAGCCCTTCTCCGCGCGCGGGTCGTGACCGTCGCGGCGGTCGACGGTGCGCGGTATCGTCCCGAGCCCCGGCGCAAGAGCGGAAAAGATCGGATCGAGATGATCGATCACCGGCTTCTCGCCGCCGATCATCATGCAATAGCCGCGATCGAGCCCCCACACGCCGCCCGACGTCCCGACATCGACGAAGTGGATACCGCGCTCTGCAAGGCCCTTGGCGCGATGGATATCGTCCTTGTAGAAGCCGTTGCCGCCATCGATGATGATATCGCCCGGCGCAGCCAGGTCGGCGATCGCGGCGATCATTACCTCGGTCGGCTTGCCGGCCGGCAGCATCACCCAGTAGATCGCCGGCTTGTCGAGCTTGCTGCGCATGTCGGCCAGCCCTGAGGCACCAACTGCTCCTTCTCGCACGAGATCGGCAACGGGCTCGGGCGAGCGGTTATAGACTACGGTGTCATGGCCGTGCCGGATCAGCCGCCGGGCTATGTTTGCACCCATGCGGCCGAGCCCGATGATGCCGATCTTCATATTCTTCTCCGCCTTGCAACATACGGTGTCGACGGCGGCCGCATCGGACTTGCGGTATCGGCGCGCCCTTCAGGTTTCATGATGCTCGAGCAGAGCGCCGATACTCGGCCGCGCTGATGAAGCGGTCGAACGCCTCGCACCAGATCACCACCGTGCTGAATGCGGCAACGTCGACGTCGGCCGGGACGGCTATGAGGAAACCATCGAAGGTCTTCACATCGCCGATGCGGCGCGACTTGTTCTTGACTGCAATGAACGCTTCTTTCGTGTCTACGAAGCGCGGGGTGAGATAGAGCTTGTAATCTGGGCCGGGGGAGAGGCGGCCGATGTGCGCTATCCGTTCGCGCGACACCTTCACGTCTCCCTCGCCCCAGTGAACGAAATCGCTGCCCTCAAGCCGGCGCTCAAATCGGCCGGTGTAGAGCGCCTCCGCACCGGTCGACGCGAGCGCCGCCGCATCCGGCGGAGGCGGCGCCGTCAGGATCGGCAGAGCGTAGATGCCGGCGGCAAATCCCAGTGACAGTGTCGCGACATGGGTCGTGGCGAGGACGAGCCAACGGCGCATCGATCAAGCCCGTTCCAGATGCGCCACCAGCTTGTCCGCGTCGATTTGGAAGTCCGAGTATACGACCGCGCCCTCAGCATCGATTACGCTGAACCAGGGCGTGCCGCGCGTCCGGTAATCCTCCATGAACGTGGGGAGACGCGCGCCAGGCGGAATAGGGTCGTGGCCGAATGCGACCGGCAGCTCGTACTGCAACTGGTTTGCCCGCAATTTCTCGAAGGTGTTTTCGTGCTCTCCCTCGAAAACCGTCTGAATCACCGCAAAGCCGACGCCCTTCGGCGCCAGGCCGGTATGAAGCCGCTGCAACGTAGGGAAGCCGTGCAGGTGGCATCCGCGGCACCAGTGCTGAAACGCAAAGAGAATCTTCGGTCCTTGCCCCAGTTGAGAAAGTGTGACCGGGGTGTCCAGCTTCGTGCCGTCTCCCCCGATCCATTGGCTAACCCGGAGTTCAGGCGCTGATTGCTCGGGAGCGGCCACTGCGTCTCTCCTCCTCAGAGATGCCGTTCGACATCCAAATCAATTTCTCCAGACCCAAGCGCCCAGCCAGTTGGATGGCCTTGGTGCTTACGATCTGCCGTGTCCGCGAGATCATGACCGCACCTTCCACAGGCTTCGACGTCGATCCGGGCGTCGACACTATGAAGTTCGCGGCACCTGTTTTCCAATAGCTGTAGGCTATAGTTTCGATAGCCAGGCTGTAAGATCAGAGACTCAGATCGCTTCCTGCGAGCCAAAATATTCGACGTCGCAGATATCGATCAGGTGAATTGCCGCTTCGCTTCACTAAATAGATGGCATGACAAAGACACGAGTTTCATATCGCGAGCATCGTGAGCTCGGCGATGTCGCTTGGCTGCGCGACTATGATCATGCCACATCGCTCGCGGCCGCTCAGGGCAAGCCTGTGTTGCTGCTGTTTCAGGAAGTTCCGGGGTGCGCGACCTGCGTGAACTTCGGGCAGGACGTTCTGACGCATCCTTTGATGGTGGAGCTGATCGCCGAGCGGTTCGTGCCAGTGGCGGTCTTCAACAATCATCCCGGCGCTGATGCCAGGATAATGCGCCTCTATGGTGAGCGATCCTGGAACAACCCGGTCACGCGCTTCCTTCACCCAGATGGAACGGAGCTTTTGCCCCGTTTGGCAGATCGGTACGATCCGCTCGCCCTTCACGAGAGGCTCAGCGCAGCTCTGGAAGCACTCGGCGGCGACGTGCCGGCCTATTTCCGCCTGCTGGGGCGTGACCTGCTCATCGAACATGGCCTGAGCGAGGGGGGCATCTATACGACGCCGTGCTTTTGGTCGGGGGAGACGAGCCTCGCTCAACATCCCGCCGTGATCACGACCGACGCGGGTTGGGTGGGTGGCGAAGAAGCGGTGCGGGTGCAATTCGACCCACGCGCCGTCACCCGGGCCGACTTGGACGCCTACGCCCGCGCAGAGGGCTTCGCACCGGTGGCGCGCGGCAGCTTCCGCTTAGACCGCGAGCCGCAATTCTACCTGCGCAAGAACGCCGTCCGTCATCTGCCGCTGTCGGCGGCGCAGCGAACTCAGATCAACCTGGCCGTACCGTATCGCAACCCGATTCCTGATTATCTCAGCCCTCAGCAGTCCGCCTGGCTTGCCGATCCGCTATTGCAGCGCGTGAGCGACGGAGAGACCTACCGCCAAGACATTCGCGATAGCTGGCCGGTGCTCAAGGCGAAGCTCGATTCCGCTTCCGAAGCCATTGACGCGAGATAGCTCGACCGAACCTCGAATTCATATCGGGGCTTGACTGGATCGCGTCGCGGTCGATCGCGGTGCAGCCGCTCGCGTTTGCGGACCACTCCCCAGGCTTTGCGAGTGCGCGAGGTGCCTGGGTCTTGGCGATCACGCGGCATCCAATGCTCTCACGGCTATTGAAACTATAGTCACAGGCTATTGGGAAACGGCAATGCTCCGAAGTTATAGTCAACACGTCGTCGTCACGAATCATGACGAACGAAATCATGTCTATACTGGCAGAGCATCAGGCACCTAGGTTTCACAAAGTTTATCTTCGTTTCGATCCGCGTGCGTAAGACTTGTGACGCAGGAAAGTGAGCTGAAAACTAGGCCGGGGCTGTCGCGACGAACAAGGGGAGTCCGGCATGGTCACGAGAGGTTTTACCGGTCGCGGATCGGGTAGCGACCAGTCCGGCCGGATTCCGCCTGGCCAGCATCTCGTCGAGAATTTTCCGGTCCTGACCGCGGGACCGACGCCGGACCTCGATACCGCGAAATGGAATTTCACGGTCAAGATCGGGCCGAAGCCGGTCAAGGTCTGGAACTGGAGCCAGTTCAACGCTCTGCCTCAGACCAGGGTGAAGAAGGACATTCACTGCGTCACGTCCTGGTCCAAGCTGGATACGGCATGGGAAGGCGTACTCATCGAGGACATCCTCGCGGACGCAGGGCTCGAGCAACCAACCGATTTCGTCCTCGTACATTCGTACGACGGCTACTCGACCAACGTGCCACTGGCGGATCTGCTTTCCGACAAGGCGATGGTCGCGCTCAAATATGCCGGCCAACCGCTTCCGCGCGATCATGGCGGCCCAGCACGCCTGCTCGTGCCGCATCTGTATTTCTGGAAGTCGGCCAAGTGGGTGAAAGCGCTGCAGTTCACAACGCGCGACGAAGCCGGCTTCTGGGAACTTCGCGGCTATCACATCTATGGCGATCCGTGGCGCGAGCAGCGGTACACCCATGACTGATGGCGCCGTGCAGGCAGCGCCGTGGCAGAAAGCCGTGATTGACCGGGTCGCCCAACAGACCCCGGCGATCAAAAGCTTCTTCTTCCGGCTGCGCACGCCTTTCACCCATGTGGCGGGTCAGCACGTCGACGTGCGCCTGACGGCGCCTGACGGCTACACGGCGATGCGCAGCTATTCGATCGCCACGCCAACCAACGATACCGGGGTCCTCGAGCTCGCCATCGAACGCTTGTCCGATGGGGAAGTGTCCCCCTTCTTCCACGACGTGGCAGCGGTCGGTGACGAGATCGAACTTCGCGGCCCACTCGGCGGGCACTTCCTCTGGCCGGGGCAGGCAGCCGAGCCAATCCTCCTGATCGGAGCAGGCTCTGGCCTGGTCCCGTTGATGGCGATGATCCGACAGCGCCGCGAGATGGCACAGACTGTTCCGACAGCCCTGCTCCTGTCCGCCCGCACGGCTCGCGACGTCCTGTTCTCGGACGAACTGCAGGCCATCGAACTGAATGACCCCGCCTTCGTGCTGTCGCTGGCGATCACCCGTGAAGCTCCGAGGCGTGCGACAGACTTCGCGCGGCGGATCGATAGTGCAGTCGTCCAAGAGGTGATCGGTCGGCTTCCCCGCACGCCTGCGCACGTCTTCGTCTGCGGGTCGAACGGCTTCGTCTGCGGGTCGAACGGCTTCGTGAACATTGCGACCGATGGCGCACTGCGCGCCGGTCTGGATGCCGCGGCAATCAAGACCGAGCGCTATGGTGGATAACGGCGCAGGTCTCGCCGCGTCCTCTCGGGCAGGGACGCTAAACCTCGGCGATCAGCGGGGAGGGCCGATGCGATGACGGTCGTCGCGCGACAATTTCATCTCAAGGCGCGTCCGGAAGGGCTGCCCGCATCCGACAACTTCGAGCTCGTCGAACGATCGCTCGCGTGTCCGCACACCGGGCAGGTTCTCGTCCGCAATCGTTGGCTCTCGGTCGACCCCTACATGCGCGGAAGGATGACCGGGCGCGAAAGCTACATGCCGCCGTTCGAGTTAGGCGAGCCCCTGGATGGGGCCGCGATCGGCGTCGTCATCGAAAGCGAAGACAGCGGCCTCAGGCCGGGCGATGTCGTCAGCCACTTCGCCGGGTGGCGTGACTATGCGGTCATCGACGCCACTTCTGCCACCAAGATCGATCCTGCGATCCCGGAGCAAGCCTATCTCGGGCCGCTCGGGTTCCCCGGCTTCGCGGCTTACATCGGCGTTCTGCGGATCGGAAAGCCGCAGTCGGGCGAAACCGTCTTCGTCTCCGCCGCAGCCGGCTCGGTCGGTTCGCTCGCCGTCCAGATCGCAAAGATCAAGGGATGCCGGGTCGTGGCCTCCGCCGGCTCAGAGGAAAAGCTTCGCTGGCTACGCGATGAGGCGGGCGTCGATGCCGCGATCAACTACAAGGAGGCGGAGGACATGTCGGCAGCGCTCGACGCGGCAGCACCAGAAGGCATCGACGTCTATTTCGACAATGTCGGCGGGACGCATCTAGAGGCAGCGCTGAACGCCGCGAACGACTTCGCCCGCTTCGCCCTTTGCGGAATGATCGACCAGTATAACAGCGAGCCGTCCGGCCCCCGCAACATCTATGCCGCGATCGAGAAGAGCATCCTGCTGCAGGGCTTCATCACGATCCACAACATGTCCGTGTGGGAAGACTTCCAGCGCGACGTCGCGCGATGGATTTTGGACGGCGAGGTCAAATGGCAGGATACCGTGCTTCACGGCCTCGAGAACACGCCGGCTGCCTTCCTCGACCTCTTCGCGGGGAAGAACAGCGGCAAGATGGTGATCGACCTGCGCGACGATCCACAGGGAGGATCGTGATGCGACGACCGCAACGCGCGACCGCGACAGCATCCCGCTGCCTCATTCCAGCGCAATTCCAGACTCTCGGGAGACCAGCATGAGCCGCTTCGCCGAACCCGTCTTCGTGGCCGCCGGCCTTCGGACCCCGTTTGGCCGCGGCGGCGGAGCGCTGGGGGCGTACGACACCGTTTCGCTGTCCGTCCCGGTGGCGCAGGCGATGGCGAAGCAGGCGGAGCCGGACCTGGTCGTGTGGGGAACCGTGATTCCGAACCTGGGCTGGAGCAACATCGCCCGCGAGGTCTGGCTCGATGCCGGGCTCAATCCGAGCGTGCCGGCGTTCTCGGTCGTCCTCGCCTGCTCGACAAGCATGACGGCGACCTTCGCCGCGGCGGGCATGCTCGGCGGCGGAACCGACCTGACGCTGGTCGGTGGGGCCGAGGTCATGAGCCGGCCTTCGCTCGCCCTGACCCCGGAGGCATCCAAGCGGCTCACGGATCTTTTCGCAAAGGATCCTGCCGCGGCGCTGGCTGCGCTGCAGGCGCTCACGCCGCGCGACTATGTCCTGCCGACCAGGGGGTGGGCCAACCGCATAACCGGCAGAACCATGGGCGATCACATGGAAGAGACGGCCAAGGCCTGGTCAATCTCGCGCGAAGCCCAGGACGACTGGGCGCTCAAGAGCCACCAGCGCGCGGTCGCCGGCTGGAATGCCGGCTTCTTCGATGATCTCGTCATCCCGCTGCCCGAGCTGGGGCGCGACGCCAATCCGCGCGCCGACACGTCGGCCGAGCGGCTAGCCGCGCTCAAGCCGGCCTTCGACCGGGATAGCGGGCTAGGTAGCCTCACGGCCGGCAACAGCTCGCCGATCACCGATGGCGCCGCCGGCTGCTGGGTCGCCAACGAGGCGGGCGTCGCCAGACTGCCGACCGATACGCCGTACGTCCGGCTCGTCGATTACGAGGTATCGGCCGTCGATCTCCACACCGAGGGACTGCTGATGGCGCCGTCCTACGGGATCCCGCGCCTGCTCGCACGGCATCGGCTCGGCTACTCCGACATCGCGCTCTGGGAGATCCACGAGGCGTTCGCGGCCCAGGTGCTGGCGAACCTCGCGGCCATCACCGACCGGGACTGGGTACGCGCGAAGGCGGGTGTCGACGAAGACATGGGCCAGTTCGACTGGGACCGCGTCAACCCGAACGGCGGTTCCGTGGCGATCGGGCATCCGTTCGGCGCCACCGGCGCCCGCGACCTCAGCCAGGCGGTGAAGGAGCTGTGGGCGCTGCCGGCTGGATCACGGGCGATCGTCAGCATCTGCGCCGACGGCGGACAGGGCACCGTCGCGCTCCTCGAGCGCGTCTGAGGGAGGCCAGCAATATGAAAGCCATCCGATTCCATGAATTCGGCGCTCCAGACGTGCTTCGATACGAAGACGCTCCGAAGCCGGACATCAAGCCGGGAGAAGTGCTCGTCCGCGTGCTCGCCGCGGGCATCAACCCCCCCGACTGGTATCTGCGGGAAGGGTACAAGGCCCTGCCGCCGGAATGGCGGCCGGAGGTCGCGTTCCCGGTCATTCCCGGGTCGGACGTGTCCGGTGTCGTCGTTGCCGTCGCTGACGATGTGCAGGGTTTCGTGCCCGGCGACGAAGCCTTCGGCATGATCCGTTTCCCGAGCTACGGCGACAGCCTGGGATATGCCGAATATGTATCCGCGCCGGCATCAGACCTCGCAATCAAGCCGCGGGCGATCGATCACGTGCATGCCGCGGCCGTCCCGATGTCGGGCCTCACAGCTTGGCAATTCCTAATCGATCTGGGTCACGACGAGCCCAATCCGCTGCAGCCGGATCGGCACGAACCCGTCCCGCTTGCCGGCAAATGGGTTCTCGTCAATGGCGCGGCTGGCGGGGTGGGCCATCTCGCGGTCCAGTTGGCGAAGCAACAGGGCGCGCGCGTCATCGCCGTCGCATCCGGCCGCCACGAGAATTTCCTGGACGATCTCGGTGCGGACGATTTCATCGATTATACGAAGACTGCGGCAGAGGATATTGTGCGCGACGTCGATCTTGTGGTCGACGCTGTCGGCGGTCCTTCGGCAGAACGCTTCCTGCGCACGATCCGACGCGGCGGCGCGCTCTTTCCGATCTTCCCGCTGGGTTTCGCCGGTCAGGATGAGGCGGCTCGGCTCGGTGTAACCGTCTCGGCGACGCAGGTCAGATCGAACGGCGCGCAACTCGCAGAGCTCGGGCAGTTGCTTCGAAGCGGAGCTGTCCGCGTCGCCGTCGACAGCACCTACCCGCTGTCGCAGGCAGCGGCAGCGCACGAGCGCGCTGCGGACGGGCACATTCAAGGGAAGATGGTTCTCACCGTCGGTGGCGCAGATGCGCACTCTGAAGATACATCTGCCGTGTCGTCGACGACATGGCCGCCGCGCACCGTCGGACACTGATGTGCAGCCGCCTGACCCGCCTTTCGCTCGCGCCCGTCGGCAGCTCGGGGCTGTTTCGGGGCGCGGCTACCCGAGCGGGCATGCGCGGGCCAGGTCTCACGCACCGGAGCACTTCGCTGCGGCCTTTCGCGATCACCCATCTCGACAATGCGATCCCTCGATGGGAGGCGATCAGTGGCTTTGAACGCTGACACGGCGGACGCAGGTGCGATCCATCGCGCCAAGGCGCTTGCGGACCTGATGGTTCTCGACACGCCTGATGAGCAGGCCTTCGACGACCTTGTTTTTATCGCGGCGAAGGCCTGCGATGTCCCGATCGCGCTGATCACCCTCCTCGACGTCGACCGACAATGGTTCAAGGCGAAGTACGGTCTGGACGTCCGGGAAACGGAGATCGAGCACTCCGTGTGCCGGATCGAGATCGATCGCGGCGACATGCTCGAAATTACGGATCTGACCGCCGATCATCGCACAAATTGCAACCCGCTCGTCACTGGCGCCCGGCACTTCCGCGCTTATGCCGGTGCACCGCTGGTTCTGCGTTCCGGTGCCGTGGTCGGCCGGCTGTGCGTCATCGACACCGAGCCACGCCCGGAAGGGCTGAGCGAGTTGGAAAGGGCGATGCTGCGGGCTCTCGCTCGCCTCGCCAGCGAGAATCTCGAGCTTCGTCGGACCGCAAGGGTCAGCAATCGCCTGACGGAGTTGCAGGCCGCCTTGGTCGAGATCGGCGAGGCCATTCGAGGTAGCGGGGACGCTGGGCAGATGGCATCAGCTACCGCCGCGATCGTCGGGCGCGTGCTGACCGCAGATCGCGCCGGCCTGGGGTCGGTTGACGACGCAGTCGAGACGATCGACATCAAGACCGACTGGACTGCGCCCGGCATTCTCAGCATCGCCGGCCGTCATCGCCTCGACGAGTATGTGAGTTTGCGGGAGCCGCTCATTTATGGCGACCCGCTGGTGGTCGCTGACGCTCTCACCGACGAACGCGCATTCTCAAACCTTTCGATCGCAATGCGCATCGGGGTTCGCGCGCTCGTCGATATGCCGGTGCGGGAACATGGCCGGACGATCGCCTTCTTCTTCGTCCATTCGGCGCAGCCCAGGCCTTGGCTGGCAGAAGAGATCGCGTTTCTACGTAGCGCGACCGACCGTCTCGAAGCCGGCGTTGCGCGACATCGATCGGACGAGCAGCAGCGCATCGTGAACGGTGAGATCGCGCACCGGCTGAAGAACATGCTAACCATGGTTCAGGCGATCGCGAGCCAGACACTGCGATCGGCCAGCGATCGTGAATCGGTCTATGCCTTCGAACGCCGCCTGATGGCGCTGAGCGCC
This sequence comes from Sphingomonas sp. BE138, assembly GCF_031456125.1. Lineage (NCBI taxonomy): Bacteria > Pseudomonadati > Pseudomonadota > Alphaproteobacteria > Sphingomonadales > Sphingomonadaceae > Sphingomonas > Sphingomonas sp. BE138. The sequence continues at coordinate 12,609 of NZ_JAVDUC010000018.1, forward strand.
GCGCATGACGCCCTGCTTCAGAATAGCTGGGCGCAGGCCGACCTCAAATCGATCGCGACGACGGTGGTCGAGGCAATCGGGTTCATGGATCGCGTGAAGATGGACGGTCCACCAGTGGCGTTGGGCGCGCGGGCGGCGCTCTCTTTCTCGCTGATCGTCCACGAGCTTCTGACAAACGCCTGCAAATACGGGTCTCTGACGGGCGACATCGGCGAAGTCTCGCTGACCTGGGAGATCGAGACTGACGATGGTGACGATCGCCTCATGATCAAATGGCGCGAGCGGGGAGGACCTCCAGTCACTCCACCGACGCGACGCGGCTTCGGCTCGAAGCTCATCAGCATCGGCTTGGCCGGCACCGGCGGAGTGGATCTTCGCTACGATCCGGGCGGATTTGCGGCCGACTTGCAAGCCCCCATGCGCCACCTGGCCAAGGGCTGACGGAGGAATGCGTATAATGATGAGGCCCGTGGTTCTCGTCGTGGAAGACGAGCCACTTGTTCGGCTTTTCGCATCGGACATGATCGAGGAGGCCGGCTTCGAGGTGCTGCAAGCGGCCGATGCCACGGACGCGATCGTCACTCTGGAAGATCGGCTCGATGTGCGGGTCGTCTTCACCGATGTAGACATGCCCGGCGGGATCGACGGAATCATGCTGGCGATCTGCATTCGCGAGCGCTGGCCCTCCATTCAGATCATCATCACGTCGGGGAGACCCTGGCCGGAAGGGACCGACCTCCCCGAGGACATGGTCTTTTTCTCGAAGCCATATCGTCAGGACCGGGTGCTGGAGACAGTCCGGAGGCTGGCGGCATGATACCTCGCGCCCGCTCGCCGCGGATCAATGCCGGCGCAATCTCCACCCCCCGGCCAGGACGAGCCGCTGATGCCCGGAGACCCCGGCTACTCCTCTTCTCGCTGAAAAAGTGCTCGTGATGCTGCTGCTGATGCTCTCCTACCTCGCCGGCGTGCTGACGATCATCAGCCCATGCATCCTGCCGGTGCTGCCGTTCGTGTTCGCGCGAGCAGGTCAGCCGTTCCTGCGCAGTGGCCTGCCGCTTCTGCTGGGTATGGCGGTGACCTTCGCCGGGGTAGCGACGCTGGCGGCGGTCGGCGGCGGATGGGCCGTGCAGGCGAACAGCCTCGGGAGGGCAGTGGCGCTGCTAGTACTGGGGCTGTTCGGCCTTCTGCTGCTCTTTCCCGCGCTCGCGGATCGGGCCACCAGACCGCTCGTCAAGCTCGGCGCCCGTCTCACGGAGGCGACCGGCCCGGAACGCTCCGGCGGCAGCTTCTGGACATCCCTGCTGCTTGGGTTCGCCACCGGTCTTCTATGGGCGCCGTGTGCGGGACCGATCCTCGGGTTGATCCTGACCGGAGCCGCCCTGCAGGGCGCCAATGTCGGCACGTCGCTGCTGCTGCTCGCCTACGCCGCCGGCGCGGCAACGTCGCTCGCGCTGGCGCTACTCGTCGGCGGGCGCGTATTCGCCGCGATGAAGCGGTCGATCCGTGTCGGCGACGGATTGCGCCGCTCACTCGGCGCGCTGGTGCTCGTCGCCGTGGCCGCCATCGCGCTGGGGCTCGACACGGGCTTGCTGACCAGGCTCTCGCTCGCCGGCACGTCGACCGTCGAACAGAAACTCCTGGACAGGTTCCGGCTGGATGATCGCTCGGCACAGACCAGCATGCTGGGAGACGGCCCGCTCGGCATCGAAGGGGAGTTGCCACCGCTCACCGGTGCAACGAGTTGGCTGAACTCTCCACCGCTCACGCGCGAGGCGTTGCGCGGCAAGGTCGTGCTGGTCGATTTCTGGACATACAGCTGCATCAATTGTCTGCGAACGCTGCCCTACGTCATAGCCTGGGAGCAGAAGTATCGGGCGGCCGGGCTCGTCGTGATCGGCGTTCACGCCCCCGAGTTCGCCTTCGAGAAGGATCCCGGCAACGTCGCGAAGGCGGTGCGTGACCTGGGCGTCACCTATCCCGTCGCGCTCGACAACAATCACGCGATCTGGCGCGCCTTCGACAACCGCTACTGGCCGGCCCACTATTTCATCGATGGCAGCGGCCGCATTCGATACCATCATTTCGGCGAAGGCAACTACGCCGAATCCGAAAAGGTTATCCAGCGGCTCCTTGCCGAGAATGGCCAAGCCGTCGGCGACATGCGGACCGTATCGGTACGCACTGCGGGAAGCTCTGCGGCAGCGAGCTGGAACGACGTACGCTCCCCCGAGACCTACCTAGGCTATGTGCGTGGCGAGCGTTTCACGTCACCGGGGGGCCTCGTGCGCGAAGCCGGGCATGACTATGTCGCGCCGCCTCGGCTGCCTTTGAATGCCTGGGCGCTTTCCGGACGCTGGATCGCAGGGTCGGAACATGCCTCGGCCCAATCCGCCGGCGCCCGCATCGTCTACCGCTTTCATGCCCGCGACGTCCACCTTGTGCTCGGCCCTTCCGCCACGGGCCAGCGGGTTCGGTTCCGCGTCACGATCGACGGCAAGCCACCCGCTGGCGATCACGGCACGGACATCGATGACGCTGGGAACGGCATGATCGAGGGCCAGCGTCTCTACCAGCTCGTTCGGCAGCAGGGTGCCGTGCGCGAGCGCACCTTCTCGATCGAGTTCCTCGACGCCGGCGCTCAGGCTTTCGCCTTCACCTTCGGCTGAGACGAAATGCCCGAGGCATAGCAATCAACCTCAACAGCGAACGATCGGAGTCAGTGATCATGAAGCCCGAAATTACTCTCTACACGACCAGCTGGTGTCCTTTTTGCCGCCGCGCGAGGGCGCTGCTCACGCAGAAGGGCGTGCAATGGACTGAACACGACATCGAGGAAGATCCTGCTCAGCGGCAGGCTATGGTCGAAGCGTCGGGACGGGCCACGGTTCCACAGATTTTCATCAATGGCACACACATCGGAGGGTCTGACGACCTCCTGGAGCTCGATGCCAAAGGCGGCCTCGACAAGCTTCTCGCGGGTGAGGCGTCCGCCACCTGATCAGCCTGTTGAAGGCGCGCCCAGCCAGCGATGGAACGAGGGAATGGACAATGATTTCGGCAGTTTGGAACGGCGCCACTATCGCCGCGAGCGAAAAGACCGTGATTGTCGACGGCAATCACTATTTTCCGCCGGAGGCGGTCGATCGTAGCCGACTTGAGGCGAGCGATCATTCGTCCGTCTGCCCGATCAAGGGCTCGGCGCGCTACTTCCATGTTCGGGTAGGCGGCGAGCGAAATCCGAATGCGGCCTGGACCTACCCCGACCCGACCGCGGATGCCGAAGCGATCAGGGATCATTTCGCATTCTGGAAAGGGGTGGAGGTTGCGTAGCAAGCTCCTCGCCGGCCGCGGCCGCTGATGCCGGCAGCGCTTCATGCTCGCGTCGCCGCACACCTCGAGCGGGCGCTCGATGCGCTGGAGGCGTCTGGCGACCTGCCGGTCGGTCTCGCACGGAGCGGCGTGACCGTGGAGACGCCAAATGACGCTGCGCACGGCGACCTGTCGACCAACGCTGCGATGGTGATGGGGAGACTTGCCGGCGCCCCGCCGCGGCAGCTCGCCGAGGCACTCGCCCACCAGTTGGCGGCGCTCGACGAAGTGACAAGTGTCGACGTCGCCGGGCCTGGCTTCATCAATCTGCGCCTGTCCGACGACGCGTGGCGGGACGAGCTGGCGGCGATCGCACATGCGGGCGAGCGATATGGCAAATCGGACTCTGGTGCCGGCAAGACGGTGAACGTCGAATATGTCTCGGCCAATCCGACCGGCCCTATGCACATGGGGCATTGCCGCGGAGCGGTCGTGGGAGACGCGCTGGCGAACCTGCTGGCGTTCACCGGGCACCGCGTGATCCGCGAATACTACGTCAACGACGCCGGGGGACAGGTGGACGTCCTCGCCAGATCCGTCCACCTCCGCTACCTAGAGGCGCTGGGCGACAGCGTCGGCGATATTCCGGAAGGCCTCTATCCGGGCGACTATCTCGAGCCCGTCGGCCACGCCTTGGCGGCGGACTTCGGCGACCGCTACCGACATGCCCCGCAAGCCGCGTGGCTTCCGATCTTCCGCTCGCGCGCCGTCGCAGCGATGATGGAAACGATCCGCGCGGACCTCGCGCTGCTGGGCGTTCGTCATGACCGCTTCGCATCGGAAGCCGAACTTCTCGAAGCGGGCAGGCCCGCCGCCGCCGAGGCGTGGCTGCGCGAGCGCGATCTCATCTATGATGGTGTGCTTGACCGTCCGAGGGGATCGGAACCGGAGGACTGGCAACCGATCGAGTTGCCGCTGTTCCGCTCAACCCTCTTTGGCGATGATCAGGACCGGCCGATCCGCAAGGCAGATGGAAGCTGGACCTATTTCGGCGTCGACCTGGCCTACCATTTCGAGAAGGCACGCGACGCCGATCAGATGATCGACGTCTGGGGCGCGGATCACGCCGGCACGGTGAGGCGCATCGTCGCGGCTACCGATGCCCTCACCGAAGGGCGCAAGCGTTTCGACGTCAAGCTGGTGCAGATCGTTCGCCTGCTTCGCGCGGGCGAGCCGGTGAAGATGTCGAAGCGCGCCGGCAACTTCGTGACGCTCTCCGATGTGGTTCGGGAAGTCGGCAAGGATGTCGTCCGCTTCACCATGCTGACCCGCAAAGCCGAAGCACCGATGGACTTCGACTTCGCGAAGGTTGTCGAGGCGTCCAGGGACAACCCGGTCTTCTACGTGCACTATGCCCATGCGCGTATCCACTCGCTGTCGAATCGCGCGGCCGAAGCCGGCATCGAGCAGGGGGGCACACCCGACCTGACCCGACTGGACGACCGCGACCTCGCTCTCGTGAAACATGCGGCACAATTTCCGCGCATAGTGGAGGCGTCTGCAGCGGCGCGCGAACCGCATCGGATCGCCTTCTTCCTTTTTGAACTTGCCGGCGCATTCCACGCCATGTGGAACGCCGGCATCGATGATCCGCAGCGCCGCTTCATCCTGGAAGACGACGCCCCGCTCAGTCACGCCCGGCTCTCGCTGGCGAACGCCATTGGACAGGTCATCCGCAACGGCATGGCGCTGATGGGTGTCGAACCGATGCAGCAGATGCCTCGAGCACCGTGAGCCCTCGAGCCGCGCCCATACTACCCACCTGTCGGCGCCCCTACTTTCGATCGGCGCGCGGACATCCAAGCCTCAACAGGAGAAGCTCAAATGTCGAATGTTCTAAAAGGCAAGGTCGCGCTGATCACCGGCGGCTCTCGGGGTCTCGGGGCCGTGCTGGCCGAAACGCTCGCCGAACAGGGCGCTGATATCGCGATCACCTATGCCGCCTCGGCCGCTAAGGCGGAAGCCGTGGTCGAGAAGGTGAGGGCCAAAGGGGTGCGCGCGATTGCCATCCAGTGCGATCAGGCAGATAGCTCCGCTGCGCAGCCGATGGTTGAGCAGGTGATCTCGGAGCTCGGCAAGCTCGACATCCTAATCAATAACGCAGCGATCGCGGTTCAGGGCAAGCTGGTCGACGATCCCACGCTTGATGGGCCGGCCTTCGACAAGCAATGGATCGTCAACGTTCTCGGGACCGTGGCGGTAACCCGGGCGGCGGCGCAGAAAATTTCGGACGGCGGCCGGATCGTTTTCATCGGATCCGGACTAGGCACGCGCGCGATCGTGCCGGGGGTTGCCGATTACGCAGGCACGAAGGCGGCGATCGCCGGGTATGCCCGCGGCGTGCAGCGCGATCTGGGGCCGCGCAATATCACCGTGAACGTGGTGCAGCCGGGCATCATGCCAACCGACATGGCGGCAGGAGCTGCGGAAAATTTCCCTGAAGCCGTCCTGGACCTGCATCCGATACGTCGCATCGCTACCATCGAGGAAGTCGCGTCAGCGGTGAGCTATCTCGTTGGTCCGACGGCGAGCTATACAGCCGGGGCCGTGATCGACGTTTCGGGCGGTGTCCTGGTCTAAAGGCGCTCGTGATTGTAGTCGCATCCTCGCCGGGTCGCCGCATCGCGGCGCCCCGGACATCAGGCAGGCGGGTCGGCTGGCGCGCCGCGCAAAGGTGCCTGCCGACCTCGTCCCGTCCCGATAGCGCACCAGCTGCCTGAATGGAGAACGCCGACTTCGAAGCAGCGCTCGAAGGTCTGCCGCGCGGCTACAGTGAAGGGACTTTCGACGGCCGCCGCTACGGCGTGACGGTGCAGCGGTCTGACGATGGCCGGCGAAACAGCCTGTTTGCGAGAGATCTCGCCGGCACCGATATCGTAAGTTTCAATTTGTACCGAGTGGCGAACGGCAAGACGTTGCTCAGGCCTTGCGAGATGTCCTCGGAGAAAGTGGTGAGCTTTGTGCTTGGGTTCACGCCCGAGAGATAAACTCCATCTCGCGCGCGGTGTAAGACTTGCGACTTAAGTGCAGCTCGCGCCTTCGTCGCCGCAGGCTATCGAAACTATAGCCGCTGGTTATTGGACATCGATCCGAGGCAAACTCATTCTGTCGGCCTCAGCGGCCGAAGGGGAATCGATGCCGGCTCCTGTGAAAGCCACCATTCAGGGAGCTTCTCGATGACCAACGCCAGTCCTGCGCCAGTTGCAACTCCCACTGACCTCGACGAGTCCGCGACGATGACCGTGGCCGATGCGCTCAAGATCATTCTCGCGAACAGCTACGCTGTCTATCTGAAGACCAAGAATTTTCACTGGCATGTCTCTGGTCCCTATTTCAGGGACTATCATCTTCTGCTCGACGAACAGGCGGCCGAGATCCTCGCCGTCACTGATGCGATCGCCGAGCGTGCCAGGAAGACGGGCAATCGTACGCTCACATCGATCGGCGACATCGCACGCCACCAGACCATCAAGGACAACGATGCCGAATTCGTGACGCCGCAGGACATGCTGGCCGAGCTGAGGGCCGATAATCTGCACATGGTGGAGGCGTTCCGGCGCGCGAAGGAGGTCGCGGACGACGCGAAGGATAACGCCACCTCTGGCCTCATCGACACATGGACCGATGAAGCGGAACGGCGCGCATGGTTCCTCTTCGAAGCCAGCCGGCCCAGCTGACCACCGCAGTCTAGGCATCGCTGCTCGGGCAAACCGATCGCGCCTTCCAGACAATAGCAAGCCGCCGGGGCGCCGATCGCCATGAAGCTAGCCGAAGGCCGATCCGCGCGGCTTGTCGGTCTGATATTGTGAGGGATCAGTATGAACTCTGGCCACTTGCGCACGCAATTCGTGCAACATGAAGGCGGTGCCGTGGCGTTCGACGACACGGGAGGCGCAGGTCCGATCGTTCTCGGCATTCCCGGGATGGGCGATCTGCGATCGGAGTATCGGCACCTGAAGCCGATCCTGCAGCAGGCGGGGATGCGGGTCGTTACGATGGACGTCCGCGGCTTTGGCGAAACGTCGTCTCAATGGGATGACTATTCAGCCCGCGCCGTCGGCCGTGACGCGGTGGCCATCATCCGACACCTAGATGCTGGGCCGGCATTCATCTTGGGCAACTCTTTTGCCGCAGGGGCCGCGCTATGGGCGGCGAAGGAAGCGCCAAACCTGGTCAACGGAGTCGTCTTGCTGGGGCCGATCGTACGCGATCTTCCACTCTCCACGGTACAGAAGCTCGCTCTTACGATCGGCTTCGCCGGACCATGGCGCATATGGTTCTGGACGACTTACTGGGCTAGCCTTTTTACGAAGTTACGAGCGCCCGACCATACCGAGGTCAAGCGGGCAATCGCCCGCAACCTGAAAGAGCCGGGTCGAATGGACGCGCTCCTCAAGATGCTCTCGCTTTCAAAAGCGGACACCGCAGCCATCTTGGACGACAGTGCCGTTCCGGCGCTTGTGGTGATGGGCACCAACGACCCGGATTTTTCCGATCCCGGCGCCGAAGCTGAAATGCTCGCTGCACAGCTCAATGCAGAAACGATGATGGTAGAGGGCGCCGGCCACTATCCCCACGTCGAGATGGCCGACGCAGTCGGGCGTCGTATCGTGGCGTTCATCGGCGCCGGTCGCTCCCGCCATCCAACGAGCGGCGCTGCGCCCGCTTACCCAAGGTAGAAAACGATGAAGATTGGCTTCGGGGGCGGCTGCCATTGGTGCACCGAAGGCGTCTTTCAGGCGCTCAGAGGGGTCACCCAAGTGGACCAGGGCTTCCTGCAGTCCGAACCTCCCGCGGACACCTGGGCCGAAGGCGTCATCGTAACGTTTGACCCGTCCGTTATCAGCCTAGAGACGCTGGCCGAAGTGCATCTTAGAACACACTCTTCAGGCAGAGCACGTTCACCTCGCGGGAAGTACCGCAGCGCGGTCTACACCTTCGAACCTAACCAAATTGCGGACGCTGAGCGGGCAGTGCGCCGGTTCGCGGAAGAAGCTGCGAAGGAAATTTACACGCAGGTAATTCCCTTCATCGGCTTCTTACCGTCGGACGAGCGCTACCAGAACTACTATCGCACCGACCCTAGCCGGCCGTTCTGCCGTCGGTACATCGATCCGAAGCTCGATTTCATCCGCCGAGAGTACGCAGATATCGCGCTGCCCTCGAAATGAGCAGTCCCATGACGCATCAGCCTTCGCATATCGGTCCGTTCAACGACGCTTTCGAACGCTGCCCGCTCATAGCGATCCTGCGCGGCGTCCGTCCTGGGGAAGTAGAGGCGATCGGCGAAGCGCTCGTAGAAGTGGGCATCGGCCTAATCGAGATACCGCTGAACTCGCCGGAGCCGCTGCTCAGTATCGAGCTTCTGGCAAAGCACCTTGCGGGACGCGCGATCGTGGGGGCAGGGACCGTTGTTCACGTCGAGGATGTCCCAAGGGTCGAGGATGCCGGCGGTACGCTGGTCATCGCGCCAAATACGGATGTTCGCATCGTCGCCGCCGCGTCCGAGCGAGGCATGGCGGCGCTGCCGGGCTTCGCGACACCCACAGAAGCATTCGCGGCGATAGCGGCAGGTGCGGCGGCACTTAAGCTCTTTCCGGCCGAGGGTTTCACCCCGGCGTTCGTAAAGGCGTCGCTGGCGGTCCTGCCGCAACGAACTCGCATACTCCCGACCGGCGGTATCCTTCCAGAAACGATGGGGCGCTGGCGATCGGCTGGCGCTGCCGGCTTTGGGTTAGGATCAGCGCTCTACTCGGCTGGCATGACGCACGTAGAAGTCCGCGCGCGAGGCGAGGCCTTCGTCACTGCTCATCATGCGCTTTCGTCAGAAGCGAGCAGCGAGAGGGCGCTAGCATAATAAGGGAGGTACAGACGAGCGGTGCGGCTTCAGGCCACCGCGCCACAGCCGAACTGCCGCTTCCTATGGGAGCGCAGTATCGCCCAGATGGATCGGCCGCGCTGGTCGATCACGTTCCGCAGCCCCTCGGAGCTGTGGATCGCCAGATGGGCACGGCCTAGTCTGCGCGCCATTTCTCCAGCGCAGCGGCATGCCGTGCGCGCGCCTTAGTGACGGCCGCCTCCATTTTCGCCATCGCCTCGTCATGCCGCGCCTCGAGCGACCGCCTTTCATGGCGCAGCGCCTCTTCGCGCTGTCTGAGGTCCGCGACCGCCGCGCGATGATCGGCTTCGGCGCGCGTTACTGCCTCTTCGGCCGCATCAAGCGCCACGCGCGACGGCCGTGGCTTCATCCGCGCCGGCTTGGGCGGTGGCGCCGGGGCCTCCGCGGGCTTGGCGTCCGCACGGCTTTTGCGCGGTGGCTTGGCCGGCGCCGATCGCGGTTTGCGCGGCGGGGCCTCGGCCTCCGGCTTTGGCACGGCACGGCGTTTCGGTCTTGGTGCGGGCTTCGCGGCTTCGGCGAGCTGCTCCTCTGTTGTGCCCCGAAGCCGTCGCACCACCGTCCCCGGCTTGGCCAGCGGTTCAGCCGCCAGCGCGTCGTCCGTCACCAGCACGGCGACGCCGCGCGCGAATAGGTCAGCGTCGCTCCCCCACGCCTCCAACGCGGCCTTTTGACTCGGCGCCGCGACATAGGCATCGTGAAAGCCGATCGGGGTTCGGAAGACCTTGAGTTTACGCGCCACCGACGATCTCCTGTGCGCGGACGGCGGCAACGAAGTCGGGAACGTCGCGCTCCAGCCAGTCTAGCAGTTCGGCACGCCCGGCTGGGGGATTACGATACCCCGCGGCCTGCCGGCCGAGTGCGCCCAGCACGGCCTCGGGCATGGCCAGGAACCGCTCATACAGAAACGCGTCCGGTCCGATGGCGCGCAGACCGTCAGGCAGCGGGACGAAATCCTTGAGATTCGCGGTGACGATTAGGTCCGCGCCGATCGCGACCGCCGCCGCCGCGACATGCCGATCCTTCGGATCGTTCGGCATCGCACGCTCGTGCGGTGCCCAGTCCTCGACCGCCGCGTCCGGGAACGCGATCGCCATCTGACGCTGCAAGCGCTCGGCGCTCTCCAGCGTGACGCGGTGATCCTCGATCAGGTTCCGCGACATCTCGTCTAGGATCCGTTCGGACCAATGCGCGCGGAAACACCCCGCCGCTGCCACGCGCAGCAACGTGTCCCGCAGGATCATGGGGAAAAGCACATTGGCGTCGAGAACCGCTGCCGGAAGCATGACTGACTATTCCTTCGCGGCCTTCGCGGCCCGGACCCGCTTCGCCGGTTTTGCCGGTGTGGCTTCGTCCTCGGACGCGCTGCGCTTCGCCGCATTGATTTTGGCGTGCTTGCGCGTGACGTCGTTCGCTCCCACGTCGATCGCCCGCTCGAGGAAAGCGCTCATGGTCGCGTCCTGCAGCCCGCCGAGACCGGGTGGATCATAAGGTCCGTTTCGCTGCGCCTGCTTCTTCTCCCACAGATCGAGCAGCACGATGTTGGGATTGGGCAGGAAGGCCAGGCCGAACTTCTGTCCGCCGCTCGGGCGGATCTCCACGAACCCGAAGCTCTCCAGTAGCTTCATACGCTCCTGCCAGCCGCGCACGCCGCGCGGGCCGGTAAAGCCCGAGGCATAAGGTAGGTCAGTCGATCGGCCGAGCCGGACCAGGCCATTGTCCCAGGTCGCGCAGAACAGCGCAAAATAGGTGTACCCCAGCGGCTTCCCCTTGGAGAGCTCGTCGAGCGCCCGCATGAGGAGCGGCATAGTCTTGGGCACGGTCGCGAACCCATGATGCTTGCCGCGATCCCATAGCCGTTCGGCTGCATCCTCGAAATAGGTGTCGCGCAGCTCGATATCCTTGGAGCGAACTGCTTTCCCCTTCAATGTGGCCATCGCTTCAATCCTCACCTGATTTCGTGGCTGGATTATCTCATTGATTTACCAGCAAAAATAGAGACATACGCAAGGCATCTCGCCGGCTGGACGACATCGAACCAGCGTTTCAACCTTAGTAAGCTGACTCATATGAGTCACGAAGCTTCCAGGATGTGCGCCATATGCGGCAACATGGGTCCGATTTTCCAAGGCTTCTCCGTGGCTTAGGCGAGGCCGCTATGTGCTCCGAGATGCTACGGTGCTAACCTGTGCTGACATGTGCTCCGATGTGCTCCAGTCGTCGACCTGCTCCTCACCTCCTGTTGGTTGCGTTTGGGTCGTTTGCTCGCCATATTGACCTCTATGGCAGATGTTCGAACCTCCGAGTCTCGCAAGGGGCGCAAGTCGGTTGCCCATGGCGAACGGACAGCGGTGACGCATCTGGCCGGCATGTTCGCCACCGTGAGCAAGGGCAAGGCACGCACCGCCGTGCATGTCGTCGATGCAACCGGGCGTCAGCTCGAACTGCCGGCGCCGCTCGCGGACGTCATGGCGCGCGCCGCTAAGCTCATGGCGGAAGGCCGACAGGTGTCGGTGGTCGCCGACGACGAGATGCTGACGACGCAGGCAGCGGCCGAGCGACTGAACGTCTCCCGACAATATGTCGTGCGCCTGGTCGATCGCGGCACCTTGCCCGCGGTCAAGGTGGGCAGCCATCGCCGGCTTCGCGCGGCCGATATCGAGGCCTATCGGGTCCAGCGTGATGCGACCCGCAATGAGGCGCTCGATCAGCTCGCGGCGCTGAGTGAGGACATGGACGGCTACCGCCTTCGCTGACCGCCCACGTCCCCACGCTCGACCGATCGTCATGAATGGGCGCGCCTGTCCTGTGCGTCGTCCGGTGAAAGAGGGGTTCAAGGCATGGGGGCTGATCCGTCCCTGATCAAAGCGATCCGAACACGCGCGGCCGAGATCATCGCCGGTGCCAAGGCCTATGACGTGCCAGCTCTATGCGAACGGCTCGGCCTTGAGGCCGGGACGGAAGACGAGGCGATGCGCAGCAAGTTCAAATATGCGCATTCCCGGCTGATGGAGGTGCCGGCACCCAAGCTGCTGCCGATGATCCACGCGCTTCTGGCCGAAGAGGTGGATTTCGCGTTGTCGGAATTGCTCGCCAAGGCCGGGGAAGCTGACGGGCCTAGGGTCTCTGCGCTGACGCGCCGTCGGATCATCAGCCTCTTCGACGGCCAGTACCTCTGCAGCGAATATGACGAGCTAACCTTTCTGGAGACGATCTGGCCGCTCGGCGCGATGCCATCCGTCTTTCAAAATGATTGGGGCGAGCGCGGCAGTCTGCGCGAGGATGTCCTCCAGCACACGGTACGCAACGACGACTGGAGCAATCGCGAGCTGCTCGAGCATCTCGGCCTGATCGACTGCTCAAAGGCGCTGTTCTTTCGAGTTCTCGAAGCCCTGGTCCATCCGACCGCTGTGCCAGATACGGTCCAGCAGGCGCGGGTCGAAGGCATTAACGAGCATCTGCGCCATGACGGCTATCGCCTGCAGAGAGCGGGCCGATTGTCGGGAAGCGTGATCTACAAGGTCGAAGCGGCTGCGATCAGTTCGCCGGCCGAGGCCACCATCTCCGGGACGCTCGCGCGGTTCGAGCCCGAGCAGGTCCATGCGCGGTGGGAGGCGGCACTCGATCGTCGCGCGACCGATCCGGCAGGCGCCATCACGCTGGCGCGCACGTTGCTCGAAGACGTCTTCCGCTGGCTGCTGGACGATCTCGCGCCGACGCTCGAGGCGCCGGCGACGGACCAGGACGATCTGCCGCAGCTCTACCGCAAATTGTCGAAGGCGCTGAACCTGGCGCCCGATGGTCATAGCGAGCCGGTCTTCAAGCAAATCCTCGGCAATTGCCAGTCGATCGTCGAATCGCTCGGTGCCCTGCGCAACAGGCTCGGCGACGCGCACAGCAGCGGTCCGCGCAAGGCGAAGCCCGCGCCGCGCCACGCCGAACTGGCGGTCAATCTTGCAGGATCGATGGCGACCTTTCTTGTGGCGACCTGGGAAGCCCGCAAGGATGCGGTCCCTGCGAACGAAGCGGCGGCCGATCGTGCAGCCTGAGCCTGGCCAGAAAGGGGAGCTGAGATGCTAATGGGCCAGCTCGACATCGCGCCGCCAATCATGGCGGGCTTCAAGCTACACACCGAAAGCCTGCGGCTTGGCGCCGCCACCGATTTTGGCGCGCAAGGCTTCACCCATGACGAAACCGGCATGGTTCTCAGCCTATGCAGTATGATCGAGGGTTCGGTTCAGGCCCTCGGCACCGCGTTTTTGGTGTTACCCGGTCTCGCCATGTCGGCGGCCCATGTCGTCGCGGACTATCAGGAGGCCGGCCGGCTCGAGGCCGGGCCGCTCCTCCTTATCGGCGCGTTCGGGGAGGACCTGCGCGCCTGGGCAGTCGATCGGATCCGCATGCCCAAGGAGGGCGACGTCGCGCTGCTCGAAATCGTCCCCAGGTTCGATCAGGGCGAGGGGGTCCATATCAACCATGTGCACCTCAGCGCGCGGCTGCCGAAGGTCGGCGAGCCCGTGCTCGCGCTCGGTCTGATCGCCAGCGCGCCGGACTTTCCCTTCGACCCCGCCGCCGACGACGCGCTGATCGCGGTCACCGGCGTGGCGGCGACAGGGACGGTTCTCGAATTCTATCCGCGCCGCGATCGCAATCTGCCGGGTCCGACTCTGCGGTGCAATTTCATGGCGCCCGGGGGAATGAGCGGTGGTCCAGTCTTCGACAAGGATGGCTATGTCTGCGGGATCGTGAGCGCCTCGATGGAAATCGATGGGGCATGGGAGAGCTATGTCAGCCTTCACTGGCCCGCGATCATGTTCGAAACCCATCCGTCCTGGCCGGAGAAGCTGTATCAGGCGGCAACGCTGTGGCCCGGCCATGTCCATGAAAACTGGCATCTGGGAATAAACGTGGACGAGATCGCTTATTTCGAAGACTAATCCGCAAGTTCCGCCGTTCCAAGACGCAGATCGCGCTCGTCAGTCATCTGCGGCCTCTACACGCCGTTCGGTAATCAGCTCGTCCGACACATACCCGTCGACCGGAGCAAAAAGCCGCAGCATAGCCTGAATAGTTTTTAGCCCGTTACGTTGGGGGCGCACATGAACTGCGCCGTTGACGACCTGTAGGTTTTCCTGAAACGGTGGACGGAACTGCCTGTGCATGGCGCGCCCTAAAGCAGTAGACGTTTGCCTGAAACAGTGGACGATCAGCTTCCCGGTTAGGCCGATCCTAGTTTCCCCCCGCGTTGAGAAACATCGGAAAGAAGCTTTTCTGGCGTTTGAGCTTCAGCACGTCTCCGACACCGATAGCGTTCGCGCTGCGGCGCTCGCCGCCCCCAGGCGTAATGACCTGGACATCAGGGTTCTCGATTATCGCCTGATGCACATCATCGGTGTGGGCTGGCGTCGCGTTGTATATGCCCTCGTAGAAATCCCCCACTTCGATGACATCGCCGGCCTCTGAGATCAGGCGCGGAATATCGACGAGCAGCTGGTTGCGGGCCTCTTCGCGACCGGAGAGATCGAAGAGGTACAGCGCGCCACCATCGTGGCTCGGATCGTAGGACAGCATGTTGAGCCCAGACCGACCGAAGTGCGCTTGGGTGGTGCTGTTCTGATGGAGCACATTGTTATATACTTTTCGGGCGCGGTAGATGTTCGCGAAGTGGATCAGCCAATAGCGCCATCCACCCGGATTATTGATGGAGAATGGACTTACGAACGGCGCGCAGGTCCGGAACGTCTCAAACACAAGCCGCTCCGCGGCGCCAAGCCACAGGTTCTTGCTCATCGCCCCTTCGAGCTGCTCGAGATCGGTAGCTTCGATCCCGAACGGACGAAGTTGGGCGGCAAGCTGCACCGGGTCCGATTTCTGCAGGAAGGAGAGCAGCGCTTCGATAGCGAACGTGTAGAAGATCTCGACAGAAGGATTCGACCGCATGATGTCGAGAAGGGTGGTACGCTCGACGTGGCTATGGCCGCATTGGTCGAGGTTGAAGATAAGGTTGCGATAGCGTCCCTGTGCGAGCAGCTTCTTGATCGTGGGGTATGCCGTCTCGAAGCTCTCGGTCAGATATTCGACGCGGAGATGAAGCCGGGGCACGTTGTCTGCGATCTCGGCCTGAAGCGGCGCAACGTTGGCGCGCAGGCTGTCGATCGCTGCCGGGCTCTGGTCGTTGAGCACGAGCAAGCACTCCATTGACACAAGGCCGAAGCCCTGTGCCGCGCGCATCGTGTTGATGGTGTCGATTGCACGCTGCGACTCCTCAATGAAGATGAGCGGCGAACCTGGCGTGCCGCAGGTGTACCGGCCACCGCCCGCGAAACCATCGACGATCGCCAGCCGGAATTGGGTCTGCTGAGGGAGCTGACAGCGAACGCCAAGATACTGCGCGAAATACTCGCGGAGGATCTTATGCTTGCGTCGGGAGTGTTCCTCGAGCGCTGCCCCGCTCGCCCAACTATAGGTTTCTCGGCCATGCAATCCTGTCGCTTTCGGGCTGATCATAAAGCGGTTATGAAACCGCTGGGCATTTCATCCCAAGTCTGACCACGGTACTCGCGCCCGTTCGCCTTCTTTGACCGCTTCTTGTTGTCCTTGCCCCAAGTACCCCATTGTTTGAAGAAGAAGGCTGTCTCGTAGGCGATGCACTGATCATGGATCTCATCCACCCAAGCCTCGCGGATCGGTCGCGCTGAACGGCCACTTTCACCGCCCACGATCGCCCAATCGATCCCTGTCAGATCGATCGCGCCGACCGGCCCGATCAGCGGCTCGAACGAGATGAAGCGGATGGCTGCCGGCACCGCGCGAAGGTGGTCGACGCGCTCCACAACCTCGGCATCCTCGATACTGGTGCCCAGCCAGACATTGGGCAGCACCTCACCGATCAGTCGGCTGACCACCGCTGCCATGCGCTCAGGGCGCTTGGTGAGAATCTGATAGTGATGGCGGGGCGTCTCGCGCATGACGTGCCATACCGCCTGGATAAAGGCGTCGCTGACCTCTTCATGGAACAGGTCGCTCATTGAATTGACGAAGATCTTACGCGGTTTTCTCCAACGGTATGGGATCGCCAGGGCGGCCTGATCTTCGCGCACGACACCCTGCCATATAGTTCGCCGGCCGCTGCGCCGTGTGAGTCCGGCGTATTTACCGACGCCCATCGCTTCAAGACGCCGTGCCATGTCCATCGCATAGCAATGACTGCAGCCGGCGCTCACGATCGAGCAGCCGGCGACCGGGTTCCAAGTCGCGTCAGTCCATTCAATCTCGGTTTCAGCCATGCTCCACCGGTCCTACGCGCGTCGCAGCTGGTGTACTATATCGAGAACGGACAGAGAACAGGAAGGATGGGCGGAGCCGATGCAGCCTTGGCAACCGTGCTATCTCATCTGAATCGTGAACCACACCAACTTCGTGTCGGTTGAGGCGCATTAGCGCGTGCTGTTCGATCACATACGCCCCTTCTGCATCGCCATCGACCGGACCGTACCCAGAAGCACGAATGTGCAACTACTCCGCAAGCGGCCGCACATTGGTGATGGTGATGCCAACGTCCGCGCTCGCCAGCGGGCCATCGGTCGTGAACATCTCCGCCTGCAGGTCGATCGCCAAGGCAAGGCACGCTCGGTCACCAAGCGAGAGGCCAAGCGCCTTCGTCGACGGCCGGAGGTCGCCTACTATCAGTGCCTGGGCAGGAGAGAGCGGCCGGACGTCGAGGTGAAGCCCGCCAAGCGCCTCACGCACCTCGTCGAGCGGCAATCCTCGGTCTCGAAGCTTGGAGACGACCTCGGCGAGGTTGGTCGTTCCGATGATGCTACGGGTCAGGACGTCCGCTACCCGATCCGCCCCGGGCTCGTCATTCAGCAGGCAGAGCAGGGCGGGGGCGTCGAGGACGACCTTGCTACTCACGCTCCGCCTCGCGCCGGCGCTCCGCAATCAGCTCGTCAGCCAAGCCGACGCCTTCGGGCACATACCTGCGCAGGATCGCGCGAGCACGTTCAAGCGCTCTAGGTACTGATCGTACCCGCAACTCGCCATCGTCCACATCGACGAGAACGGTGTCACCCGTGGCGATCCCGAGCTCCCGGCGCATAGCCGCCGGGATAACGAGCTTACCACCATCCACGATCTTGACCCTCTGTGCTTCCATCTGCACTGAACTCGCTTGGCTGACCCGATCACCAAAATGTACCGCATGACGTCGCTGATGCATAGCACGAAGGAGGGCACTCCTACGCTCTTGGTGATCAGTGCTCGTTCATGTCCGTGCCCAGTAGCTACTTAGGCCTGGTTTGTTGAGCTAGGCTCGACAGGATCGGCGCTTGCTATTCCTGTGGACTCCGACGCTGTTTGGCACGGTTCCGTGGCACCAAGCAGGCACGCGGAACCTGCTGGCAGGGGCCGTCAGCGAGGGCGCTTCAGGGTTCTCGCCATTAGCGCCAGGTGCAGCGCGTGTACTCCGACGAAGGTCAACGCCAAGGTCAGGATCACGGGTATTTCTAGGTTTGCCTGACCTCGGTGCGGCTCCAAGAAGATCGTGGAGAGGACAGTGCCGACGAGGACGATGACCGCCAACACGGGCGTGAACGCGAGGGCGAGCGGGCGGGGAGCCGTCCAGTTCACCGAGCCGTCGATCCACCACTGCATCGGCAACCTGCTCTCATTCTGAAACCGGAAGTTTGCGCGAAGCGACATGCGCAAGAGCACGGCCGACGTGATCATCAGGATCAAGGAGGCAGCTACTGTTTCAGCCATCGCGCGATCTCCCTATCGGCTGCAGGATCATAGCACTTCTAAGGGATGCTTGCCCGTAATTAGGCAGCTCTGGCAGTGCTCTCGCCCGCCTGCCGCCCGAGCGTCCGGTAGACGGTCGGCCGCGAGATCGAGAACAGCTCGGCCAGATCGCTGACCGAGTAGTCGCCGGTGTCGTACATGCGCCGGAGCTCGCGCTGCTGCCGATCGGAGAGCTTGGGCTTCTTGCCGCGCAGCTTACCCCTGGCGCGCGCGACCGCCATACCTTCGCGGGTGCGCATGCGGATCAGGTCGGCTTCGAACTCGGCGAAAGTGGCCAGGATATTGAAGAACATCTTGCCCATTGGGTCGATCGGGTCGTGAACGCTAGACCCGAGCTGCAGCTTTACCCCGCGCTCGGCGAGCGCATCGGCAATCGCGCGGGCATCGGGAACGGACCGGGCCAGCCGATCCAGCTTGGGTACGACCAGCGTATCCCCGGCCCTAACCGCCGCCAGTGCCTGGTCGAGGCCGGGCCGCATCCGGTTCGATCCGGTATAGCCATGATCGGTGTAGATGCGATCGGGTGCGATACCCATTCCGGCGAGAATACCTTTTTGCGCCGCTAGGTCCTGTTTGTCGGTCGAGCACCGGGCATAGCCGATCATGGTGTTGGTCATGGGCCGATGTGTAACGATAGTGGCCCCGTCAATGCAAAACATATAGTACTAGCTTTGTGAGACTCGACCCGGCGCGGTTTTGCGTCCCCCGCCGGACTGGGTCCGGCCGTCCGCTGAACGGCCCTCTTTCGGACACGAGCTCGGGAGGCGATCCGATGACCGACCGGCAAGACAGGGCGGCGGACCGGCTGGCTCTCCTTCACGTCCATCTTCACGACGGCGTGCCGCTGGCGAGCGCCGCGCGCGATGCGGGCGTGCCCATCCGCACCGCGCGACGCTGGCTCGCCCGCTTCCGCGACGCCGGCCCGGCCGGACTCGCGGCGAAGACGCGATCAGATGCGGGCGGGCGCAGGGTTCGGCGCGAGCTCGTCGAGCTGATAGAAGGGCTGGCGTTCACCAAGCCGCGGCGGTCCGCGGCGTCGATCCACCGTCGGGCGGCCACGGTTGCGCGTGAGCGAGGTTGGCGGGCTCCGTCTCTCACCACTGTCCATGCGATCATAGCCGAGCTCGACCCTGCGGCGCTGACGCTCGCTCATGACGGCGAGGCAGCGTTCCGTGACCGTTACGAGCTCGTGCACCGGCATCGGGCCGAGCGCCCGAACGCGATCTGGCAGGCCGACCACACCGAGCTCGACATCCTGATCCTGGACGCGAACGGGAAGGAGGCGCGACCGTGGCTCACGACCGTGATCGACGACCATTCGCGCGCGCTCGTAGGCTACATGGTGTTCCTGGGCGCGCCTTCGGCGCTGAACACGTCGCTGGCGCTCCGGCAGGCGATCTGGCGCAAGGTTCGGCCCGACTGGCACGTATGCGGCATCCCCGACGTGCTCTATGTCGACCACGGGTCCGACTTCACCAGCAACCACCTTGAGCAGGCGGCGGTCGACCTGCGCATCCGGCTCGTCTTCTCAGCCGTCGCGCGCCCGCAAGGGCGTGGCAAGGTCGAGCGATTGTTCGGGACGATCAACACGGAGCTGCTGGCGGAGCTACCGGGCGCGCTTCGCAACGGCGCGCCCACGTCGCGGGCGCGTCTGTCCCTCGCCGAGCTGGACGCGAAGATCGGCGCCCACATGGTGGGCGTGTACAACCACAGGAGCCATCGCGAGATCGGCGCCGCGCCGATAGACGCTTGGCGAGGGAACGGCTGGTTGCCCCGCATGCCCGACACACTGGAAGAGTTGGACCTGCTGCTGGTCATGGTGGCCAAGCCCAGGACCGTCCATCGCGACGGCATTCGGTTTCAGGGCCTGCGCTACTTCGACCCCACGCTCGCAGGCTTCGTCGGCGAGCCGGTCGCCATCCGCTTCGATCCCCGCGACATGGGCGAGGTGCGCGTGTTCCACCGCAACCGGTTCCTGTGCCGGGCGGTGAGCCCGGAAGAGGCGGGCCGGAGCATCACGCTCAAGGACGTGCAGGCCGCGCGCGCCGCCCACCGCCGCGCCTTGCGCGACGAGATCAGGGACAAGCGGGCGCGCGTCGCCGAGTACCTGCCTCTGGCCGCGTGCCTTCCCGCTCGTGTTTCGCCGCCGCCGAGACCCGTCCCGATGTCGGCGTCCACGCAGGCATACGGGGTGCTGCCCCCGCGGCTACGCACTTACCTCGAGGACGACTGATGAGACGCGCCGATGGCGAGCGCGACGGCCGCTTCATCAGCACGCGCGAGCATCGGCGGTTCGTCGAGTTCGCCGAGGCGGTTCGCAAGCACCGCTACATAGGCCTGTGCTACGGTCCGGCCGGGGTCGGCAAGACGTTGTCGGCGAGGCGCTACACCCGCTGGCACATCGCCGAGGAGCGGATCGTAGGATGGGGGCCGGAGGTCAAGGTTTCCGAAGCGCAGGTCGGCGCGGCCGTCTCGCGGACCCGCTCCGTCCTCTACACCCCCATCGTGTCCGGCCCGGTAGGCGAACTGCGGCGCGAGCTGCCGCGGCTCATGGAGCGGGTGGAGTGGGCGATCCAGCGGCACCTCACCCCGCTTGGCGACACCGTCTACATTTCTAGCCGCTGGCGGAGCAGATATGTCGAGCTGGTCATCATCGACGAAGCCGAGCGGCTGTCCAACAATGCGTTGGAGTGGGTGCGTGACCTGTTCGACCGGAACGGGATCGGGCTCATCCTGATCGGAATGCCCGGCATCGAGAAGCGGCTGTCGCGCTATCCCCAGCTCTACAGCCGAGTAGGGTTCGCCCACCACTATCGCCCGCTTGGCCCTGAGGAACTGGCGTTCGTTCTTACGCGCCGCTGGCGCGAGCTCGGGCTCGATCTAGACGATGCCGATTTCACGGACGCTCAAGCAGTAGCGGCGATCGTGCGGATCACGGGCGGCAATTTCCGCTTGGTCCAGCGCCTGTTCGTCCAGATCGAGCGCGTCCTCAAGATCAACGGCCTGACCTCCATCACCGACGAGGTAGTCGAAGCGGCGCGCAGTACGCTCGTGATCGGTGCTACATAGCGCCGGAGAACCGTGCCAATCAGCGCTGAAGCTCACAATTCCGAGCCGGTTGCCGCAGCACTGGCTCACATGGGTGTACCCAACGGAGCCAACATGAGTACGACAGTCCGCGCTGCTCGCGTGTACCTGCGCGTCAGCACCGACGAGCAGGATCTTGAACGACAAGAGGCGATGGTCGTGTCCTCGCGTGCCGCGGGGTATTATGTCGCAGCTGTTTATCGCGAGAAGGCTTCCGGCGCGCGTCCTGACAGGCCCGAGTTGCTTCGCATGATAGCCGACCTGCAAATGGGCGAAGTGGTTATCGCCGAAAAGATCGATCGGATCAGTCGCCTGCCGCTGGCTGAGGCGGAGAGGCTCGTCACCGCTATCCGCGACAAGGGAGCGAGGCTAGCCGTACCAGGAATCGTGGATCTTACCGATCTTGCCGAGGACAATGGCGGGGTGACGCGCATCGTCCTAGAGGCAATTCAAGACATGTTACTGAGGGTTGCGCTTCAGACCGCTCGCGATGATTACGAACTGCGCCGCGAGCGGCAGCGGGAAGGCATAGCGATCGCCAAGCGGGAGGGACGCTACACCGGTCGAAAACCAGACTTGGCCCATCATCGCCGCATCGTCTCACTTCGTGAGGCTGGGATGAGCATAGCGAAAACGGCGGCGCTGGCGGGTTGCAGCATCGCACAAGTCAAGCGCGTCACAGCCCTCCACCGGGCGACCAAGCAGAGCGATGCGCGTCCGACGATACCGTGAGACAGAGCCGGATGATTTGATTTGACCTTTGAATAGTTCTGCCAAGATCGAAAGAGGCTGCAGCGTTGCCGCTGGGACGATCAAGCAGGCGTCAAGGCTGCAGCAGAGATCTCAATTTCCGGCCCGCCGTGGCGCAAGGCCGATCGTGGCCGTGCCGCGCCCCCATACCGGCAGGTAGACGCCTTGCCCCGCCGCCTTCAGCTGGCCCGTCCGCACGTCCGTGATGCGGGCGCGCACGATCAGGTCGCCGATACGCTTCTCGTCGATCGCACGGATGATCTTGCCGAACAGCTTGTCGAAATCCTTTTCGAAATTCTGGGTCAGCGCGGCTGACACAGTGCCAGATATGCCGGGAGTGTTGGCAAGCTTCAGCAGCAGGCTTGTCCGGACCGAGTCGGTCACACTGGCGACGGTGAGATCGTCGAACGCGACACGGCGATCGTTGACGGCGTTGCGCGGCGTGGCGGTAAGCCAGATCGTGCCCCGCGAAGGCTCCCCGCCTTCGGCTGCCGCGCTGAAGCGAAGCCCGACTGCGATCTTGCCGCCCGTCGTGCCGTAGATGGTCACTTGGTGGAACTGCGCGCGCACGGCCCCGACACCGGGCACTTCGAAGGGGCGGCGCGACCGCTTCACCAATGCCTTGGCGAGGACCGGCTCCAGCTGACGATAGTCGGCGATGACGGGTATGGCGAACAGGATGCGGCCGGGTCCGGGCTGCGTGCGCGTCATGTCGGGGAGCGGCCGGCGCTGCGGATCAGGTGGCCGGTCGCCGACGAACGTCTCCGTAACTGCCGTCAGCCCTAGAGCCAGGTTCACCCGGTTGCGCGAGATGGTGTAGCCTCCGTAGCTCAACTGCCGGGGCGTGATCCGCATCCACACCGGCGGGTTCGCCCGGTTCAGTTGGACGGAGGTGAACGCCGACCCCCAGACCTGCGCGACCTGCTCGCGCAGCTGCAATCTGCCGAGTTCCTGCGGCAGCGAACGCTCCAGGCGCGCGACGACGCCGGCGAGCTTGGCGTCAGCCTTGCTGGTGAACTCGATGCGCTGGCCAAGGAAGTCGACGTGGGGCTCGTCGGTCCAGTCGTAGGCGATCGACACCGTGCCGCGCGGCGACCAGTCGCGGGCGATGTCGAGCCTGATCACAGCCCGGACGCGGGCGTCCGCCTCGGCCGTTTCCCGGCTGAGTACGCCTCCCACGTCGCGCGCGCTGATCGCGGCGTGAAGCGGCATGGTGACAATGATCGTTTTTCCCGAGCCCTCCAGCACCAGCGGCCCTCGGACGACGGTGCCGGTGATGCGGCACTGGATGGCGGGCGTCTTTATCTTCGCGAAGAGGATCTTGACCTTCTTCGGCGGAAGGCAGGTCTGCCCCGGCTTGTCGATCGACCAGAGGCGACGTGGAATCGCCTGTTCGAGGCTTCGGGCCAGCTTGTCCAGGTCCGCGACGATCGGCACATCGACGGTGGACGTCTGCGGTGGCACGTTGATCGTGTCCGTCGCTCGCGGCGGCGCCTGGCGAGGCGTTCGGTCGCAGCCAGCGAGGCAGGCGACGCAGAGCAGGACGGATGCGATCGAGGCACTCGAGACTTCGCTCCTGCGCAAGAAGGACCCGGCAGTCCGGCCTGGCGCTTCAGCTTTTGACGCTGCCGGCGCGGGAACGGTCCCCCTGGCCGTCGTGTTCTTCATCGCCGCGCACCTCCAGCCGTCCGAGCGGCCATCCATCCAGTGGGTTCACCAAACGAGTTTAGAGAAAGGGAACCGTTCCGTTTCCTTATCGTTCAGCTCGTTGATTTCGGTCAACGCCTCACAACACCAATGGAGGATCTCAATGAAGACTGCGATAGTGGCTGCGTTGCTCACCCTGGCGCCGATACCAGTGTTGGCGCAGGCCGTTTCGCCCGCCACTTCGGGAACGATGACCAGCGCCGACGTCGGCGTTTCGCCGATCGCGAGCCAGAGCGGACCCAATTACGTGCTCGCGGCGGCCGACGCCAACCTTTACCAGATCAAGGCCGCGCAGCTCGCCGCGACACGCGCGCAGCGGGATGACGTCAAGGCCTATGCCAAGCGCGTGCTGGCGGAAACGCAGAGCAGCCACCAGGCGCTACTTGCGGCGCTGAAGAACGATCAGCGCACGATAAAGGCGCCGCCCTCGAGCCTGTCCGCCGACCGAGCCGCCCTGCTCAAGCTGCTCCAGAAGGCGCCCAAAAGCGCGTTCGACAATCTGTATCTGACCCAGTCCGCGCAGGTCCAGCAGGCCGCATGGGCCGTGCACAAGGGTTACGCGCAGGATGGAACCGATCCGGCGCTGCAGCAGGTCGCCGGCACTGCGGTCCCGGTGCTGGAGAACGAGCTCACCACTGGCAAGTCCCTTACCCCCTCCGGGCTTGCAGGATAGGTGAAACCGGCCGGGCCAGGTCGATGAAGCCCCCCTTCGACCTGGTCCGGCATCTGTTTGCGGCGATCACTGTCTGGAGTGCAGCCGGCGGAATTGCTCCCGTGCTTCGGCGCGCATGAGCTGCTGCATAACAATCCAGTAGCCCGTGACGGCTGTTTCTCCTGCCGCTTGGTAAGCGTTCGCCATGTTGCTCCTGAGATGCTCGAAAAGCGCGTTTTCTAGCGCTCGTCCCTTATCGGTCAAAGAAAGCAGCTTCTGACGACGATCGCGCTCCCCGACCCGTCCGGAGACGAGCCCGCGATCCATGAGGTCCCTCATGACCCTGCCAAGCGATTGCTTGGTGACGCTTAGAACGTCCAGGAGTTCGCTGACGGAAATTTCGGGATGCCTCCCCAAGAAATAAAGAACGCGGTGGTGTGCCCGCCCGAGGTTCTGCTTAGCCAGCTCGGTATCGACATGAGCCAGATGGGATCGGTGAGCAAAGAACATCAGGTCCATCCCTCCCCTGATCGCGTCATCACGCAGATACTGGGCAGGTGGCGGCAGAAGCGGCGCCGTCACGCGGTCAGGCCCCTCCCTGGCATGGCTGCAAGACCGTCACTGCTGGCTCCATCCCAGTCCTATCGCCTTCTGCAAGGCGATGAATGCACGATCAAGTTCACCCGTCGCTTCCAGGACCGACTGATCAGCAGCCAGCGCCGCGCGTTCGGCCTCGATGGATGTGGTCAGCGGGATCGCCCCCTGCTCGTATCGCTGCTTGGCGTAGGTCGCCGACTGCCTGGAACCATCCCGGCTCGCGATGCTCGAAAACAGGTTACGTCGCTGATTGCCGAAGCGGGTCAGGCTGGTTTCCGCATCGGACAGCGCGCCGAGAACAGCCTTCCGATATTGTGCTTCAGCCTCGTCACGGTCGGCCCGCGCCTGTTCGACCCGGGCACGATTGCGGCCGAAGTCAAGGAAGCTCCAGCTGATCCGCGGCAGCAGCAGACCCGCTACGCTGTCAGGATCGACCGCATCGGCAATATTGGGACCACCCAGGCCGATGATGCCCATGATACTGACCGAAGGGAACTGCCGGGCAATGTTGACGCCAATCTTTGCGTTCGATGCCGCCAGCTGCCGCTCGGCCGCGCGAATGTCTGGGCGGCGCCGAAGCATGGCGGCGGGATCGCCGATCGCGACAGTCCCGGGGATCATCGGAATCGGAGCGGGCGCGGAGAGCGCCGCGTCGTGCGCACCGGGCTCGTCGCCGGTGAGCAGGGCAAGCTGGTCCAGCGTGGTCGCGATCTGTCCCTCAAGCGGCAACAGTCCCGCCTCCGTGCGAGTCAGCTCGGTCTTCAGACGCACCACCTCGTCGCGCGATGAGGCGCCGCGCTGCTCGCGCTGTTGCAGCAGGGCGAGTGATCGCTGCTGAAGCTGCGCGGAGCGGCGCGCCAGGATCAGGCGCTGCTGGAGTTCGCGCAAGGTCACATAGTTCTGGGCCACCTCCGCCGAGAGACGAACTTGCGCATCAGCTCTATTGGCTTCGGCCGCCTGAGCCTGGGCCTCGGCACCTTCGGCCGCGCGGCGCCGTCCGCCGAAGAGATCGATCTCCCACGACGCATCAAGGCCGGCATTGTAGAATTCGGCCCTGATACGATCGGATTGCTCGCCCTGCGTCGGCAGCGCGAGCGAGCCTGCGGGAAGATCGGCGACGATCGCAGTGCCCGACGCCGAGACGGTGGGCAGCTGGTTCGCGCGCTGTTCGCGCAAGCTGGCGCGCGCCTTGCGGATGCGCGCCTCCGCGATCGCCACGTCGGGATTTGAGGCAAGCGCGCGGTTGATCAGCGTCGTGAGCTGCAGATCGCCCATGCCTTCCCACCAGCGCGCAACAGGGGCTTGCGGTGACGTGACTACCTGATCTGCGCGGCGAAATGTCGTTCCGGGACGCTCGCCGCTCGCGACGCCCGGCGGGCCTCCATAATTGGGTCCGACGACGCAGCCGGTCAGGAGGGCGGGCAGAATGGCCCAGCTAAGTCGCTTCATCAGTGCATCGCCATCTGCGTGTCGGAGGAGATCGGGCGGAGGAACAGCGCCAGCGGGGTAGTGATCGCAATCGCGACGCCGAGCGCGAAAAACAGATCGTTATAGGCCATGACGGTAGCTTGCTCGAGGAGCTGCCCGGCAAGCTGCCTATAGGCGCCCGCTTCGCCGGACGGCATGGACATGGCCTTCGCGAACCACTCCTGCGTGGTCGCCGCGTTGGCCGACACCGTCTCCCCTAGCCGATTGAAATGCAGGAAAGTCTGCCGGTCCTGGAGGGTCGCCATCAGGGCGAGGCCGATCGATCCGCCAAGGTTCCGTCCCGCGTTGAACAGCGCGGACGCGTCGCCGGCATCCTCGGGCGCCACGGCGCTGATCGCGGCCTGGTTAAGGAACATCATGGCGAAGATCTGCCCGAAGCCGCGGACGAGCTGGGAATCCCTCAGATCGCCCCCCGCCGATTGTGCGGTGAGGTGCCAATCCATGGCGCAACTGACGCCGATCAGCGTCATCCCGACGAAGACAGCCAGCCGGACATCGAGATATTTGAACGCGAGCGGCAGGAACGGCATCAGCATCAGGGCAGGGATGCCGGAGACGAAGACCACCTTGCCCGATTGCAGGGCGCTGTAATCCGCCATCGACGAGAGGAATTGCGGGATCAGGAAGGTCACGCCGTAGAGCACGACGCCGATGACAAGGCTGAGGACGAAGACGCTGCCGAACGACCGGCTGAAGATCAGCGACAGCTTGAGAACCGGATGCGCGGAGCGGACCTGTCCGATCGTGATGAGCGCAAAGCCGAACACCGTTGCGATCGCGAGCTTCACGATCATCGCGGACTCGAACCACATCTCGCGCTGTCCCTCCTCCAGCATGACGGTGAGCGCTCCCAAGCCGATCGCGAGCCCCGCGATCCCGAACCAGTCGGCATGGCGCAGCTGGTCGAGCCGCAGCTTCTCGTGCTTGAGCCCGAACAGCAGGAGCAGGACGAGCCCGGCACAGACCGGCACGTTGAGGAAGAAGGCATAATGCCAGCTGTAATTGTCGGTGAGCCAACCACCGATGATCGGCCCGAGCACCGGGCCGAGGATCGCGGTGCCGCCGAACGCGGCGGTGCCGATCGGCTGCTGTGACGGGGGCAGCCGCGTCGCGATGATGGTCATGGCAGTCGGAATCAGCGCACCACCGGTAAAGCCCTGGCCCACACGGCCAGCGATCATCATCGGCAGCGTCGTCGAGATGCCGCACACGACGGAAAAGCCGGTGAAGCTGATCGCCGCGCCCAGCAGGAAGTTGCGCAGACCGAACAGGCGCACCAGGAAGGGGCTTAGCGGGATCATGACGATCTCCGCCACGAGATAGGAGGTCGCGACCCAGGTGCCCTCGGTGCCGCTCGCGCCGATTTCGCCCTGGATTGTGGGCAGGGCCGCATTGACGATCGAGATGTCGAGAAGCGCCATGAACGACCCGATCGTGCCTGCAGCGACGGCAAGCCAGTCGCGCAGGCCGGCGCGTTCCGCCGCCATCAGCGCGCGCCCTGCGTCTCGCCGCGCTTCAGCCGCTCGGTTTCCTGCTTGATTCGTTCCCGGCTTCCCTTGGCGCCGATCGTGTCGACCGTCACCTCCACCGACAGTCCGGGACGCAGCACCCGCCGCGCCTCCGGACCCGCCTCGATGCTGATCCGCACGGGCACGCGCTGGACAATCTTGGTGAAGTTCCCGGTCGCGTTCTCGGGCGGGATGAGTGAAAACTGCGCGCCCGTCCCCGGAGAAAAACTGGCGACCCGGCCTCGCAGTTCGGCACCGTCCAGTGCATCCACCTTGATGGTCACGGGCTGCCCGACGCGCATCAGCGCGACCTGAGTTTCCTTGAAGTTCGCCTCGATGTAGAGTTGATCGACTGGCACCACCGACATCAGCCGGGTCGCCGGCTGGACATATTGCCCAGCCCGGACGGCCTTGTCGGCGACAACGCCGTCGATGCTGCTGCGGATCTCGACGGCCCCGAGGTCCGTCGAGGCGCGCGCAAGCTGCGCCTGCGCGGTGCCACGCTGCGCCTCCGCCTGACCGATGCGAGCCGCTTGGGTTGCAACACTGCGACGGGCGGCGAGGTAGGCCGCTCGCTGCGCGCGCAGCTCCGCGGCAGCCCGGTCACGCTGAAGCACCAGGCTTGCCAGCCGCTCACGCGATTCCGCCCCTGTCCGGGTGAGCGGTTCGTAGCGTCTTACCTCGTTCTCTGCCGCTGCGGCGGCAGCCTCGGCGCTCGCGACCTGGGCGGCCGCCTGGGCGACCGTGGCCTGTTGCTCATCAAGTGTCCGGCGCGCAGTGGTGATGTTGGCGCCGGCTGCGGCGATCTGGGCTTGCGCCTCTTCGACATTGGCGCGGTAGTCGCGAGGATCGAGCACGGCGAGCAGCTGACCGCGACGGACAGGCTGGTTGTCGGCGACGAGAACACGCTCGACATAGCCGCCCACCTTCGGCGAGACGGTCACGAAGTCCGCGCGCACATAGGCGTTGTTGGTCGACTGCAGGAACTGGCCGCTCGCGCGGTAATTCATGTACCAAACGATAGCCGCGATGATGCCGGCGACAAGCGCGGCGATGAGGACGTAGCGAATGATGGGGTAGCGCTCGAGAAGCGACGGCTTCTTTTCGCCATTCATCTCCTCGGAACCGTCCTCCGACCTGGATTCTGGGTGAAAATTCGCGTCCGGGTCGTCATGTCTCACTTTGTTTTCGTGGTTCTCAGCCCGATCGTCAGCCACCCTGCCGTCCCGTCAAATGTAAACCGAACCGTAGCATAGTCGGAGCTCGAGAGTAACGCTACAGACATTCCGGGCGTCGCACATATGACGCCCGAATGAGTCGCGTCGGGAAGCTAATCCGACGCTGGCCAAACCACGTTCGAATTGTGTCTCGCCGCCACCCAAGATGTGACGGTCGGTATGTGCAGATCCTGATCTCGATCTGGCCGGGCGCCAGCCGACGCGAAACGTCGGCCTTCGGCAACTTCCAGGTGTCAGGCCAAAGTCCCAAGAAAAGGCCGCTCTGTTTTGCCAGAGCGGCATGGGGAGGTTCTGCAATAGTCGGAACCTGGGATGTCAGGCCCTGAGCTCAGTCAAACTCTGTGTGACTTCACCATAGCCAGCATCGAGCGGAATGGTCAGAACGCGCTCTCCGTCCCGTGTCTCGATCTGCGGGAGCACGGTGACCAGCGGACGTGCCTCCGCTCGGGCGAGGCAATCCGCTGCGCTCTCGGCCTCGGCCAGCAGCTTCACGTTCATCAAGGTGGGGAAGATCACGGTTCGGGCGCCGCTTCGGGCGAGGTCCAGGACCGACTCTGGCGCGATCCACTCGGCATCGACCGTTTCATGTCCGTCGCAGATCGCGACCTGGTCGGCCGGAGCGGGGGCAGCGTAGAACCAGGTGTCGAACCGCTTCGGCATCATTTCTGGAGTGATCCAGCGGGCGAAAACGGTCAGGGCGGTCAGCGAGAGCTTCACCCCCAATCCGGCGACGACATCGAGGAAGGCGAGTTCCCCGGTATCGACCTTCCGGCGGGCCTCGGCGTCGCATACACTGGAGAAGCCGCGGCCGTCGGGATAGTTGGCCAGCAGGATCCCCGCTTCCTCGAACGCCTCGCGGATGGCGCCGATGCGCAGCGCGCGCTGGGTCGCGTCGATTTCGTCCCACCCGGTTACGTGATCGCGCCAGCGCGGATCGTCGTCACCGGGGTGCATCTTGCCTCCCGGGAACACCAGCGCTCCCGAGGCGAAATCGATCTGGTGGTGTCGTCGCACCATGAGCACCTGATATTCGGGCACATCCCGCAGCAGCAGGATGGTGCCGGCCGGTCGCGGCTCGGCCGGAGTGCGCCTGGCGTCCGCCGACGCGGTCTCGATGCTCATGATCTCTCCTATTCTCTGCACGGTCATGTCGCGATGCCGCCGTCCCGCATGAGATACGAACCGCGACCGCTGGCGAGCAGCACGTCGTCGGGCGAGCGCACCTCGCTGTCCGCGACCGACAGCGTCCGTCCTATCTTCACGACGCGCGCGTGGATGTGAAGCGGGCCGCCGCTTGCCGGACGGTGATAATCGACGTGGAGCGACGCGGTGGCGCTGACCGCACGCGTCCTCGTCAGCAGGACATACATGCCGGCGAGATCGATCAGGCTGGCGAGCACGCCGCCATGCACGGACGGGATCCGCGGATTCGATACGATCTCGTCGCGCCACGGCATGCTGAGGTGAAGGACACCGTCTGTCACGTCCTCGACGCGAAGCCCGAGCCAGGCGTGGAACGGCGCGATCGAGAGCGCGCCTTGCAATGCGGCGCCCGCCAGCCCGTTCGCGATACCCGAGGATGCCTCGTCAACCATCTCAACGTCCCTTGAAAACGGGTGTACGCTTTTCCATGAAGGCGCGCGGACCTTCGCGCGCGTCTTCAGTTCGGAACACCGGCGCGGCGAAGCCCGACTCGAGGTTCATGCCTTCGCTCTCCGGCCGCCCGATACAGGCGCGCGCCGACGCGCGGATCGCCTGCACCGCGATCGGGCCGTTGGCGGCGATCCGTCGCGCGAAGTCGAGCGCCGCAGGCAGCACCTCCTCCGGCGCAACGACGCGGTTGAGGAAGCCATAGTCGAGCGCGGTTCCGGCATCGATCAGATCGCCGGTGAGCAGCAATTCCATCGCGCGCGCAAAGGGAAGCTGGCGCGGCAGTCGCACCGTCGATCCCCCGCCCGGGAAGATCGCCCATTTGACCTCCTGCACGCCGAAGCGCGCGGCGCTCGATGCGATCCTGAGATCTGTACCCTGGACCAGTTCCATGCCGCCTGCGATCGCATGCCCGTTGATGGCGGCGATCACCGGCTTGACGACGTCAAATGTGCGCAGCAGCGCGGTGCCGAGAATATCGCGGTCAGCGAGCACGCGGCGATCCCACTCGTCCTCCGGCGGTCGCCCGCCGCTGACGAGCGGGATAAGGCGGCCGAGGTCGGCACCCGAGCAGAAGGCGTCGCCGGTGCCGGTCACGACCGCGACGCGGATCTCGGCGGCGTCGCGCACCCTGCTCCAGCAGTCGGCCAGTTCCACCAGCATCTGCGGATCAAGCGCGTTGCGCGCCGCGGGTCGGTTGAGATGGATGATGGCGATATATCCATCGGTTTCCATCCAGGCTGCGTTGTCGGTCATCAATTCCCCTCCCGCGCTTTAACATTATACCCTTTTAATAGCCTTGCAAGCCGGCGACGGCAGCAATTTGCCGCTGGACAAAGATAAAGCAGTGGAGCAACATAAAACCATGATAAGGATTCATTGATGCCGGACGTGGATGAGCAGGGCGAGGCGCTCTCGTTCGCAAGGGGCAAGCGCGCGCTTCGCGTGGCGCAGGCGATCGTGCACGACATCGAGGCCGACGCACGCCAGGTCGGCGACCGGCTGCCTCCGGAGCACGACATGCTCGCGCGGTACGAAGTCGCCCGCGCCACATTGCGTGAGGCGCTGCGTTTTCTGGAACTGCAGGGCGTGCTCCACCTGCAGCCCGGTCGAGGCGGCGGGCCGGTGGTCGCGCGGCCGCAGATTGGCGATTTCACGAGTTCGCTTGCGCTCGTACTGCACTTCGTCGGCACCGACCTGCGCGCGCTGATCGAGCTGCGCGAGGCGCTGGCCCCGCGGGCGGCCTCTCACGCTGCCCGGCGCGCAACGGCGGCGGATCTGATGGCGCTGGCAAGCTGCTTCGCCGATCTCGAGCAGCAGGTGGAATCGATGCTGTTCGAGGAAACCAACCGGCGCTTCCACGACCTTCTGGCATGGGCGAGCGGCAATCCGCTGTTCGGGTTGCTCACGTCCGCGCTGCATCTGCTGACCCGCGACCTTTCGCGCCAGCTCGGCTATTCCGAGCACGAGCGCGAGAACCAGGTTCGTCGCCTCGCGCGCGTCGTCCATGCGGTGCGGCTGCGCGACGCGGTCACGGCGCGGCGCGAGATGGAACGGCTCGTCGAGGGATCGGCGGAGTATCTCGGGCGGCGCAGCCCCGACCTGATGGATCAGAAGGTGCGCTGGACCCAGGCGTTCGAGGCGTAGCCGCCGGAGTAGATCAGCAACGAGAACGATGTGGGAGAGACGGACAATGGCCCTGAACAGCCGAATCTGCGGGATGCTCGGCATCGACTATCCGATCGTCCTGGCCGGCATGGGCGGGGCAAGCGTCCCGCGACTGGCGGCGGCGGTGTCCAACGCGGGCGGGCTGGGCGTGCTCGGCGCGGCAGCGTGCTCACCCGAGCAGCTCCGCGCGTGGATCCGCGAAACGCGCGCGCTGACCGACAAGCCGTTCGGCGTCGACACGCTCCTGCCCGCCTCGGTGCGGCGCGGCTCGGCGCCGCAAACCGGGGCCGCGCCGGCGGACCCGCGCGCGGTGCTCGCCGACTATCAGGCGTTCACGCGCGACTTCATGGAGCGCGAGGGGCTGGAGATCGTCGCGCGTGATTCCGGCCGCGCCGTCACGGAGGGTGCGGCAAACGGCGGCGCGGCGCTGTTCTCCAAGGAGTTCTTCGAGGCCCAGATGGAGGTCGTCGTCGAGGAGAAGGTGCCCGTCTACGCGGCGGGGCTCGGCAATCCGGGGCCGTGGATGGATCGACTCCACGCCAACGGCACGGTCGTCATGGCGGTCGTCGGCAAGGTGAAGCACGCGCTGCAGGTGGTGGAGTCGGGCATCGACGTGATCGTGGCGCAGGGGCACGACGGCGGCGGGCATAATTCGCCGATCGGCACCATCTCGCTCATCCCGCAGGTCGTCGATGCCGTGGGGGACCGGGTGCCGGTGCTCGGCGCTGGCGGCATCTCCGACGGGCGCGGTGTGGCCGCGGCCTTCATGCTGGGCGCCGAGGGCGCCTGGGTCGGCACCGCGTTCCTTGCGACGGAGGAGGCAGGGATCGAGGACTTCCAGAAGGAAGCGATCGTCGACAGCGGCGATGCCGATACCGTGGTAAGCCGCTCGATCACGGGCAAGCCTGCCCGCATGATCCGCAGCAAGTGGGCCGACGCCTGGGTGGCGGCGGGCAAGGAGCCGCTGCCGATGCCATACCAGTCGATGATCGCCGGTCCGGTGATGGCGTCGGGCATCCGTGCGAAGCGCAAGGACATCATCCCGGGCTTCGCCGGGCAGGGCATGGGGCTGATCCACGCCGTGCGCCCCGCCGCCGAGGTGATGCGCGACCTCGTCGCCGATGCCGAGCGCGCGCTCGGCCGCGCGGCGGGCCTCCGCTGAGGGTCGCGGCTGGTACAGGAGGGACAGATATGACCTTCTCGGACAAGGCGGCGATCACCGGCGTCGGGGAAACCGATTACGTCAAGGGCACCGAGCGCACCGCGGTGGACATGATGCTGGAGGCGTCGCGGCGCGCGATCGCGGACGCGGGGCTGCGCCCGTCCGACATCGACGGCATGGTGCCGCCGCCCATCTACACCACGTCGGAGGAACTGGCGGCGAACCTCGGCAACGACGTGCTGCGCTACGCCGCGACCGTCCACATGGGCGGCGCGAGTCCGACGACCGCGCTCCAGCATGCGGCGATCGCGATCGCGGCGGGGCTGTGCGACCACGTGCTCGTCACGCTCGGCTGGAACGGCTTCTCCGCGCTGCGGCCCAAGCCGGGCGCTCCGCCCACGCGGCCGATGAACATGAACACGCTGACCAACACGATCCGCGGGTATTACATGCCCTATGGCGTGTTCCTGCCGGTGCAGATGTATGCCTGGCTGGCGACCCGGCATTCGCAGCTCCACGGCGTCGGTCCGGAAGCCATGGGGGCGGTGGCGATGGCGTGCCGACGGCATGCGCAACTCAATCCGAAGGCGTTCACCTACGGCCGGCCGCTCGACTGGGAAACCTACCACGACGCCCGGATGGTGTCGGAGCCGTTCCGGCTCTACGACTGCTGCCTCGAGACCGACGGCGCGTGCGCGGTCGTCGTCTCGCGCACCGACCGCGCGCGCGACATGCCGCATGTGCCCGTCACAATCGCAGGCGCCGCCGAGGGGCATCCCTATCCCGCGGACGATATCCCCTCGCGCCCGGATCCGTTCAAGATCGGGCTGAGCTACGCCGCGCCCAAGGCCTTCGAAATGGCCGGTGTGCGCCGCGAGGAGATGGATTTCCTCCAGGTCTACGACTGCTTCACCTACGTCGTGCTGCTCCAGCTGGAGGCGATGGGCTATTGCGAGCCGGGCGGCGCGCTCGACTTCGTGCGTGACGGGCAGATCGAGCTCGGCGGGCGCTTTCCGCTCAACACCCATGGCGGGCTGCTGAGCGAGGCGCACGTGTGGGGGCTCAACCACGTCGTCGAGGCCGTGCGCCAGCTGCGGCACGACTGCGGCGAGCGCCAGGTGCCGGGAGCACAGACGGGGCTCGTCACCGGCTGGGGCGACCTGGGCGACGGCAGCATCGCCATCCTGCGGAGGTTCGCATGAACGACGACGACATTGCGCCCAAGCTGCGGGCACCCGCCGTCTCGCCGCCCAAGCCGTTGCCGCACCCGCAGGATCCGGTAGAGCAGGAGTTCTGGCAGCGCTGCCAGGGCGGCACGCTCCATTTCCAACGGTGCGGCGAGTGCCGGACGTGGCGCCACCTGCCCCGCTACATGTGCGCGCGCTGCGGCTCGCCGTCGTTCGCCTGGGAGCCGAGCAGCGGGCGCGGGCGGCTGTTTTCCTGGACGGTGACGCACCAGGCGCTTCACCCCGCCTTCGCGGCCGACGTGCCGTATGTAGCGGCGGTGGTCGAGCTGGACGAGGGCGTCCGCATGGCGACTCGGCTGACCGGCGCCGACCCTGCCACGCTCGCGCTCGACATGCCGGTGGCGCTGGCCTTCGAAACGATCGGCGACGGGTTTCGGCTGCCCGTCTTCACACCAGCTGCAGGAGCGTGAACCGATGGACCTGAGTTACGGCCCGGAATACGAGGCGTTCCGCGATGAGCTGCGCGCGTTCATCGCCGAGAACCGCCACCGTGCCCCGGCCGCGCCCGGCGCGGCGCAGCGCGCCGGGGCGGACGCGGTCGCGTGGCAGCAGCTGCTGCTCGAACACGGCTACACCGCGCGCACCATTCCGCGCGAATATGGCGGCTTCGGCGCCGAACCCGACATCCTCACCTCGCGCATCATCGCCGAGGAGTTCGCCGCGGCGGGCGTGCCGGGCGGGCTGTCGAACCAGGGCATCTCGATGCTCGTTCCGACGCTGCTCGAGCTCGGCACGGAGGAGCAGAAGCGCCGCTGGATCGCGCCGACGCTGCGCGGCGAGATCGTCTGGTGCCAGGGGTATTCGGAACCGGGCGCGGGCTCTGATCTGGCGGCGCTGCGCACCAGCGCGCGCGAGGAGAACGGCGAGTTCGTCATCAACGGGCAGAAGATCTGGACCAGCACCGCGCATCAGGCGGACATGATCTTCTGCCTCGTGCGGACGGAAGCGGACGCGCCCAAGCATGCGGGGATCAGCTACCTCATCTTCTCCATGAAAACACCCGGGATCGAGGTGCGCCCGCTGCGCACGATGACGGGCCACGCCGAGTTCAACGAAACCTTCTTCACCGACGTGCGCGTGCCCGTGGACCAGATCGTCGGCCAGCGCGGGCAGGGCTGGATGGTGGCCAACGCCACGCTCGGTTACGAGCGTGGCATGCTGGGCGACCCGGCGGCGCTGGAGAATCGCCTCGCCGCGCTCGTGCAGCTGATGCACGATGAACGGATCGACGGCGTGCGCGCGATCGACAACGCGGCATTGTGCGACCGGCTGGTGGCGCTGCAGGCCGAAGTCGCGGCGATGAAGTTCAACGGCCTGCGGCTGCTGTCCAATTCGCTGAAGGGCGAACCCGGCGGCCTCGCCAAGCTGATCGTCAAGCTCCAGTCGTGCGAACTGGCGCACCAGATCTCGGCGCTGGCGATCGACGCCATGGGGGAGCTCGGCCTGCTGTACGGCGGCAGCCGGCGCGAGCGGGCGGGCGGAAGCTGGCAGTGGAACTACATGTTCCAGCTCGGCCTCATCATCGGCGGCGGCACCGCGCAGATCCAGAAGAACATCATCGCCGAGCGGGGGCTCGGCATGCCGCGCGAGCCGAAGCTGGAGCACGCGCGCGCACCCAAGGCGGGGGCGGCATAGATGGATTTCGGTCTTTCCCCCGAGCAGCGGATGCTGCGCGACGCGGTCGATCGGCTGCTGCGCGAACATTGCCCGCTCGATCACGTCCGCGAGGTCGCGGAGGGCGGCCATGCCGTCAGTGCGGCGGTGGTGGCGGCGCTGTCCGAGCTTGGCCTTTCCGGCATCATGGTGCCCGAGGAGCACGGCGGCCTCGGCCTGGGCCTGCTCGATGCCTTAGTAGTGGCGGAGGCGCTCGGCGCAGCGGTGGCGCCGGTGCCGTTCGTGGCGCGCTGCGTCCTCGCCCCGCTTGCGCTGCGGCTTGCCGGCACGCCGGCGCAGCAGGCGCGCTGGCTGCCGCGCATTGCCGACGGCAGCGCGCGCTTCGGCGTCGGGCTGACCGAGGTCGTCAACCGTCGCGACGGCGGCGGCGTCACGGCCGCGGACGGCACGCTCAGCGGCTCCGCGCTGTTCGTGCTCGACAGCGCCGACGCCGATGCCTTTGTCATCGCCGACCAGGGCGGCCAATTGCATCTGGTCGCCGGCGAGGCGGACGGGCTCGAACGCCTTCCGCTGTCCACGATCGACCTCACGCGGTCGGTGGGAGAGTTGCGGCTCGACGGCGTCGCGGCCGAGCCGCTCGGCGAGGACGACGGCGGGACCGCCAACCGGCTTGTCGCCGCGGGCCGCGTGCTGCTCGCGGCGGACAGCGTGGGCGCGGGCGACGTGATGATCGCGCGGGCGGTCGATTATGCCGGGGAGCGCGAGCAGTTCGGGCGCGTCATCGGCAGCTTCCAGGCGGTCAAGCACATGTGCGCCGAGATGGCGGCGCGGCTGGAGCCGTGCCGATCGCTCGTCTGGTACGCGGCGCATGCGTTCGACGCGGTCCCGGATGAGGCTTTGCTGATGGCATGTCATGCCAAGTCTCACACCGGGGAGGTGGGCCGATTCGTCGCGCGTACCGCCACGGAGGTCCACGGCGGGATGGGGTTCACCGACCTGCTCGGCCTCCATTACTGGTTCAAGCGCATCGGCTTCGACCGGCAGTTGCTCGGCGGGCCGGAGATCGTGCGCGCGGAGGCGGCCGCGCTGCAGGGCTGGGGCAAACGCGCCGCCTGAGACGAGGAGCAGCAGGCATGACGCAGTGGAACCTGGGCGACATCCTCGACGCGATCGAGCCCGTAATGCCCCACGACGCCCCCGCGCTGATCCACGGCGACCGGGTCATCACCTGGCCCGAGATGGCGCGCCGTTCAAACAACATCGCGCGGGCGCTGCGTGCGCGGGGCGCGGGACCGGGCGCCAAGGTCGCCTTCTATATGCGCAACCGGCCCGAATACGGCGAGCTGATGGCGGCGTGCTTCAAGGGACGCCTGACCCACGTCAACATCAACTACCGCTATCGGCCCGACGAGGTGTTCTACATCTTCGACGACAGCGACAGCGAGGTCGTGGTCTACAGCGCCGAGTTCCGCGCCTGCATCGAGGAGCTGCACGGCCGGCTCGGCAAGGTGCATACCTTCGTGGAGATCGGTCCTGAGGCGGAGCGCGCCTCGTTCGCGCTGCCCTACGAGGCGCTCGCGCGGGAGGGCGACGGCGCGCCGCTCGGCATCGCGCGCTCGCCCGACGACGAGTTGTTCATCTACACCGGCGGCACGACGGGGATGCCGAAGGGCGTGATGTGGCGGCACACCGACATGCGCGAGGCGCAACTCGACGCGCAGCGGCTGATGGGGCCGACGCCCGCCGACCTTGCAGAAACCGCGGCGCTGACCGCGCGCGACGGACCGGGCCGGCGTACGATGCCCGCCTGCCCGATGATGCACGGCACCGGCTTCATCACGTCCATCGGCACGCTGATGAGCGGCGGCTGCATCGTGACGCTCGGCGGTGAATCGTTCGATGCCGACGAGCTGTGGCGGTCGGTCGATCGCGACCGCGTCGAATCGATCGCGATCGTCGGCGACGCCTTCGCCAAGCCGATGCTGGCCGCGCTGGATGCCGCGCCCGGGCGCTACGACACGTCCAGCCTCGTCACGATCGTTTCATCCGGGGTGATGTGGAGCCGCGAGGTGAAGGCTGGGTTGATCCGGCACATCCCGCAAGTCGTGCTGATGGACAGCTTCGGCGCGTCGGAAGGGCTGGGGTTCGGCCTGTCGGTCACCAGCGCGGCGGGCGAGACGGCGACCGCACGCTTCACCATCGGCGGGCTGTGCGACGTGTTCGACGAGCATGACCGGCCGGTCGTGCCGGGCAGCGGCACGCCCGGTTTCATCGCGCGTAAGGGCGCGATCCCGATCGGCTACTACAAGGATCCGGAGAAAAGCGCGAAGACGTTCCGCACCATCAACGGCGTCCGTTACTCGATGCCTGGCGACTGGTGCACCGTCGCCGCGGACGGGACGCTGACGCTGCTCGGGCGCGGCAGCGTGTGCATCAACACGGCGGGTGAGAAGGTCTATCCGGAAGAGGTGGAGGAGGTGCTGAAGACGCATCCAGCGGTCGCGGACGCGCTTGTGGTCGGCGTGCCCGACGAGAAATGGGGCCAGGCGGTGACGGCGGTGGTCCATGCCGCACCGGGGGCGACAGTAGACGAGGCGGCGGTGCGCGCTCACGTGCGCGCCGCGCTCGCCGGCTACAAGACGCCCAAAGCGATCGTCGTCACGGACCGACCGCTGCGCGCGCCGAACGGCAAGGCGGATTACAAGGCGGCGACCGACATCGCCGTCGCGGCAGTCGCTGCGCGATGACGGGCGTGCCCGACATCGACGCGCTGGTGATCGGCGCGGGCTTCAGCGGGATCTACCTGCTCGGGAAGTTGCGCGAGAACGGCTTCAACGTTCGGCTGGTGGATGCGGCGGCGGAGCCGGGCGGCATCTGGTACTGGAACTGCTACCCTGGCGCGCGAGTCGATTCGCATGTTCCGATCTACGAGTTCTCGGACGAGCGGGTGTGGCGCGACTGGACCTGGTCGGAACGCTTCCCAGGCTGGCGCGAGTTGCGTCGCTATTTCCGACATGCCTGCGACGTTCTCGACCTCTGGCCTGCAATGACGCTCGGCGTCAGGATGCGCTCCGCCGTGTTCGACGAACATGCCGGCTTCTGGCGAGTGGAACTCGCCGATGGAGAGCGGCTGACCACCCGCTATCTGCTACCGTGTACCGGCTTTGCGGCCAAGGCGTACATCCCGTCACTTTCGGGACTCGACAGCTTTGCCGGCCCGGCCCACCACACCGCCCACTGGCCGCAGGAGGGCATCGACTTTGGCGGCAAGCGCGTCGCGATCATCGGGACCGGCGCGAGCGGTGTGCAGGTCGCTCAGGAGGCGGCACGCGAGGCTGCGCAGCTGACGATCTACCAGCGCACACCTATACTGGCTCTGCCGATGCGCCAGCGCCCATTGACCGCGGCTGAGCAGGAGCAGGCCAAGCCCGGTTACCCCGAGATCTTCCGTCAACGCCGACTGAGCAGCGGCGGGTTCGAGATCCTGCGGCTCGACCAGTCCGCGCTCGAGGTGTCAAGCGAGGAGCGCACCGCGGCGTTCGAGCGGCTGTGGGCGGCGGGCGGCTTCCACTATTGGGTCGGCAACTACGCCGACATCCTGGTGGACGAGCGCGCCAACCGGCTGGCCTACGATTTCTGGCGAGACAAGGTGCGCGAGCGGATCACCGACCCAGCGTTGCAGGAGAAGCTCGCACCCAGCGACCCGCCGCATCCGTTCGGGGTCAAGCGGCCGTCGCTCGAGCAGACTTATTACGACATCTTCAACCAGCCGAACGTCGAACTCGTCGACCTGCGGGAAGAGCCGATCGAACGGATCCTGCCCGACGGCATAGCCACGAGCGTCGGTGAGCGCCGACACGACGTCCTGGTGCTCGCGACCGGTTTCGACGCAGTGACGGGAGGGCTGATGCAGATGGACATTCGCGGGCGCGGCGGGGCGACGCTGGCGCACGCGTGGGGCGAAGGCGCACGCACGCATCTCGGCTACGCGGTTTCGGGCTTCCCTAACATGGTGTTCCTCTACGGCCCGCAGAGCCCGTCCGGCTTCTCCAATGGTCCGACTGCCGCGGAGGTGCAGGGTGACTGGGTCGTCCGGTTCCTCGAGCATCTGCGCACGGGCGGGTGGTCCCGCTTCGAGGCCGAGCCGGACGCGCACGCGGCATGGGCGCGCCACATCGACGAGATCGCCGCCATGACGCTCTTTCCCAGGGCCGATTCCTGGTACATGGGAGCGAACATCCCAGGCAAACCGCGTCAGCTACTCAACTATCCGTCTGTGGTCGGCTATGCCGAGATCTGCGATGCGGTCGCCGAGGCGGGCTATAGCGGTTTCCGGCTGTCGGCATGAGCGCCGCCGAGGCTACCGGATCGTCGGACATCGACCCGATATGGGCCGAGGACGGGTCGCACCTGCCGGACTGGTTCGTCGATGCGCTGGCCGTTCCGCGGGAAGAAGGCTTCGTCACCGTAGAGGGCGCGCAGATCCACTACCTGCGCTGGGGCGACCGCGCAAAGCCGGGCGTGCTCATGGCGCACGGCTTTCTTGCCCATGCGCGCTGCTGGGCGTTTATCGCGCCGTTGCTCGCCGCGGACTACCATGTGGTCGCCTATGATCTTGCGGGCATGGGCGACAGCGACGCGCGCGTGGGGATCGATGGTGACGGCCGCGGGCGCGAGATGATCGCGGTGGCGGAGGCGACCGGGCTGTTCGACGGTGCTGCGCCGCCCGTGATCATCGGCCACAGCTTCGGCGCGGGGGTCGCGGTGACCGCGATGACGATCGCGGCCGAACGGTTCGCGGGCGCGATCATCTGCGACCTGATGATCATGCGGCCGGAGGCGCTTGCCGCCTACTGGCGTGGCGGACGCGGCAGCCCCGGCTCGGGCGACCCGAACAAGCCCGCCAGCCGGTATCCCGATTACCCGACCGCACGCGCGCGCTACGTGCTCGCGCCGCCACAGCCCGCGGGTGAGCCGTTCCTGATGGACTACATGGCCTATCATTCGCTCCGGCGGGACGGGGACGCGTGGACGTGGAAGTTCTCGCCCGCGGTGTTCGCGCGCGGCAACTCGGCGGACGAATGGATGACGATGGGTCGCCGTGTCGCCGCGGCGCCCGGTCGGCTGGCAATCATCTACGGCGAGCACAGCGCGCTCTTCGGCAGGGATTCCGCGGCATATCTGCGCGAACTGGGAGCCGGCGCGATCCCGATCGTCGCGGTGCCCAACGCGCGCCATCACCTGATGCTGGATGAGCCGCTCGCCTTCGCGACGGCGCTCAGAAGCATCCTTGCTCTCTGGAGATCGGCCCGCTGAACCAATCAGGAATGTCGGGTGTGATCCTCGTCTCCGGAGGATTGTCCGACGGCGAATTCCAGCTGCGCAAGGCACAGTTTTCCGGTTCCGTTTCGCTCGACGCCTTCGGCATGCACCACTGCGACACGACGCCCTACGCGCACCAGCGTCGGCGTCGTGCTGACTGCGCCCAGTCTGACCGGGGCGAGAAATTGAAGGTTCATGCTGATCAGCCGGCAGGACTGCCCTGGCGAGAGTGTGCGGGAGAGAGCAAGCTGTGCGGCCAGCTCAAGAAAGGACGCGATCGCGCCTCCATGCAAGGCGGGCAGAATGGGATTCCCGACAAGCTCCTCCGTGGGGATCAGCGTGAACGTTTCACCGCTTTGCGTCATCATGGTACCGAGTAGCTTCGCAAAGCCGTTCCGCCCGGTACTGGCCCCGATCGCGCCTTCGTTCATGGGGCGACAGCCCGATTGATCGAAAAGACGCCTTGGGCAGTCGCGATCAGGTGAGACGGATCTGTATCCCAGACTTCGGCGCGTACGAACGCACGGTGCTCGGTCGCGTCGTAGCAGTGAGCCCACGCCGTCGCGGGGCATCTCGCCTCGGCGGATCGCACATGGTCCACCTTCAGGTTAAGGGTGGAGATCGCCAGCCGTCTGCCCAATCGAGACATCACGGCAACGCCGCAGGCCTGATCGATGAGGCTCGTCAACACACCGGTCGCGAGCGCCTCCTCCTCGTCCGCCAGCTCCGCGTGCCAATCGACCCGGAGCGAACTGAGCCCGTCGCCGATCGAAACGAGCTCAAGGCCCAGCCGATTGCCCCACGGTATGTCGCCCGGTCGCAAGCTCAAGTCTCCAACCATAAAACCCCTCCCTGCCCAGACGATTCCTGTTCCCCGCCGCGTCCACAAGCCAAGCACAGGAAAACGGTACGGTTTACTTACAAACTTCTTCGCCTTAACGTCTGCATCCTGCGATGGAAACGCGATCCAACAAATTCCTTGTGCTCGCGGTCACCGGCCTTCTGCTGAGCACGCTTCTCGTCTTCACCCTTTGGCTTTTCGATGCGCGAAGTGGAGACGGAAACCCGTATCTCATCCGTTTCACCGGGAGCGTCGCCGGCCTGGAAAAGGGATCACCAGTGACGTTCTCGGGCGTCCCGGCGGGCCATGTCACGTCCATACGGTTTGACGGAGCTGATCCCTCAGCGGTTCTCGTCACCATCAGCCTCGAACCGGGAACCCCCATCGTCACAGGTGTCAAGGCAACGATCGCGCGATCCGCACTGGCAGGGACGGCCAACATCAGTCTTGTGTAGGGCGGTGACAAACCCGGCCACGGGAGCGCCGGCATAGGTGCCGGTGCGGCGGAGAGAAATCCTGCCAGTGGTAAGCTGCTCCATTT
>NZ_JAVDUC010000019.1:0-52357 GCF_031456125.1 Sphingomonas sp. BE138
GCGGCGCCTCAGCGGGGGCAGCGCTGCGCTGCTTGGGAGGCTACACGCTGCCCCCGCTGCCACGAGGCGTGTCGCACTTCGGCTTGAAACCGCAGCGCCAGATACAAATGACACCACTCTGCTAGATAGAAACGGCATAGCCGGTGCTGTCAGCAGGTCGCCGGTGTCATAGCCTTCCTCGGCAACGAGGACGCGCATGGTATGACGGTGCTGACGATGAGTGCTGCAGAGATCACCCGGTTCGACACGCTTATGCGGCTCGACCGCGGCGAGATCCGGATCCCGGACGCGATGGAGCTGCTGGGCCTCCAGCGGCGGCAAATCTACCGGTTGCTCGATCGCCTGCGACACGAAGGTGCTGCGGGCCTCGTGTCGCGCAAGCGTGGGCGGCCGAGCAACCGGCGCTACAGTGATGCCTTCCGCGCCGAGGTGGTCGCGCTGGTGCGAGAAAATTATGCCGACTTCGGGCCGACGCTCGCGCGCGAGTACCTCGCCGAGCGCCACGGCCTCGGCCTGTCGTGCGAAACACTGCGGCAGATCATGATGGAAGCCGGGCTTTGGAAGGATCGCGCCGCCAGGCGCCCTCGCCCGTACCAGCCCCGCTACCGGCGCGACTGTCGCGGTGAGCTGGTCCAGGTCGACGGCTCGAAGCACTGGTGGTTCGAGGACCGCGGGCCGCAATGCACGCTGCTGGTGTTCATCGACGACGCCACGAGCGAGCTGATGCACCTGGAGATGGTCGAGAGCGAAAGCACCTTCTCCTACATGCGCGCGACGCGGACGTATCTCGAACGGCACGGCAAGCCGGTCGCCTTCTACACGGACAAGCACAGCGCCTTCCGCAACAACACGGCCTCGGCGAACGGCGACGGGATGACTCATCTTGGGCGTGCGCTGGACCGCCTGAACATCGACCTGATCTGCGCGAACTCGCCGCAGGCCAAGGGCCGCGTGGAGCGCGCCAATGCGACGCTGCAGGACCGGCTCGTCAAGGCGATGCGGCTCCACCGCATCGACACCATCGACCAAGCCAACGCCTTCCTCCCCTCCTACATGGCGCAGCACAACCAGCGGTTCGCTAAGGCGCCCTTCGACCCGCGCGATCTGCATCGGCCGCTGGCCATCCACGAGAACCTTGAGGC
Source organism: Sphingomonas sp. BE138 (assembly GCF_031456125.1). Taxonomy (NCBI): domain Bacteria; kingdom Pseudomonadati; phylum Pseudomonadota; class Alphaproteobacteria; order Sphingomonadales; family Sphingomonadaceae; genus Sphingomonas; species Sphingomonas sp. BE138. The sequence continues at coordinate 1,143 of NZ_JAVDUC010000019.1, forward strand.
GGAGATGGTATGGCGCGAGAAGCGCACCGTCACCGGCGCCCTCACCCTCCACTACAACAAGGCGATGTTCATTCTGGAGCCGACCTCGGTCGCTCAGGGGCTCGCGCGCAAGAAGGTCGACGTGTGCGAGTACCCGGACGGACGGCTCGAGATCCAGCACGAGGGAGAGGCCCTGCCCTATCGGATCTTCGACAAGATGCGCAGGGTGAACCAGGCGCCGGTGATCGACAACAAGCACCTCGACGCGGCGCTGGCGCTTGCACACGCCATCCAGCAGGTGCAGCCGCACCACGCCAAGCGCAACAACCACGAGCCCGCGCGTACCGCTCAGCCCGGCGGGATGTTCAAGGCCCCCTCGCCCGTACCACCCGGGCCGAAGCTCGATCGCCGCAAACTCGGCAATCAGCGCCTGAAGCGAGGCCCTCGCCTCTCCAATGACGAACTCATTGCGCGCGGCCTGGGCGAGTATGTCCGCCAACACACTGGATGACCGAAGGCTGTGCCTGCCGGCGTCTCGAAAACGATCTGATTTGACGAGCCTCCATGAGAATCGGTCCGGCCTGGATGCTGCCGAGACGCGCGTTCGATTAGGATGACTTGCAAAACCCATTGCCAACCGTAACCGAGCGGATATGCGTTTGTCGATGAGTTTTAGGAAAATACGATGCTGATCGGCTACGCGCGTGTGTCGACGGCGGCTCAGGATCTGACGCCGCAGCTGGACGCCTTGAAGGAGGCCGGCTGCGAGAAGACCTATTCGGACAAGGCAAGCGGGGCGAGGGTCAACCGTCCTGGCCTCGCCGAGGCGATCGCCTATGCGCGGCCTGGGGATGTCATCGTGGTATGGAAGCTCGACCGGCTCGGCCGTACCATGAAGGGTCTGGTCGATCTCGCCGCTGAACTGGAAGAGCGGAAGATCGGGTTGCGCTCGATCACGGACGGCATCGATACGTCGGGCACCGCTGGCCGGCTGGTGTTCAACATTCTTGCTGCAATGGCCCAGATGGAACGCGAGCTGGTGCGCGAGCGGACCGGCGCCGCGCTCGCGGTCGCGCGGCGCAAGGGCCGATTCGGTGGCCGCAAGTCGGTGATGACCCAGGAGCGGAAGAACGTCGTTGCCGAGCTGTTGAAGACCGACATGGCGCCGAGCGAGATCGCAGCCGCGATCGGCGTGTCGCTCTCGACCTTCTACCGGCATTTTCCAGCCCGGCGCGGGGATTAGCGCCGTCCTCAAGCGACGATCCGATTCGCGCCTGATGCGCGGGCCGTTCGCAGGCGGTCGTCCGCTGCCTGAATGACGTCCTCGCGCATCCCGTTGGTGACCTGGGCGAGACCGGCCGACAAGCTGACCGGGCTTAGCGCCTCTCCCGAGTCGGTGAGCTTCAGGTTGCGTCGACCGAACGCCTTGCGCGCGCTGTCGAGCATGTCGTGCGCCTCTTCGAGGCTGACGCCTTCGAACACCACTGCGATTTCCTTGGCCTCCCAGCGGCCGACACGGTGCGGGAGGCAATGGTCGCGCAACGTCTCGCCCATGGCGCGCAGGACGCGTTCGACCACGCCAATACCATGAGTTCGGGCGATCTCGGTCGTCTGATCGAGCGAGATCAATGCGAGATGGCGCGGAACGTCACGCCCCATCACCGCGGTCAGGACAGCGTCGATCGCGAGACGGTTGAGGAGCGCGGTGGCCGGGTCGATGTCGGTGTTTACGCCAAGGATCGTGAGGCGGGTGCGAACAGCGGCGGTCTGCCGGCTCATCTGCGACAGCCGCTCCGCTGCCCGCTCGGCCGTTGCGGTCATGCGGGCGACCGCACTTGGCACCGTGCGGCCTTCCGACGCGATGATTTCGGCCGCTGTCAGCGTGAGCGTTCGCACCAGGGCCGTTGCCTCGCTGGCGGTCTCTTCGAGGATGGCCATGATCTCGGCGGACAGTTCACTGATCGTCGCTGCCTCTCCCTCGATGTCGGAAGGAGGAGCGATCGCCCTGATGTCCTCGGGGCGCAGACGTACGCCGCCATCGATGAGGGTGGCGACGGCCATGAAATGGGCCTCGTCCGCACCCTCGAAGTAGCGATGAACGAACGTGTAGTTGCCAGGTGTGTGGGGCAGGCGATGCTCGTCAAGGAACGAGATGATCTCATGCCCGCTTTCGTCGGCGGGTGGGCTTTGGCTGGGGTATTTGATCAAGCGCCTCTCCATCACCTGGCTCGTCGGGTCGCGGTGTCGGCGGGGATCGGAAGCCGGCGGGGCCGAGGAGCTCGTATTTGAGATATATGTCACGATCGATCCGCTCGAACACAGCATTGATGACCGCTTCACGCGACCCGAGGTCGAGATGAACACGCAGGCGTTCGGTGATGGCGAGGGAGACCGGCGATAGGGCAATTGTCGATCGACGATACCCGCTTTCGTCCTCCCGCTGCTTCTTGAGCCGCATGGACCGGGTGCTGCGCTTCAGCGGCTTGTTATCGGACTGCATGGTTGCCGCTTCATCAGTCGATGGTGCAGATGTCAAAAGCGTAGATGATCCTGACCAACGCGTTTTCGTTGGAATGGAATGATCGCCCGGAAGCGCTTACCCTCCCCTTGGGATCTTCTTCAAATGAGGTGGCAGCCATCTGTCGAGAATAGTGTCGTCTACCTGATCGAGGAGAGGCCGTAGTCTTGTAAGGGATCGGTCAATCTCGATCATGGCATCGGGTGCGTAATACCCCTTGATGTCCTCCATTACGAAAGCCGCATGATACATCCGCATCGGATCGAGGCCAAGGATTGCAACAATCTGGTTGAATGTCCTTGCCGATACAGGCGTTGTGCTGGACTTCATCTTCTTGACCAGGCTTTGACTCTTGCCAAGATGAGCCGCCATCTTGGCTATGGATATGCCGCTCCTACGCCATTCCATGAGCAAAAGTGCATGAAGGCGGAGCTGACCCGCGCTCCAGTGTAACGACACGAGATCATGCCCGCTCATAGCCCACCTCCGTGATAGCTAATACGACACAATATTTTTCCCAGTGTCAATTGGGGTAAGCTGGCCGATTCATGAAGGGTCGGTGAAAGTTCCCGCAAATGCGGCGAGTAGAGCCGTTATGAAGGTGAGCCGAACGGGCGCCAGGTTCGCATGATCGTGAGCGGCAAGCTGTCTCGCACGCTGGAAGAGGTCTTTCTGATGCAGCTGGATGCGGAACGTGACGCGATGCTCGCCCGGAAGATCGGCCTCTCTGGCCATGGCGATCAGCTCGCCAGGGTGATCGCAAATCACGAAGTTCTCCAATCCTTTCATAGCCGTACTCGAAACCGTCTCGAACAGACCGGTCTCCAGCGACCTGATCCGCATGGCCTCGACCGCGAGCTTGAATACGGAACGATCGACTTTGAACGTGTAAAGCACTTGAGACATGTCGCTGCCTATAGCTGCGTCCTCGCGATTGCCATGGACGCGTGTCGTACGCTGGTCACCGGCCCGCCACACATCAAGACAGTCATGTCTCAGTGCTGAAAGCAAGGGGTGTAATTTTTTTCCACCCCCCCCCGCGTGGGTGACAGTCGAGAGCCCCTGGCATCATCGAGTCTGTAGAACTTCACGCCTCGTAACGTGGTCTTCACAAACAAAATGGGGGGTGTAATTTTTTTCCACCTTGTGGGGAGAGATCAGTTGCGGTTTTTTATCCCCGACGCAGCAAATCGCTTCGTCTTTTTAGGGGAAAGAGCATGACTGCACTTACCATGCAGAAGGAAGGTCGTACCAACGCCGTCCTTCTGGGTCTGGCGATCATCGCATTGGCGATGGTGCTGGGCGCATCGGCGGCCTTCGCCGGTGCCGACACGACGTTCAATACCGCGCTGACGAAGTTCACGGACTTCCTCGAGGGTTCGGGCGGCAAGATCATCACCGTGATGAGCCTCGCCGGCGGCATCGTCGCGCTCGCGTCGGGTCGCTTCAGCCTGGGCCAGGTGGCCGTTCCCGTCGCGGTCGGCGTCGGCGCGGGCACCGGCATTCCGATCGTGACCTCGACCGTCACCGCGACGATCTGAGTCGCGACTGGATCAACTGCTGGGAGGGCGGTGAACGCTTATGGACCGGTATGCCATTCCCTCGCATCTCGACGACCCGGAGCTGATCGGCTTCTGGACGCTGGACGAGTTCCTCGCGATGGCGATCCCCTTCATTTGGGGCATCCTCTCGCAGCACGTCGTGATCGGGTTGATGGTCTCGTTGCTTGGCTGGTGGGGGTTTCGCAAACTCAAAGCCGGAAAGGCCTCGTCGTGGATTCTCCACATGGCCTACTGGCACCTGCCGTCCAGCTTTACCGGGCTCAAAGCGACGCCGCCTTCCCACCTTCGCGTGATGGTGGGCTGAGATGGATTATTCGGTAGGCCTCGCGCAGTCGCAGCGGGTCATCAAGCAGCGCAACATGCTCGGGATCACCGCGCTGGTGCTGGCGGGGCTCGTCGTGCTGCTGTTCCTGGTGGGCGCTACCCGCGACCGCGAGATCGTTCTGCAACCCATCGCCCGCACGCCGCTGACGCTGTCATCGAGCGGGGTCAGCGAGGATTACCTCGAGATGGTCACGCGCGACACCGCGCTGATGACGCTCAACCGGTCACCGGAAAATCTTCAATACTGGATGGATTCGATCCTCGCGATCGCGACGCCCGAGAGCCATGGCGCCTTGAAGCGCGATCTGATGAAGATCCTCAACGAGCAGCGCGGCTCCAGCATCAGCCAGTATTTCACGCTTGCCAGCATGAAGGTCGATCCCAAGGGCCTGACCTCGGAAGTGACCGGCACGCTTCACACCGTCGTCGGCTCGAAGTCGGTCACCGCCGAGCCGAAGACCTTCCGTTTCTACTGGGCGTACCGCGGCCTGACGCTGCAGCTGAAAGGCTTTGGCATGATCGGCAAGGCCGACAAGAACGACGCCGCCAACGGAGATGCCGCATGATGCAGCTTCTTGCCTATGGCCTGATCGGAGGCGGTGCGGCCTTCACCTCGCGGGTCTGCCACCTCTCGAAGATGATCGGGGCAGGGATGATCGTCGTCGGCGGTCTTGCGCTCGCGTCCCCGGCGTTTGCGGACGAGCATGTGCTGGCGCGCGACAACAGCGAGGTCGCCTGCACGATGTCGAAGTCCGGCCTCACGCGCGTCAGCCTCAAGGACGACCGCTTCGCCAGCGTGTCCAAGCTGACGACGGGCGTCGAGAGCGATGATTTCACCGTGGTCAACGAGCCGACGCGGGGCGACATCTATGTATCGGTGCCCGATGGGTACAGCCGCCAGAATGTCTCGTTCTTCGGTACGACCGCCAAGGGCTACGTCTACAAGTTCGCCTGTCGCCTCGGCGGCACCGACGCGCAGCAGGTGTTCGTCGAGAACAAGGACATCGAGGGCGAGCGCCAGGCGCAGGTCGCGCAAGCCGCCCCGACGCCGCAGGAAGCATCGGCCAATCTCGTCCAGGCGATGTACGAGAATGCCAACATCGAGGGTTACGAGATCCGCCCGGCCGGAACGAAGCCGGTGATGATCGGCGCGCTCAAGGTGCAGATGATCTCGGAATATCGCGGCAGCCAATATGCCGGCCGGGTGCTCAGGATCGAGAACGGCGGCAAGGTGCCCGTATCGCTCGGCGAAGGCACCATCGCGCCGACCAACGCGGTCGCGGTGTCGGTCGCCAACCCCAACCTCGGACCCGGCCAGGCGACCACCGCCTATATCGTCACGCCTTCGGGCCTCGCCAACGGAGTGCGGCCATGAGCTTCAAGGACATCTTCAACCGCAACCGCGCCAAGCAGCTCGACGCCGCGCCGGAAGGCGGCGAGGACGGCAGCGAACTGATGGCGGGCAACGATGCCGTCCGCAAGAAGCAGACGCTGTGGATGGCGATCGCGGCCGCCTTCGTCGTGTTGCTGGGCGGCTGGTACATCATGAAGCCCGACAGCAAGGCGCAAACCGTCCAGACCGACGGCAAGGACGTCAAGATCGCGACCGACGACATCGTCAATCGCGGCATGTCGCAGCGCGAGTGGCAGGCGACCTCCGAAGCGCAGATGCAGTCGATGGGCAACCAGCTGAGGGCGGTCGACGGCCAGGCCGCGCAGATGCGCGCGCTCCAGGAGCAGGTCGCGGCGCTGCAGGGCCAGAACCAGTCGATGGCGACCGACGGCCAGCGCGTGATGGGGGCCTATCAGCAGGAGAACGACCAGCTGCGCAAGCAGCTCGCCGACCGCTCCTCCGCGCCTGCGCCCGTGGCGCTACCCGCGCAGATGTACGGTCCGGGCCAGCCCAATTATCGCGGTCCCGGCGCGCCGGCGACCGCGGGCGATGTGGCGGCGAGCGTCGCGGCATCGCGACAGATCAAGCTCGTCTCGTTCGAGGGCGGTCCCGCCGGCACGGCGACCCGCATCTCGGGAAGCACGACCAGCTACACCGACAGCCCGAACTACCTGCCGCCAAACTCGATCGCGAAGGCGAAGGTCATCGTCGGGGTCGATGCCTCGGCCGGCGTCCAGTCGCAGACCGATCCGCTGCCGGTGGTGTTGCGCATCACCGGTCCGGCACGCTCGGTGTACCGTGAGGGCAAGCTGCTCACGACGAAGATCGAGGGCTGCCTTATCAACGGCGCGGCGCGCGGCGATCTCTCGGCCGAGAAGGTCTACGTCAAGCTCCAGCGGATGACCTGCCCGCAGGCCAACGGCCGGTTCGCGGTGTCGGACGTGAAGGGCTTCATCAGCTTCGCGGGCAAGACCGGCGTGCGCGGACGGGTGGTCAGTCGCGAAGGCTCGCTTGCCATGCAGGCATTCTTCGCCGGGCTGGTGGGCGGTGCGGGCAACGCCCTCAACTCCGCATTTTCGGCACCGGTCGCGACGATCAGCACCGATGGTCGCGGCTCGCTCAACCAGACGCCCAACCTCGGCAATGTCGGGCTGCGAGCCCTTGGCGGCGGGGCGATGGAATCGGGCAAGGACCTGTCGAAGTACCTGATCGAGCGCGCCGAGCAGTATCAGCCGATCATCGAAATGCCCACCGGCATCGATGTCGAGATCGTCTTCCTCGAAGGCGTCTTCATCCAGAACTGAGGCGATCCGGCGGGTCGCGAGGACAAGCGGGAGGTTATGATGCAGGGTATGGGGATGGCATCGCTGGCGGCATTCGCGGCGCTGCTGACGGGAAGCGCCGCGCTTCCTGAAGCCGAGACGGTCAAGGTCGCGCTCGCCAAGCGCCTGCCGCGCACCCAGGTCTCCTCGATCGACTGCTCGAAAGTCGATGGTCTGTGCGAGGTCGTGGCGGGTGCCAACCTGTTCTACGTCGACAAGAGCGCGCGCTACCTCGTCATCGGGCGTGTCTATGACATGGAGACGCGTCAGGATCTGACCGCTGCGCGTCTCCTCGCGCTCAATCCCGACATGCTCGTGGGCGGTGCCGCGAAGGCGAATGCGGCAGCCGATGCACCCGAGCCTCCCGTCGCGGGCAAGCGTGTCACCCAACCGGTGTCGCCTGTCTCGCTCGATGTCTCCCGTCTCTCGAAGAAGGGCGCGATCGTGTGGGGGTCGGGCGCGCAGACCGTTACCGTCTTCTCGGATTTCCATTGCGGCTATTGCCGTGCGCTGTCCCAGGCGCTCGAGACGATGAACGTCACCGTGATCGAACGCCCGATCTCGGTACTCGGCAGCCGCGATGTCGCCGACCAGGTGCTGTGCGCGAAGGATCGCCATGCCGCGGTACGCGCGGCTTACGCGCAGGACCCGATCCGCAGCGGTCAAAAGTGCGACACCAGCGGCCTCGATGAGAACGAGGCATTTGCCAAGGCGCATGGCCTGAACGGCACCCCGGTCATCGTCCGCTCCGACGGCGCGGTGATCGAGGGCTTCAAGCCCAAGGAACAGCTTGTCGCCTGGCTGAAGGGAGCAAAGTCGTGAGCCTGTCCGTCATCCGCCTGCCGGCCTGCCCGGTTCCCGATTACACTCCTTCCCGTCGCGCCGTATTGCGTGGGCCTGTGCTGGCCGCGCTTGCGGGTCTTGCGCTTACCAGCTGCACGACGTTCGGCACCAATATCTCGGGCAAGTTCGCGTGCGGCGCGGCGCAGGGTGGCACCTGCGCGCCCGCGACGGTGATCGATGACAAGGCGCTGGCCGAGATCACCGGCGAGACGAGCTATCGTCCGGCCGGTCCATACCAGGCACCGGCGCGTGGCCTTGTGCCGCAACAGGTCGCCTATCAGGCACCGGCGACCGGCGGGGCGGCGGTCGGCCCGCAGAAGGTACTTCGGATCGTGTTCCCCGCGCATGTCGACGGTGCCGGGCGCTACCATGAGGCGAGCATCGTGCAAGCGGTAGTCGACAACGGCCAGTGGCAGGCCGCGACGAACGGACACGGCCCCGGCCTCACCGCGACCAGCACGCTCAATGTCAGCCCTGAAATCCTGTCGCAGCTTGGCGCACCGATCGATGCCGTTTCGGCCAACGAGCGCGCAACGACCGAGCAGCTGGCAGCGGATGCCGCAACGCCGGCCGGTGCTGCGGGTGCCACGACTGTCGGAGCCCCGACGCTTGGCGCGGTCGCGGCTGCCCGCGCACGCGCGAAGCCGGCCGACAAGACGGTGTCCCTCGTTCAGCCGCCGCGCGTCGCTCCGGCAGCCACGCCGACGCCGGCTCCGCAGATCGCCTCGAAGGGCGCGGTCAATCGCCCGGCATCCTTCAGCCCAAGCGTGGAGGACTGACATGGCGACGAAAACCGGATTTATCGCGCGCCTGCTCGGCGACACCCATGGCCCCGATGCGGGCACGCCCTCGCACGGTGCCCCGATGCTCGGGCAGTGGCTGCCGTATCGCAGCTACGACAAGCGCAAGGAGATCTTCTACCAGACGGACTCCATCGCCTTCGCGATCGAGATCGCGCCGCTGATGGGCGCGGACGAGCGTACCGCCGAAATCCTCGCGCAGCTGCTGTCCGAGGGCATCCCGGCAAATGCGCGCGTCCAGATCCTCGCCTTCCAGAGTCCGCGCGTCGGCAGCCTGATCTCGGCCTATGCGCTGCCGCGCTTCAAGGCAGGCGGCGTGCATCGCAAGATCGCCGAACACCGCTCGGCGTTCCTGCGCCACGGTGCCTGGACATCGATGTCGAAGGACGGCCCGTTCCAGGTTCGCAACCACCGCATCATCCTGTCGGTCTCGATGGCGAACAGCAAGGCGACGCCGGACGAGCTCGTCGGCGTGCGCGATAGCCTCGTCTCGACGCTCCAGTCGATCGACATGCCCTCGACGCGGATGACGCCGGTCGATCTCATCGCGCTCATCGATGACATCACCGCGCCGGCGTTCGACGTGTCGGACCAGGTTGCGAGCTATTCCGAGTTCGACCCCATCGCCGACCAATGTGTGCGCCGCGATGTGCAGACCGTCGTCCAGGCCGACCGGCTGCTGGTGTCGGTCGAGCCGCTGCGCGCGGTGACCAACCTGTCCGGCGAAACGCAGTACGAGGAGATCAGGCCGGACACGTTCGACTATCGCTTCTTCTCGGTTCGCAACTTCCCCGACCGCTGGGCGCCGTGGGATGTGCAGAAGCTCATCGGCGACATGTTCTCCGACAAGCTGCGCCCGGGTTGTCCGACGCTCACTTCGCTGTGCCTGTGCTACCAGGATGAGCAGGCCGCAGCCTCGAAGGCGGGCTACAAGTTCATGCGCACCTCGAGCCTTGCGGACTCGAAGTCGGCGCGGCTCCTGCCGCAGCTGAAGGACCAGAGTCGCGAGTGGCAGCACGTCAGCCAGGAGCTGCGCCTCGGCAAGAAGCTGGTTCAGGCCTATTACACGGTCGGCATCATCAGCCCCAAGGGACAGGGCGACGCCAACGAGCGCACGATCAAGTCGATGTACAAGGCAGCGGGCTGGGACCTGCTCGACGAGCGTTTCCTGCAGATCATGGCGTTCATGTCGTGCCTGCCGATGACGCTCGGCAACGGCCTGGACAGCGATTTGAAGCGCATGAAGCGGCTGCGCACCATGCTGACCTCGACGGCCGCCAACATGCTGCCGATCCAGGGCGAGTACCTCGGCGGCAACCTGCCGCATCTCATGTTCATCGGCCGGCGCGGACAGCCTTTCTTCTGGTCGCCGTTCGAGAACAAGGCGGGCAACCACAATGTCGCGGTGTTCGGCAAGTCGGGCTCGGGCAAGTCGGTCGCGCTGCAGGAGCTGTGCGCGGCGTTCGCCGGTGTCGGCGCCAAGATCATCGTGATCGATGACGGCCGCAGTTTCGAGCACATGGCCAAGAGCCTCGGCGGCAATTTCGTCGAGTTCCGCCTGCGCGACGGGTTCAGCCTCAATCCCTTCTCGATGATCGACGAGACGCTGGTCGCGCAGGACGAGGACTATCTGGTCGATGCGCTCGCCATGCTGAAATCGATCGTCGGGCAGATGGGCCGGCATATCGACAAGCTCAATGACACCGAGCGCGGCCTCATCGACCGCGCGGTGAACCGGGTCTGGGAGGCCAGGGGGCGCGGCGGCAGCGTCGACGATGTGGTGCGCGAATTGCGCGAGGATGGCAGCCCGCAGGGCACCGACCTTGCGATCGCGATGTTCCCCTTCTCCTCGGAGGGCACCTACGGCCAGTTCTTCATCGGCGAGGCGTCGGTCGACATGACCAACGCGCTCACCGTGTTCGAGCTTTCCGACCTTGCGAGCCGTGAGGAGCTTCGCTCCGTCGTCCTCACCGCGATCATGTTCATGTCGAGCCAGACGATGCGCCGGATGGATCGCCAGATCCCCAAAGCGCTGCTGATCGACGAGGCGTGGCAGATGCTGCGCGGCGGATCGATGGCCGATTTCGTCGAGACCTACAGCCGTACCTGCCGCAAATACGGTGCCTCGCTCATCACCGCGACCCAGAGCCTCAACGACTATTACAAGTCGGAAGGCAGCCTTGCCGCGCTGGAGAACTCCGACTGGTCGGTCATCCTCATGCAGAAGCCCGACACGATCTCGGACTTCCAGAAGCATGGCCGTTTCGACATGGACCCGTATACCGAAAGCCTGCTGCGCTCGCTGAAGCGCAACGGCGCGGAATATTCGGACATCATGATCAAGGGGCCGGACAGCCAGGCGGTCGGCCGGCTCGTGCTCGATAAATACTCGGCGACGCTCTACTCTTCGAGTCCTCAGACCTTCGCCGCGATCGAGCATCTGATCGAGACGGGAATGTCGATGGACGAGGCGATCGAACGTGTCGCCTATCCCGAACAGTTCGTGGAGGCGGCGGAATGACCGACCTGTCGCTTCCTGTCGGCACGCCCGGGAACGGGAGACAGACCCGCCGCTGGCCACGCGGATGGCAACAGGACCTGCGCACCGCGATCGGCGATGCCAGCTACATCCTCCTCAAGGCATCGGGCTGGGTCGCGGGCACGTTGCTTGCGAGCCTCGGCGTGTTCGTCCTGTTCTTCCTGATGCTCGGCAATTTCACCGCGCTGGGCTTCTTCTCGCAGGTGGCGAACCTCGGCACACGCTTCGTCGCGGCCGACGTGGGTCGGCGTGCCGCCTTCACCGACCAGCTGCATGTCGCGGGCCTGGTCATCCTCATCGTCGTCGCATTGTGCCGCTTTCGCGGGCTGATCGACAGCGTATCCACGAAAGGTCCGCGTCATGGTTGACGTTATCGATCGCCCGGTTGCCGAAACCGCCGTGCCAGGAGCCGGTGACGACGATCGCGATCTGGTCGTTCCTCCCCGGCCGTCCGCGGCCGCTGCCGTTCCGGTAAAGCCCGACGCGGTGCCGGTAACGTCGCGCGGCTTGCCTCCGGTCACCTGGGCGCTCGCCGCGCTGGCGGTCGCGCTGCTCCTGTGGGGGGTATGGGTCACCAAGCATATCGTCTCGCCGCCCGCGGCTGTGCCGATGGCGAGCGTGCGTCTCGAGGCGATCGTCAGCGAATATGTCCAGGCGCAGAGCCATTCGGGCGGCCAGCCCGACGCCGTCGCCGGCCAGACGCGCGCCTTCATGAGCGCGCTCGACCAGGAATTGCAGCATGTCGGCCAGTCCGGCACCACCGTTCTCGTCGGCGAGGCGGTGCTCTCGAAGAACGTCCCCGACATCACCGACCAGATCCGCCGTGCGGTCTATGCGAAGGTGCCGCTACCCGCGGCGGCACCGGGATCGCCGGCTGGTCCCGCGGTCGGTGCAGCGCCCCCTCCCGCCTCCATGGGTGCTGCACCGATCGCGCCGGCCGCATCGCCGTTCGGCGCGGTGCCGCAAGGCTCGCCGCTCGACGCCGCCATCGCTCCCTCCGTGACGGGCCAGGCCGGTGGCCAGTAACGCGCTCTCCCTCGCCCCCGGCGCGCCCGCTCCGGTGGGCCAGGCCGGCGCCGGCGGACGCCGCGCGCTCATCGGCAAGCGCGTGCGCCAGTGGAGCGCGGTCGCGCTGCTCGGCGCTGCCTGGGCATCGTTCAACACGATCTCCGACTGGCAGAAGAACAACGCCTTCATGATCAACGCGAGCGAGAGCCTGCCCAACTGGGCATTCTTCGTCCACCTCCACGCCGCACCCGCCAAGGGCGATTACATCTTCTTCGCACCGCCCGCGAACGCACTCGTCCGCCGCCACTTCGGGCCGGCGTCGGGGCCGTTCGGCAAGCGCGTCATCGGCATGCCCGGGTCGCTCGTCGAGCATCGCGGTGATTACGTCTATGTCGACGGCGTGCGGGTCGCGCACATGAAGCCGTTCTCGCGGACCGGCGAACCCTTGACGCCGGGACCGGTCGGCCGGGTGCCCGAGCGCTGCTATTATGTCGGCACGCCCCATCCCGACGGGTTCGACAGCCGCTACGGCGAGATCGGCTTTGCCTGCGGCAGCGCGATCATCGGCACCGGGACACCGATCCTGTGATCCGGCGCGCCGCGCTCATCGGCGGAACGCTTGGGGCAGCGCTAGTCGCCAGCTCGTCATGGCCGCTCGTTCAAGGAGCGCTGGCGCGCGACCACGGCGTCATGGGCCAGACCTGGGGGATCGCGGAGCCGGACCTGCTTGCCACCATCGACAGCAAGCTCAAGACCCTGCAGGCGAACGGCAGCATCGAGCGCATGCAGGCCACGTTCCGCGCCAAGGCCGAGGATCGCATCCGTAACCCGCTCCCCGTCACCGGCATCGGCCCGGTGCGCGAGGCCAGAAACTGGACGTTCGACCCCTCCATCGTGCTCGATCGTGATCTGCGCGACGTGAAGGGCAATCTCGTCGCGGCCGCAGGCACCCGGGTTAATCCGCTCGCCTTCGTGTCGATGAAGACCGACCTTGTGTTCATCGACGGGCGCGACGAGCGCCAGGTCGACTGGGCCGTGAAACGCTGGAGCGCGAGCGCGGCCAAGATCATCTTCGTGGCAGGATCGCCATTCGAGGCGATGGGCGAGAAGAAGCGGCGCTTCTTCTTCGACCAGCAAGGCAAGCTGACCGGGCATTTCGGCATCGCGCATGTGCCTGCCGTCGTCACGCCCGAGGGCCAGACCCTCAAGGTCAGTGAGATCGAGCTTCCTGGAGGTACGTCATGACCACATTCTGGCTTGATTGGCTCAAGACGCCGATGGCCGCGCCCGAGACGGCCGGCCTTCGGACGATGCGTCTGGCGATCCTTTATCTGGCGATCATCCTTGCCGTCATGATCGCGGCACTTTCGCCGCTACGGGCAGCGGTCGGGGTCGCCGCTGGAGGCACTGTCTGCGGCGTCATGCTCGCGCTCGGCTTGCTGGTGCCGGTCTATGTATGGCGCAAGAACCGGGCCGATGAGGAGCATTTCGCTGCCGTCTGTCGTGAGGGGGGAGCGGACGCTGAGCGCAGGGCGCGCCTTGGCCTGGACGTCGATGCGGTGTGCTTCGATGTCGGCATCGACTTCTCCGATGATACGCGCACTGGCCTCATCGATGACCTGAGCCGGGGCGGTGTGGTGCCAGGGAAGGAAGCGCGCGGCGAGCTGAGGCCGGTCTTGCGCCGCCTTTCGCAGGACGCACAATGATCCGCCGCCCGACGATGCTGTTGGCCAGGCTCCGTGCCGGCACCCGTAGCGGCCAGAGGCTGGGGTCGCTGTTCGCATTGGGGATCGAGGGTGCCGTGCGCGCGCTCATCCCGCACCGCCGGGCCAATCCCGCACTTGCCGCGCGGATCCACCGCGATATCGACATCGTCCTTCGTGAGACCGGTCGCGCCCTTTCGCTGCGCAACCGGAAGAAGCTGGTTCGCGAGCTTGCCGACACCGGCATCCCGACCGGGGCGACGCTGCGAGCGCGGATGGGACCCTTGTTCATGGCGCTCTCGCAGGAGCGGCCATCATGATCCGCCGCCTGATCGCGCTGCTCGGTATCGCGTTCGCGCTGGCCTTGCTGCCGGCACCGGCGAGTGCAGTCCCGTCCAACTGCACCGGCAAGTTCGTCAATCCGATCACCGATGTATGCTGGTCGTGCCTGTTCCCGCTCTCGATCGGGGGCGCGCATGTCTGGCCCGGATCGCGGCCCGACACCAAGAACCCGACGCTGCCGGTCTGCGCCTGCGGCGCGCCTGTCCCGCGTATCGGCATCGCGATCGGCTTCTGGGAACCTGCGCGGCTCGTCGATGTCACCACCAAGCCATGGTGCTTCCCCAATCTGGGCGGCATGCGGCTCAATCCCGGGCTCGATATCGGCCAGGGGCAATATTCGGGTGCCCGCATCACCGGCGGAGCGACGCAGAACACGGCCAACTGGCAGGCGCATTACTACGTCTATCCGCTCCTCTACTGGATGGAGATCCTGACCGATTTCCTGTGCTTCGAGCAGACGACGTTCGACATCGCCTACATCACCGAGATCGACCCGCTCTGGAACGACGACACGCTGACCACGGTCATCAACCCCGAGGTCGCCTTGTTCAACAACCCCATCGCGGTCGCGGCGTGCGCGGCCGATTGCGCGGCTGCGACCGCCAAGCTGTCGCTCGACCAGCTGTTCTGGTGCGATGGGTGCAACGGATCGATGTTCCCGATGAACGGCAACGTCGCGGCGCATAACTCGCCGGTGCAATCCTCGCGGCTCGCGGCCGAGCGTCTCCTGTTCAAGATGCACCGTCAGGGTCTGGCCTGGGGCACGGCGGGCTCGAAGGCGCTGTGCAACAAATACATCATGCCGATCCTCAAGAAGTCGCAATACCGCATCCAGATGACCAATCCGACGCCGACCGTGAACGGGAAATACGCCTGTTCGCCGCTCGGTGCCTCGACGCTCCCGCCCGACGCCGGCCGCGCCTACCCCGTCGGGGGCGAGGACTTCGGCTACCTGCTCTGGCGCAAGCGCAACTGCTGCATGCTGTGAGGACGAGACCCATGCGCACCCTCCTCCTGTCCGCTGTCGCCCTTCTCACGATCGGCACCGGCGCGGCCGTCCTTGGCCAGAGTGTCGAAGGGCTCGATCTCGATGCGGTCCGCGCGCGTTCGCAGACGATGCAGGCGGATGCGGCCGCGCTGTCGAACGAGGTGGCGCGGCGCGGCGACGAGTTCCGCCACGATGCCGAGACGGTCCACGCGGTCGCGATGGAGAAGGTCCGCGGAATCGACAAGGCGAACCTGCCCAAGGGTTCGGCGGGCGCGGTCGACTTCGATGAGATGATCCAGACTGCGTCCGCCAACATGAAGGACAATCGCGGCACCGCGCCGCAGTTCATGGTGTTCGTCTCGACCTCGATGCCCGAGGCCGCCCTGAAGCAGATCATCGCCGATACCTCGGCCGCGGGCGGCGTCGTCGTGTTCCGCGGCTTCCCCGGCAATTCGGGCAAGGCGTTCATCGCCGCGATCTCGAAGGTGGTGACAAAGGACCAGCAATTCGCCTCGATCGGTATCGACCCCAGGCTGTTCCGCAGCTTCGATGTCGAGGCCGTGCCGACGATGGTCGTCTCCTCGTCCGACTTCACGCCGTGCGACGGGCTGAGCTGCCGCACGACCCCGCCGCCCTTCGACCGGATCGTGGGCAACGTCACCGTTCGCTATGCGCTCCAAACCTTCGCGGACGCCAACGGTCCGGGCGCGCTGGTCGCAAAGACCGCGCTCGCCAATCTCGGCCGGACGCCCTGAGCCATGCGGGGGGCGCGCCTCTTCCTTGTGCCGGCCGCGCTCGCGCTCGCAAGCGCGGGCTCGCTTCTCGCACAAAGCGGGGGGCAGTCCACGGCCCAGAGCGGCAACGGCGGCTATTACGACATGGGCGACTACAGCTATTTCAGCGAGCCCAAGACGGCAACGCCGACCCCGACCCCGACCCCGACGCTTGCGCCGGTCGATCCCGTCATCGCTCCTGCGCGCGCGAAAGCGGCTTCCGCTTTGTCGGTCACCAACCCGCCCGATGCCGCGAGCGCACAGGCCGCTGTCGAGGCCCAGGCACAGGCCCAGGGGCAGCCCTATGTCTTTCCCAAGGGCGATCTGGCCAAGGCGAAGGCGGATGCCAAGGCGCTGGCGACACCGGCGCGCAAGAATGCCGCCAGCCTGCCGACCTCGACGCCGCTCACCGAGGTTCCGGGGTATTCGGCGAGCGCCAATCCCGCCGAAGCCTATGCCGACGATCCCGACGCCCTGACCGCGGCCGGCCATTCCGCAGCGGCAGGCAACGAGGCGTGGCGGATGGTGACCGACCCCGACCGGATGACAGTGAAGCTGGCACCGGGCGAGATCGCCCGCGCACAGGACATCGAGAAGGACCCGAACAGCTTCCTTGACGGCCAGTCGCTGGGCTCGGCGGACGGCAGCTGCAAGCCGCTGCCGCCCTCGAGCGGCACCGACTGGTACGAGGCGACGTGCAACAAGGGCGCCACGGTCACCGACACGCCGGCGACGTGCACGGGCCGGATGGATCCATCCGTCGTCAACACGCTGCGCTATTTCTACTACGGTGTGCGCGATCAGAATGAGGGCAACGGGTTCGCGCGCAACACCGTGATGCAGGCCAAGGTGCAGGCCGGCATCTGCCGGGCCGAGGCTGCCACGCCGCACATCTGCGATGCGCAGGTGGAACTGGGTGCGGGCGGCGACGACCCGGCATCCTACGCCAAATGGTGCAAGGGTCTGAGCGCCATGCGGACGACCGCGCAGCTCTACTCCTGCTCGGCCGAGATACCGGCGTCCGAGATCCCGCTCCATACCAACTATCGAACCGGCACCGTCTGGCTCAGGACCGAAGGAACGAAATCGGTTACGGTGACGCGTAACGAGGGCACCTGCCCCGCGATGATCGCCGATACCACCTGCACCGCGACCGGTCCCGAGGTCTGCACCGAGGGTCCCGAGACACGGATGGTCGACGGTGTCGCCGTCACCCAGCAATGCTGGGCGTGGTCACGGCCGTTCACCTGCCAGCGCATCACCCAGAGTTCCGATTGCAGCGAGATCGAGGCCAATCCGAAGTGCACCCATGTGCGCGACGAGTGCCTGGACGATCCGCAGGTCGGCCCGTGCCAGGTATCCACGAAGGTCTATCGCTGCCCGCTGCCGACACCGCCGGCCAGCGATCCCAAGCAGTTCATCTGCGGTGACGATGTCTATTGCATCAATGGTGACTGCGAGCCGATCGAGCGCGAGGCATCGACCGAGTTCAAGGATGCGGTCGTCGGCCTTCATGTGCTGGGGCAGGCCAATGCCGAGTTCAATCCCGACGCGCTCAGCCTGTTCACCGGCACGCGCGAGACCTGCAACAAGAAGATCTTCGGCGCGTCCAACTGCTGCTCGGGCAAGGGCGTGCCGCTCCTCACCCCCTGGCTGTGCAGCTCGGCCGAAAAGCAGCTCGACGAAAAGGACGACAAGGGCCTCTGCCACAAGCTCGGCTCCTACTGTGCCGACAAGGTGCTGGGCATCTGCGTCACGTCCAAGGACGCCTATTGCTGCTTTGCCTCCAAGCTGACGCGCATCCTTCAGGAGCAGGGCCGGCCCCAGATCAGCAAGCCCTGGGGCAAGCCCAAGGACGAGAAGTGCAAGGGCTTCACGCTTGAGGAGTTCCAGCGCCTCGATTTGTCGGTGATGGATTTTTCCGAGGTCGTCTCCGAGTTCACCGACGCCGCCAAGCTGCCCGACGAGATCGCGACATCGACCATGATCCAGCAGCGGATCAAGGACTATTACGAGGCGAAGAAACCCTGATGAACGATGTTGCGCCCTTCGACCGGCATCGCCGCTTCACCGACCTTTCCGTCATGGAGTTCGCGCTCCTGATCGTGCTGCTGCGTGTCGGCCCGCACCCGCTGACCTTTCTTCTGCCGACGCTGGACGGCTGGTTCGACTGCAAGCTCACCGTTGCCAACCTCGAGCCGACCGTCGGGCGTCTGGTGCGCGCCGGTTATGTGCTGCGCCGCGGCGACACGCTCTACCCGCGCCGGCACACGCAAGCGATCGTCATCGCGCTCTACGGCTCACTGTTCCGGATCCTCGGCGATGACATGATGAAGATGATCAACGCCAGCGAGCCATCCTTGCTCTCGACCCTCAAGGCCTACCTCGATCGCCGCGCCGAGGACGATCGCTCAAAGAAGAAAGATGGGGACTGACATGCGTACCGCTCTCACCCTTGCCGCGCTCGCCTCGCTGCTGTCGACCGCCCTCGTGCCACCCGTCGCCATCGCGCAGTCGCGCTATGGCGAAGAGCCGCTCGCCGGCACCATGGAGCCGGCCGCGCTCGCGGACCGCGTGTCTGCATCCGGCGATGAGGAGGCCGGGGCACGCAGCGACCCGCGCGTCGCCGACCAGAACGGCGATGACTTCTATTGCCGCGAGCGCAAGCTTGGCACCTGGTTCTACTGCGAGAAGCCGAAACCGAGGGCAAGCGATCCCAAGGCCGGGCAGCCGGCGGGCAGCGCTGCCGAGCAACTGGCGGCGATCGGCAAGGAGCTAGACGAGAAGAAGGCGCGCGCGATCCTCGATCCGACGCCCGAGAACGTCGCCTCCTACATCAGCTTCCAGCGCGAGCAGCTCGACCGGGCATCCTCGTTCGCGGACATGTGGCGCCGCTCGATCTGGCAGAACCCGACGCTCGACTACACGCTGCAGCGCCCGGTCAACCAGCTGGGCAAGCGCACCTGGCTCGATACGCGCACCGCCGACAAGAACCGGGTCATGGCCTCGATCTCGAAGCGCTACGGCGTCTTCTATTTCTTCTCCTCCGCGTGCGCTGCCTGTGAGGTCTTCGCACCCATCATGAAGAGCGTGTCCGACCGCTTCGGGCTGACCGTCATGGCGGTTTCCCTCGACGGCGGGCCGAGCCGTGCCTTCCCCAACTTCACCGTGGATACCGGCCAGTACCGCGCGATGGGCATGCAGGGGCAGCAGGTCCCTGCCCTTGTGCTGTTCGATACCGTGACCAAGCGGCCGATGCCGATCGGCTACGGCGTCATGGCGGCCGACGAGGTCATGGATCGCATCTTCACCCTCACCAGCGTCGCGCCCGGGAGTGACTTCTGATGGACCGTCTGATCGCCCTTCTCACCCCGCGCCGAGCCGCCAGGCTCGTCGCTGCCTGCCTTGCGCAGGCGAGCATGGTCCTGGCGCTGCTCGGGCTCGTCGCGCAGCCGGCGATGGCGGACGTCGGCGGTGAGATGAACAGCTACTTCAATTCCGCCGGCGCTGCCGCCAACGTGACCGGGCCGACCGCCTTCAACGGCCAGTCGGCGGGCTATTATTCCGGTGGCTCGCTGTGGAGCCGCTTTCCGCAGAAGTCGATCAACCCGGTCAACGTCGCGTTGCCCTCGGCGCGCGGCGGGTGCGGCGGGATCGACCTGTTCGCCGGCTCCTTCTCGTTCATCAACGCCGACGAGATGGTCGCGACGTTGAAGGCGACCGCCAACAACGCGATCGGCTTTGCCTTCCAGCTCGCGATCGACAGCATCTCCGCGCAGATCGGCGGGGTCATGAAGGACATGAGCCAGCGCGCGCAGCAGCTCAACGCCTTCAACATGAACTCATGCGAGCAGGCGCAGGCCGCGATCGGGGCGATCTGGCCCAAGATGGACGGCGCTTCCTCCACGATCTGCCAGCAGGTCGGCGGATCGAAGGGCTTCTTCTCGGATGCCGCCTCGGCCCGGCACGGTTGCACCAACAAGGGCGAGCGCGAGGACACGCTGGCCAAGGGTGGTGATGCGGCCGAGCTTGTCCAGTCGAAGAATTATACCTGGTATGCGCTCATGTCGAAAAGCGCGACCAAGCCATCGCGCGAATATGCCGAGTTCCTGATGACGATGGTCGGGACGATCATCTACGATTCGACCAAGAAGGGCGACAGCATGGGCGGTTTCCGCTTCATCGCGCCCGCCAGCTGGGACACCTATCAGGCGCTGCTCGACGGCACCGTGTCCGCACCGACGGATGTGTGGTCGTGCGATACCAGCGACGACAAGGGTTGTCTCAATCCGACCTCGCAGAAGCTGAGCATCCCGACCAACATCGCGCTGCGCACCCGGGTGCTCACCATGATGGACAGCATGAGCGGCAAGATCCGCTCGAATGCCGTCTTGTCGGGCGAGGAGATCAGCCTGCTCGGCATGACCTCGGTCCCGCTCTACAAGATCCTCGTCGTCAATGAGGCAGCGCACATGGGGCTTGGCAACGGCGACCGCGCGACGATCTCGGAGATGGTCGCGATCGACCTTCTCATGTCGATGCTCGACCGCATGCTCGATGTCGTCTCGCGGGCGCAGCAGGGCGCCAACTTCGTCTCCACAGGCGAGTTCGAGGCGTGGCGCAAGCAGGTCGACAGCGTGAAGACCGAATTGTCGCGGCGCAGCACCAAGATGGCCGGCGACGTCCAGAACACCTTCCGCGTCATCCAGCAGACGCAGTTCCTGGAATCGACGCTCAAGAACAGCATGAGCCCGCAGCTGACCGCCTCGCTCCGTTTCGGGCGCGGGCTGTCGGCGCAGGGCTTGCGGTAAGCGGATAAGGGGGAGCGACGACAATGGGCACGCTCGAGGTCTTCACGATCGGCGGTGGCGAATACATCGTCAACGTCATGAACGCGGTCGCGGCATGGTGCGGGGGCGGTGGCTACCGCTCGATGATCCAGGTCGTGATGGTGATGGGCTTCATCTACTCGCTGTGCGTCGTCGCCTTCTCGCTCGACTGGCGGGCGTGGTTCAACTGGTTCCTCCAGTCCACCGCCATCTACATGATGCTGATGGTGCCGACCGTGACCGTAAAGGTCACCGACCGGATCAATCCGGGGCTCCCGGCAGCGGCGGTCGATAATGTGCCGCTCGGGCTCGGCGTCATGGCCTCGTTCACCAGTCAGGTCGGCGACTGGCTGACGCGCTCGGCCGAGACGGTGTTCGTCATGCCCAACGCGCTCAACCTGTCGACCAACGGCATGATCTACGGCGCACGGCTGATGGACAAGGCGCGCACGTTCGAGATCACCGACAGCGTGTTTCGCGCCAACCTCGACGAGCATCTGAAGCAATGCACCTTCTATGACGTGCTGCTCGGCTTCAAGTCGATGAACCAGCTGACCAAAGCCAGCGACCTGTGGAGGGCGATCGGCCTGGGCAGCCCGGCGCGCAGCCAGCGGTGGATCACCTCGACGGGCACCGACACCACCGAGAACACGATCATCCCCTGCAACGAGGCCTACAGCCGCATGGACGCGGCCTGGCAGGCCGAATACGACAACGACATTCCCTGGTTCACCAAGAGTGCCTATCCGGGGGTGGCAGACGCGATTGCGGCGCAGCGGCTGAAGGAAGACCTGCCGATCGTCGCGGCGCAGATGCACGGCAGCTCGAGCGACGCCTATTCCTACCTCCGTCAGGTGTCGATGATCGATGCGTTCCTGGCGGCGCGCGAGAGTTTCTCGGATGCCGGCTGGGATGCCTATGCCGCGCAGCGCGCCGATGCACAGGCCAAGAACACCTACACCTCCATCGCCCAACAGGCCATGACGTGGGTGCCCCTCCTCGGCATCGTACTCACCATCGTCTTTTACGCGATGTTCCCCGTCCTTTTCCCGCTCTTCCTCTTTCCGCGTACCGGCGTTCAGACGCTGAAGGGCTATGCCACGGGGTTCTTCTATCTCGCCTCGTGGGGGCCGCTCTACGTCATCCTGCACATGTTCGTGATGGGCCGCGCCGCGAGCCTCTATCATGCGCTCTCGCCGACGGGTCCAACGCTGCTCGTCATCGACGGGATGGCGAGCGTCAACGAGTCCATCACGACGCTCGCCGGCTTCCTGATGATGAGCGTGCCGTTCATCGCAGGCGGCATGGCCAGGGGTGCGATGACGATCGCAAGTCATGCAACCTCGATGCTGCAGCCCGCGCAGGGTGCGGCCGAGCAGGCGGCGACCGAGCGGACCACGGGAAATTATTCCTACGGGAATACCTCGTTCCAGAACCTCACGTCGGGCATGACCCAGGCCAACAAGTGGGATACGCAGCCCAAGTTCAATTCGGGCTATGCCGTCGGCACGTTCACGAACGCGGACGGCGGGGTCACGTCCAGCTTCGCGGACGGCACCAACGCGTTTGACACCCGGCAGGGTATATCGAGCCTCGCCTTCACGCCGACGCGATCGGCAGGGTTCGACAGCCAGATGAGCCGCGCGCTCTCCGATGGACAGTCGCACACGGAGTCGCTGCGTAAGACCGCTTCGCAATCGTGGAACGCGACGGCGACGACGGCGACCGATCTGCTGACCGCGGCGGAGCATCGCCGTGGAAGTTCGACCGAGACCGGATCGGGGTTCAATAACAGCGTCGCCAAGATGACGGATGTTTCGAGGAGCTTGTCGAACGGTCTGACGAGTCGATTTGGCCTCAGTGAGGCAGACAGTCAGCAGGTTGCGCGAGCATCACAAACAACCGGCGATGGTAATGCTGGTATAGAAGCACTAGTGAAGATCTGGAAAAATAAGTTTGGGGATGTAAGTGGTAAGGCCGGGCTTGGATTACGCCTAGCATCCATAGCGTCGGAAAACACCGGCCGGGTCATCAGTGGTGACCAGGCTTACGGTGAGCTGCGGGAGTATCTAACTAGAGAGACCAACACGACCCAAGCTCGCGCTGCGCGTGATGATTTTTATCGGGAAACCAGCACAAGTGGCGACAGTGAGGTTCGTTCTCTGTCGCAGAAGCTCGGAGTCAGCGTGGGTGAGTCTCGGTCTGCCTCACTAGAAGCAAGCCGTGCTGAAGAAACCTTCCAGCGGGTCAGCAACGATGTGCGTGAGGCCTCGTCGCGCGGTTGGTCACTCAATCGCAACGAGAGCCAGGAGTTCGTCGTCTATGCGCAGGAGCGTCTTCTCAGCGATGCGGGGACACTGAGCCAGTCGGGTTGGACGCCCGGGATGGTCATGCCCCGCACCCCACAACAGGAGCAGGTCCGCGACATCCTTCTCGGCGACTTCATGGCCCGCCGGGTATCCGCGGTCCGCGAGGAACTTGGTGTAGACATACCGGAGAAGCTCGGCACTACGTTGCATGGACCGGCGACGACGACGGGCGCCGGCGTTCAGCAATGGGGCAGTCAACGTGCGGCCGGCGTGGCCGCACAAGGACCATCCGTTTCGATCCGCGACAGCTCCCGGGATCATGATCTTGCGGGAGAGGTTGGGGATGCGATCCCCAATGCCTCCGCCCGGATCACGCGTGGCGCGTTCGAGATCGGAAACGGTGTCGATGATTCGAGGAAGGTTGCAGGTGGGCTTGGGGAACATGTTCGAGAGCGGAACGACGCGTCGATCCCAGGAACGCTACCAGGCGTCGAAGCAGCGCGCGACTGGGCGCGTGACAAGCTAGGGATCGGTCATGGTACGAGCCATGTCTTTGAAGTTCCGCATGGGGAGCGCGCGATCCTGCCGATCTCCGGCAGGCTAAGCTCCAACATGGGCGGTCGGATCGATCCCGTGACTGGGCAGCCCGGCCATCATCATCGAGGCGTGGATATCGCCGCGGCCGCTGGAACCGAAATCCGCGCCCCTGCATCAGGCCGGGTGGTGAAGAACGACTTCCAGGCAGGTGGAGCCGGGAATTACGTTGTGCTCCAGCACGGCGACGGATCGCAGAGCAAATACTTCCACATGCAGGATCGGTCGACACTGCCGGTGGGTAGCAATGTCGACGCTGGTGCCGTTCTTGGCCACGTTGGGAGCACCGGCAAGTCGACCGGACCGCATCTTCATTATGAGTTGTGGAAAGACGGGGCACCGGTCGACCCGAGGCGGTACCAGCTCAGGAACCGCCCGGAATAATAAAGAAGCCAACGAACATAGCGACGACTATAAGCATAAAGAGTAATGGAGAGTGCGTTTCGTAATTTTGACTCGAACGCTGACTTGAGGGATATACCTCATCCATCAATTCTCTTCCTCGCGGAGTTGATACGTCGAAAATATTCTCGGGATTGACCGCATAGGAGGTGCTTGGAAACACTGTAGGTGGCGAATGCGCAGCACCCCAGTCCATCCGGCCCGTATCATGATCCAACATGGCCGCTCCTTCCTGATCCATCCCGTAGTCCGGGGTTAGAACGCTTGCCAAAGCGTAACAGAACCGGTTGGATGTGGCGAGTGGTTTTCCACGTTTGTTCTTCCCGGTCACGCAAGGAGGAGAGCATGCAGATCGATCGGAGCGGCGACGCGGTCACGATCGCCCGGTACGAGCGGCTGCTCGCCGAACATCTCATATTCTACGATGCGCTTCGCCTGCGCGAGCGCCGCCCGAGAAGCGCTGCGCAACGCCAGTTTCAGGACGTCGCGTGGGGCAAGGCCGAGCCGGTCAGCGAGCATGAGCTGGCTTATGTCTGGTATCTCACGCAGCGCCGCATCGCGCCGTTCGGGAGGCACGCACCCGCGCCGCACATCGACGACACCCTCGCCGCCTACGAGGCCGGCGCGCGCCCCGTGAGCGGCGAGATCGGGACGAAATGGGACAATGCCTGGCGCGAATATCGTGGCGGTCGCGAGTTCTGGTGATCGCGGGCGCATTGCCGTGGTAGAGCCGCGGCGTGTGCAACAGATACCGCCTCTCCGCCAAACAGGCCGACGTCATGCGCGCGTGCGGCTATGAGCCGCCCTACCCGGAGGACGTGACTTTCCCGGTGCCGCGCGAGATCTTCCCGACGGGCAAAAAGACAGCACGGCACGGGCTGGTCGTGCGGCGATCGGCGCGAGGCAACCGACCGCTCGAGGCGCAAGCAATGGAATGGGGCTTTCCCACCAAAGTCGCGAGCAAGCGTGATCCGGCAACGAAGCTGGACAAGTACGTCACCAACGCGCGCAACCTGTCGTCCTCGATGTGGAAGCCGTCGATCGTGAGCCCGGAGCGGCGTTGCCTCGTGCCGTTCACCTGGTTCGCCGAACCGCATCCCGATGGCGGCAAGGGTGATGACGACAAGCCGAAGCAGATGTGGTTCGCCGTTTCCGGGCAGAAGATCGCGTTCTTTGCAGGGCTATGGCGGCCGACAGAGCGCGGTGACGCCTATGCCTTCTGCACGACGGCGCCGAACGATATGGTCGCGCCCTGGCACCCGAAGGCGATGCCGGCGATCCTTCACCCGCGCGATCTCACGACCTGGCTCGACGGCAGCGCCGACGAGGCTCTGGCATTGGTCCGCCCGTTCGACGGCGAGATGCGGCATCAGGTTGCCACACCCGACCAGGAAGCGGCATGATGCCGCCCCACGTCCAACGATAGAGGAAGGATACAAATGGCATTGTCTACGGCCGATCTCGCCGCGCAGCTTTCGAAAACCCATGGCCTCGACAAGGGCGATGCGCGCAAGGTCATCGACGCGGTGTTCGCCGAGATCGTGGCCGCGGTCGCCAGGGGCGAGGAAGTCAGCCTGAACGGGGTCGGCAAGTTCAAGCTGAAGGAAACCGCCGAGCGCCAGGGCCGCAATCCCGCGAGCGGTGAGGCGATGACGATCGCGGCGCAGCGCAAGATCACCTTCGCGCCGGCCAAGCAGGTGCGTGACCGGTTGAACGGGGCCTGATGGCGGCGCTGTAACGCTACGGGCGGCGTGGTAGACCGCGTCGCCCGGTCAGGAGGAAGAGGATGAGCAGCCAGACGACATTGGCGATGCGCGAGCGCGCCGCTGCGGAGCGGATGGAGGCCGAGGCAGCCGATTTGCCGAAGGTCCGCGAACGCGCGTTGCGGTCCGCGCAGCGCTGGACCGAGCTTGCGGATCTGTCCGATCGGGCAAGTCCCGGGCGGCTCCGGTGATGCCGGAAGGAACCAGGGATGATCCCGTCCCGGCACAGCTGCTGGACGAGGCGAATGCCGAAGCGGTCCGCGTGATGGTGTCCGAACTCTCCGACAAGCAGGTTATCCGCGTGTACGATATGTCGGGCGGCATGGGTTACGTCGCGGATCTCGCGGCCGAGCAGATGCAGCGCCGCAACCTGGATTACTGACGGCGCGCGTTCGGCTTCGGACTGCACCGGGTGGGCGTGACGAACCGTGCCATGGTCGGCTACCGGCCTTGAGGGTAGTTGGCGTTTCCTTTTTCTTCGAGCAAGGCACGCCTGCCCGTGAGGACAGGCGTGCCGGGTCGCTTAGCCTTCCCTGGCTTCGATGTTGACCACGGTCTCAGCGAGGCGGGTCATGTACTCATCGCCGCCATAGATGTCCTTGGTGGCCTCGCGCAGCTTCTTGTTCGCGTCCTTCAATCCCAGCGCCTTGGCGAAGGCGGCCGCGGTGCCGAATCCCGCGATTCCGTAATGCGACATGCGCTGATACTGGGCAATGATCTGTGCATCCAGCACCGGCCCCTTCTCCGGCGCTTCCTCGCTGGTGTGCTTGACCGCCTCAGCGACCAGCCCCTCCATGCCCTTGCAATGCTCCTTGGATACCTTCTCGCCAGCTTCCTCGATCAGCTCCTTGAGCACGTCGGTGTGCTGACTGATCCCGTCCTGTGACTTCGCCAGCATGTCCTTCAGCGTCTTGTCGGTGGCCTTGCCCGCGATCTTCTTGAGGCAGCGCTGCATCTGGTCGTTGGCCGACCACAGGTCCTTCAGTTCATCGGTGTACAGGTCGTTCAGATCCCTGGGCGTCGACATGCGGAAATACTCCTCTGGTTTTGGGCGAGCCGATGAGTGGCCTCGCAATCAAACGATCGTGACCACCGCAGGATGCAGCATCGGCCGGTTTCGTTTGCCTGGCGGTCGAAGGCGTGGCGAACCGTGCGATGGTCGGCTACTTCTCGGGCAAACAGGTCACGAACACAGAAGGCACAGGATGGCGCTGACGCTGCAGCAGATACTCGAGCGCTACCGGGCCGACGCGACCAGTGAGCGCGAGAAGGGGACCTGGTTCGAGCGGCTGACGCGCACCTGGCTCCTCAACGCGCCGACCCAGGCGGGTCGCTATTCGCGCGTGCTGACCTTCGCCGAGTTCGCGGCCGAGCGTGGTGAGATTGGCAAGGACACCGGCATCGACCTTGTCGCCGAGCTGGCGGACGCCCCCGGTGAGTGGTGCGCGGTGCAGTGCAAGTTCTATGGCGCGGGCTACCGTATCCGGCGCGAGGACGTGGACGGCTTCCTTGCCGCCTCGGCCCGCGCGCCTTTCACGCGCCGGCTGTTCGTCGACACCACCGGCGTCAACTGGACCGAGAACGCCGAGCATACCTTTCGCGACCAGTCGATCGCGACCCAGCGTGTTGGCCTGCCGGAGATGGACGAGAGCGGGATCGACTGGGATGCGTTCTTCGCGACCGGCGAGACGCGCCTCCACGAGCGCAAGCAGCCGCGCCCGCACCAGCGCGAGGCGCTGGAATGCGTGACCGACGGACTCGGCACGGCCGACCGTGGCAAGCTCATCATGGCCTGCGGCACGGGCAAGACCTTTACCGCGCTCAGGATCGCCGAGGCGATGGCGGGACCGGGCGGGCGGGTGCTGTTCCTGGTGCCCTCACTCGCGCTGATGCAGCAGACAGTGCGCGAATGGTCGATCGACAGCGAGACCCCGCTGCGCTCGTTCGCGGTCTGCTCGGACAGCCAGGTCGGGATCCGGCGTGGTCGCGAAGACAGCGCCGACATCGATGCGCACGATCTCGCCATCCCGGCGACAACCAACGCCGAGCGGCTTGCCGCCAGCGCGGGGGCTTCCGACCCCGAACGCATGACGGTGGTGTTCTCGACCTACCAGTCGCTGGCCGCGATCAGCGTCGCGCAAAAGCAGTTCGGACTGCCGGCGTTCGATCTCATCGTCTGCGACGAGGCGCACCGCACAACCGGGGTGACGCTCGCCGGTGAGGACGAAAGCCATTTCGTCCGCATCCACGACGCCGACTACATCAAGGGCGCGAAGCGGCTCTACATGACCGCCACGCCGCGCGTGTTCGGGGACAGCGTGCGCCAGGTCGCCGACGAGGCGGACGCGGTGCTGTGCTCGATGGACGATCCCGCGCTGTTCGGTGAGACGCTGTTCACGCGCAACTTCGGCTGGGCGGTCCAGAACGGGCTTCTCACCGACTACAAGGTCATCGTGCTGGCGGTGAACGAGGCGGACATCGCGTCCGGCATCCAGGCGCGACTGTCGGACGAGAACAGCGAGCTGGT
The DNA here is from genome assembly GCF_031456125.1 of Sphingomonas sp. BE138. NCBI lineage: Bacteria > Pseudomonadati > Pseudomonadota > Alphaproteobacteria > Sphingomonadales > Sphingomonadaceae > Sphingomonas > Sphingomonas sp. BE138. The sequence goes on from NZ_JAVDUC010000019.1 coordinate 29,661, forward strand.
GCTCGATGACGCGACCAAGATCGTCGGCTGCTACAAGGCGTTGCTCAAGAGCGACTTTGCCGGCGAGGCGGAGGGTGACGGCCTCCCGATGCGGCGCGCGATCGCGTTCACCCGCTCGATTGCCGCATCGAAGACGATCGAGGCCGAGTTCGCGCGTGTCGCGGACGACTGGCGCGAGGCGGTCGAGGAGGCCGGCAGCAGCGGAAGTGCGCTGCCCCCGCTCGAGACGCAGGTGCGCCACGTCGACGGCAGCTTCAATGCCAAGAGCCGCGACACGCTGCTGGCGTGGCTGAAGGCGGAGACCGGCCGCGACGACGAGTGCCGGATCCTCACCAATGCGCGCTGCCTTTCCGAGGGCGTCGACGTGCCCGCACTCGACGCGATCATGTTCCTTCACCCACGAAAGTCGCAGATCGACGTGGTGCAGGCGGTCGGGCGCGTCATGCGCCGCGCCGAGGGCAAGCGGATGGGCTATGTCATCCTGCCGGTCGGCGTGCCGGCCGGCGTCGAGCCCGAAGCCGCGCTCGACAACAACGAGAAGTACCGGGTCGTCTGGCAGATCCTCAACGCGCTGCGCTCGCATGACGAACGGCTCGATGCGACGATCAACAAGATCGACCTGGGCGTCGATCCGGGTGACCGCATCGAGATCATCGCGGTCACCAACAACCTGCCGCAGCGGGCCGAGCGCGGTCAGGCGGCGCTCGATCTGGGAGCAGCGGGCGGCGCCGGCGACGAGGAGCCGGGCGATGCGCCGGCGCCCACCGGCGCGGGCGAGCAGCTTGCCTTCCGCATGGACGAGTTCAGCCGCTCGATCCTCGCGCGGATCGTGCGCAAGTGCGGCACGCGCACCTACTGGGAGGAATGGGCGCGCGACGTCGCCGAGATCGCGCAGCGGCATGTGATCCGGATCAAGGCGGCGGTCGAGAAGGCCGGCAGCGAGGAAAAGGCGGCGTTCGACGCGTTCCTCGCCGAGATCCGCGACGACCTCAACGACGCGATCAGCGATGAGGAGGCGATCGAGATGCTGGCGCAGCATCTCATCACCCGGCCGGTGTTCGACGCCTTGTTCGAGGGGCACAGCTTTGCCGCCAGCAATCCCGTCAGCCGGGCGCTGCAGGGCGTGCTCGACGTCCTCGACAACCAGCATCTCGAGAAGGAGGCGGCGAGCCTCGAGCGCTTCTACGCCAGCGTGCGGGCGCGGGCTGCCGGGATCGATGATGCGACCGCCAAGCAGAAGATCGTGGTCGAGCTCTACGACAAGTTCTTCAAGAGCGCCTTCCCCAAGCTCTCCAAAAAGCTCGGCATCGTCTACACGCCGGTGGAGATCGTCGACTTCATCATCGCCTCGGTCGATGAGCTGCTCCGCTCCGGGTTCGGGCAGAACCTCGGCAGCGAGGGCGTCCACATCATCGACCCGTTCGTGGGCACGGGCACGTTCATCACCCGGCTGCTGCAATCGGGCCGGATCGCGCCTGGGGACCTGCCGCGCAAGTATGCAAGCGAGATCCACGCCAACGAGCTGGTGCTGCTCGCCTATTATATCGCGGCGATCAACATCGAGGCGGTGTACCATGAAATCGCGGGCGGCGCGTATCAGCCGTTCCCCGGCATCTGCCTGACCGACACGTTCCAGCTCTACGAGAAGGACGACCTCATCAGCGGGATGATGGCGGACAATTCCACGCGCCGTACCCGCCAGAAGGCGCTCGATATCCGGGTCATCATCGGCAATCCGCCATATTCCGATGGGCAGGATTCGGCCAACGACAATGCCGCCAACGTCGCCTATCCTTCCCTCGACGCCCGTATCCGCGATACCTATGCTGCGCGCAGCAGCGCCAGGAACAAGAACGGGCTCTACAACAGCTACATCCGCGCGATGCGCTGGGCGAGCGACCGGGTCGGCGAGAGCGGCATTGCCGCCTTTGTCACCAACGGCGGATGGATCGACAGTAACTCTGCCGACGGCCTGCGTCGCTCGATGGCGGATGAATACGCGGACCTGTACATCTTAAACCTGCGGGGTGATGCCCGAACCTCGGGCGAGCGACGCCAGCGCGAGAAGGACAACGTGTTCGGGCAGGGAACGAGAACGCCGGTGGCGATCTCGATCCTGGTCAAGAACCCTGCAGCCACCCGACATGGGCGCATCCTCTACCACGACATTGGCGACTATCTAAGCAAGGACCAGAAACTGGGCCGGATAACGAGCTTCGGCAGCATCGGCGGGATCGATGCGGCAGAAGGCTGGCGGGAGATCGTGCCCGACGAGCATGGCGACTGGCTCAAGCAGCGCGACGGCGGGTTCGCTGCATTGATGGCGCTGGGCGACAAGGACGGCGTCGAGGACGTGAAGGTCTTCGAGACATACTCCCGCGGCGTAGCGACTGGTCGGGATGCCTGGGCGTACAACCCGGGTCGGTCGGCGCTTGCGGCCAACATGCAGCGAATGATCGCGTTCTACAGCGACGAGCTTGCTAGGTTCGATACCGCTTATCCTGAACTCGATCGCAAGGAGCGTGCTGCTGCGCTCGACGGTTTCGTCGACAACGATCCAAAGCGGATGAGTTGGTCGGCAGGACTGAAAGACGCTATCGTTCGCAGAGTATCCGCCAGTTGCGAAGAGAAGCGGTTTACCCGAAGCCTCTACCGTCCATTTGCGCCGCAATGGCTCTACTATGATCGCCTCTTCAACGAGCGCGTATACCAGATGCCCCGCCTCTTTCCGGGCGGCGAGGCACCGAACCGCGCGATCTGCCTGTCAGGCGCAGGCGGCAAGGTCCCGTTTGGCGCATTGATGACGGACGTGGTTCCCAGCCTCCACGTCGCCGACATGGGCGGCTCGCAATGCTTCCCGCTGTACCTCTATGACGAAGTGGCGGCACGTCAGGCCGGCACCGGTCATCAGGGCGAGATGTTCGCCAGCGAGGCCGGCGGGGCGATCCCGCGCCGCGACGGTATCTCCGACGCCGCGATCGAGCGTTTCCGCGCCGCCTATGGCGATCCCGCGATCGGCAAGGAGGAGCTGTTCTACTACATCTACGGTCTGCTCCACTCGCAGGAATACCGGGCCACCTTTGCTGACAACCTTGCGAAGGAATTGCCGCGCATCCCGGTGGTCAGCGATGCAGCCGACTTCCACGCCTTCGCAGCGGCCGGGCGCGAGCTGGCCGATCTGCATGTGGGCTTCGACACGGTCGAGCCGTGGCCGGTAACGATCGCGCAAGGCGATCTGAGGCTCGCCAGCATCGACGATCCAGTCTCCTACTACCGGGTGGAAAAGATGCGCTTCGGTGGCAAGGGGCGCGAAAAGGATCGCACCACCGTCCTGTATAACGCCCGGATCACGATGACCGACATTCCGCTCGCCGCCTACGACTATGTGGTGAACGGCAAACCCGCGCTGGAATGGGTGATGGAGTGGCAGGCGGTGCGCACCGATACCGCCAGCGGCATCATCAAGGACGCGAACGATTACGCCAACGAGACAATGGGCGATCCGGCCTATCCGCTGCTGCTGTTCCGCCGCGTGGTTGCCATCTCGATGCGGACGATGGAGATCGTGAACGCGCTGCCGGCGCTGCGATACGCCGTTGTTGAAAGCATGCCGTCCAAAGCCATGGCGGCGGAATAGGCGATGAGCGAACACCGGCTGGCCGAGCGCATCGCCACGCGTGAAGGGGAAGAGAAGACCTCGATCGACCTCGCCTTGACTGAAGGCGGCGGGATCGAGCTGTCCGGCCATGATCTTGGGCCCCTCGTGCAGCGGATGCAGGGTGACGGAGATTACGAGTACGGCATCAGGATCAGACCCGAAGACATCGGCCATCTCGCGTTCGCACTGATCGCCGAGCATTATGGCGGGGATCTGGAAGCTGTCGCCAAGGTTCGCGATCTCGCGTTGAAGTACGGGATCGAGACCGACAGTTGGGAGTGGGGGTGATCGGGTCGGTGACATTAACGCTCCGCGGAGCACGCACCAATGCGCTTGGGCAGGGATCGGCCCGCTCCGCCATGCTCCTGTTCGACCAGAACGGGAAGTTCGTTCGCGTCATGTCCACGAACCAGACCAACATCCGGTAAGGCGCTGTCATGGCAAGCATCGACATGCACTCACATCATTCGACCCTGCGCGAGCGCATCGTCGAGCATGTGTTTGTGGGAGAGGCGCTGCGCGCCCTTTGGCGCCGGGGAGTGACGGACGTGGAGATCCTGCGGTCGGAGTTCGACGCACACGGCTACGATCTTGTGGTGGGGCGCGGTTCGATCGTTCGCCATATACAATTCAAGACAGGTATCCGCAGCAAGCCCGCGCCCGTCTCCGTTGGGCGGGCGCTCGCCGAGAAGCCAAGCGGATGCGTGATATGGATCAGCGTCACGCTTGACCTCGATATTGGACCCTACTGGTGGTTCGGCGGGGCTCCCGGTGAAGCGTTGCCCGATCTGTCCGGTTTCGCCAGTCCGAAACGCATAGGTCGGCGAGAAGGCGGCGATCGGCCGGTGCGGGTCAATCACAGCAAGGTTCCGGCCAAGCACTTTCGACGCATCGAGACGATGGACGAGATGCTGGAAACACTGTTCGGCCCCCTCCCCGTAGGCTCGGCACCGACGGTCGATGGTGAACCCGACGAGGGAGCATAGCAATTCTCATGCGAGAATGTCGCTAAGCAGAGCGAAGAGGAATCGGCCGCTCTAAAACTATGTGTTTAGAATCAAGGTCTGCGAGCAATCTGTCCGGCAACACGGCCTACGAAATTGCTATTCAGACCGGGCGTGCCCGCCATCTGCCTGTACCAGCCGGGGAGCTCCCGAGGGGCTGCTACAGGCGAAGGAGGCACCGCTTACTGCGACTTGACGGTGGTGCTGGCGTTACCCTGACTGTCCGTCGTCGTGGTGCGCTCGGTCTTGTGGGTCACGGTCTTGTGCCCGACCTTCACGCCCAGCACCTTCTTGGGGCGGTGGGTCTTGCGCTTCGTGACGTGGGTCACCTTGTGCTGCTGCGTCACGACGCCGTTATCATCGACATGCGCGTTGTTGCTGACCTTGGTCTGCGCCGTCGTCTGCGCACCTGCCGGCGCTACCACCGTCAGGGCGGCAACTGCTGCGACGATCATCGATACTTTCATGATTGTTCCTCGGCTGAATGGCCGGACTCCGTGTTCAGCCATACGCGCGGCACAACGCGGCGACGGGCGGCGGGTTCAGCCCGCAGGCTTCGAATGGCACGCGTTGTTGCGGGATGTGCATCATCCGGCGCGACGCCCGGCGCGCCGATACCGGCCGCCGGCAAGCTGCCGCCCGCCGAGCCAGGAAATATTCGTTCCCGTCCTGTTCTCCACGAGTTATCATGCCGGGATGCTCGCCCGATCGATCCCCGCCAGTCGCCCGATTCCCATTGCCGAGGTGCCGGCCGACCTGCGGCTGAAGGTCGTGAGCGCGGCAGGAGCGGGTTTTCCCTCGCCCGCCCAGGACTGGGAAGAAACCGCGATTAATCTCGTCGAGCTGCTCCGGCTCGATCGCGCCGCCAGCTTCGTGTTTCGCGTCAGCGGACAATCGATGACCGATGCCGGCATCTACGATGACGATGTGGTGGTGGTCGATCGCGATGTGACACCCACCAACGGGCGCATCGTCATTGCGGTCGTGGAGGGCGGGTTCGTCATCCGGCAACTCGTCTGGCGCGAGGGCAAGCCGGTGCTCGAAGCGCGTAACGCCCGGATGGTCTACGAAGCCGTCGTCGCGGACGAAACGGTCGAAGTGTGGGGCGTGGTGCGCGCCAGCGTCCGCAACCTGGCGGCGTGAACGATGCACGCGATCGCCGACGTCGCCAATTTCTACGTCTCGTGCGAGCGGGTGTTCGATCCGTCGCTGCGAGGTCGGCCCGTCATCATCCTCTCGAACGGTGATGGCTGTGCCATTGCCCGTTCCGAGGAAGCCAAGGCGCTTCACATCAAGATGGGCGCGCCGATGTTCAGGATCCGCGATATCGTCAAGCGACACGGCGTGATCGTCCGCTCGTCCGCGTATGAGACCTACGCCAATATGAATAACCGCTTCAACGCGGTCCTCGCCGAGTTCAGCGATACGATCGAGATCTACTCGATCGACGAGAGCTTCTTCAAACTGCCGGTGCTGCCGAACGGGATGGGCGATGTCGCGACCGCGCGGCGCATCTGTGCCGCGGTGCTGCGCTCGACCGGCCTGCCGATCCGGATCGGGCTCGGCCCGACCAGGACGCTGAGCAAGGTCGCCAACGCGCTCGCCAAGGCATCGGAGAAGGTCTGGGGGGGCGTGATCGATCTGCATGATCTCGAGCTGCGCCGACGCCTGTTCGCGGAATGGCCGGTCGAGGAGGTCTGGGGCATCGCGCGCGCGATGACCGAGCGGCTGCGCCCGCTGGGCGTGCGCACGACGGCCGATCTCGCCGCCCTTCCCCCCGAGGTCGCGCGCGATGTCGGCACGGTCGTGCTCGAACGGCTGGTGCGCGAACTGAACGGCATCGAGTGCATCGACTTCGAGCCCGAGCCGGCACCGTCCAAGGCGACGGCGGTGACACGGTGCTTCGGCGAGCCGGTCAGCGATCCGTCGGCGCTGCGCGAGGCGATGGTTCGCCGGGCGGTGCGCGCGGCCGAGAAGATCCGTGACCAGCGACTAACCGCGACCAGGCTCATCGCCTTCGCGCACGGCAGCCGGTACAAGCCGAACGCGCCGTCGGCATCGCGGATCGGGCGACTGTCGCCGGCGACCAACGACCCGCGCGTGATCGCCGGGATGGCCGGAAGGATGGCCGATGCGATGTTCGAGGCAGGGGCGGTATATACGAAGTGCGGGGTGATGCTGGAGGGGCTGGAGCCGGCGAGCGCGCATCAGGCTGACCTCTTCGCGGTCCCCGACCCGCGCTCCCCTGCCCTTCTGGCGGCGATCGACGGGCTCAACGGGCGTTTCGGGCGCCATACGTTGCGGCTCGCCTCCGAAGGGTTCGGCGACAAACCCTATGACACGAAGCGCGCCTTCAAAAGCCCGTCATGGACGACGCGGATCGATCAGGTGCCGGTCGCGCGGTAGGGGGTCACTTGTTAGCGTCCGCGCCGTGCCATGCCCTTGGCAGTGGCTCACCAGGCATTACCATGGTTCGCTCAAGGACGGCGAAGGACGTTGACGTTGAGCGATGACAACAACACCCTGGAGCTGGCGACCGAACTGACGGTCGCGTGGCTCGGCAATCCACATACCCGTGCCGGCAGCGAGGACGTACCGGCGTTCCTGCGTGCGATGTACGATGTGGTCTCAAGGCTCGTCGACCCGATGCCGGCCGCGACGACCGAAGAGGCAGGGTCGGGCTATACGCGGGCGGTCAGCGTGCGTAAGTCGCTCGCCAGGCCCGACGCCATCATCAGCATGATCGACGGCAAGCCCTACAAGACCCTGCGTCGCCATCTGGCGGGCCATGGCTTGACCGCCGACGAGTACCGAGCGCGCTACAATCTGAAGTCCGACTATCCGATGGTCGCGCCCGAATACAGCGAGGCACGCCGGGCGCTGGCCAAGACGCTCGGGCTCGGTCGCAAGACGGGTCCGTCGAAGAAGGGGACCGGGAAGGCATCGGGGCCGTCAGACCCGGCCACGAAGACCGATCGGCGCAGCGGCGGGGACGGTGGACTGGCAGCTGCCAAGGCGCATCTGGGGAGCGAGTAGCTCCAGAGTTACCGGGTAAGAGGAAGGGCGGCACAACGCCGCCCTTGCCCTGTCACCGGCCGAGACCGCCGAGTACGCCACCCAGTTTGCCGAGTGCGCCTTCTCCACCGATCTGAGCAAGCAACGCCTGGATCTTGTCGAGCGGCAGGCCGGTCTGATTGGCGGTGCCTTCAGCCGTATCACCAGGCTGTGCCTGCTGTTGGCCAAGCGCGGCGATCACCTGCTGGACCTGTTCGGGGGTGAAACCGACCCTGGTGGCCAGCTCGTTGATGTCGAAACCGCCGGCAGCGCCGGTGATGCTGTCGAGGATACCCATGTAGCCGTTCTCCTTTGTATCGAAGAGGAGCAACGCTTTGGGCTGATCTATCGTGCCGTGAGCGGCGTCGCGCCGGCACGTTCGAGCAACTGCTCGTCCGTGAGCTCGCGTTGATCGATCCACCATTTCGCATCGGCGATCCCGAGGAGCGCGGCGCCGGTCTCGGCCGAGGTAAACGAACAGGCGGTGCGGAGCATGGCGATCCGCTGCGCCCGGATCGCGGTGGCCCAGCTAACCTGCCGCTCGGACCCGGTCAGCGGAACAAGCGTCAGGTGCGCGATCGCGCCTTGCGCCTTGGTCAGGGCGCGCTCGCTCTCGGCCGCCTTTTCCGCGCGATAGCACGAGGCGCAAAGCGTTGTCTTCAGCCAGTCGGCACGCCGCTGCTGCTGGCTGTCGAACCCTGTCAGGTGATGCGACTGCTCATGCCCGCAAGTGTGGATGATGCGATGATCCATGCCTCTTGCTAGACCATTGTTGCCATGGTGTTCCAGTCCCGCGTCGACCGGGACGGCAATGGACACAATCACTTCATGATCAGGACGACGGCCTTGCGGGTCACGGGCGCGGGGTGCGGGAGCGGTGCTGAGGTGGCCGATCGCTGCGCGAACACTACGGAAAGAGGTTGCCGGTTTTCGGCAACATCTTTCCATCGCAGCGCGGCCGCGATCATGCGGTAGCTTGTGGGATGCACGCCATCGGCGCTGGGGATGGCGGCCAGCTGGATGACGCTGTCGCCGAAGGCCCGCGCAACTGTCGCCACGACGCGCGCGGCGCGGGCATCGTAGGGCGCGAGCCAGGTGACGCGGAAGGCTGTCGTCCGGCTGCGCAGCATCGTCAGGTTACGTGCCAGAGCCGGGTTGAGCGGGTCGTTGGATCCGAGCGCGATGAGGGCTGAAGGGGCCGGAGGGCGCGGTCGAGGATCGCGGGCGATCTCGCCCGAGCCCGCACCGACGCGGGCATGGACCTCGCAGCGGATGCCTTGCGTCGCCAAGGCCGAAGCGGTGCCGATCGCGGTGCTGTCGCCGAGGATGAGGCAGAACGGGATCATCGGGCGGTACTGCGGGCAGCAGCTGGGGGTGGAACGCTGAGCGATGGACGCTGCAACTCGCCCAGCGCCAGCAAGCCGATGATCACCACGGCGCAGCCGGCCAGCCCGAACGCGATCCTGATGATGCCGAGGACGCGGGCCACCCGCCCCTGCCTCAGCTTCAGAAGAAAGAGCCCGATCCCGGTCCGCCACGAGAGCCAGCCATCCGCGATGTCGCTGGCGCTGAACACCGCAACCGGAACGGCGATCGCGAACGCCAGCCAGCCAAGGGAAAGGCCAAGCAGCGCTACCGCCGCGACACCGACGATCAGCATGATCGCGGTAATCGCGTGCACCGCGATGACGACGGGCGCGATGCGCCATGTCCGGGGCTGGGAGATGAAGCGGTAGATGACGAGCGCGCGCCGGCAGCGCTCGCAGTGGTGGATGCGGTGACCCGGCTCCCACGGCATCATCGGGTGCCGGCAATAAGGGCACCGCGTCCGCCCGAAGCTGCCCATCATGTTCATGGCATTTGCACCTCGCGGATCGCGTCCGGCAGTCCGGCCCGTATCTCGCCGGCGATGTCGGGCAGGCAGAGCCAGTTGGAGAACATGGGATTCCACACTGCTTTTCCCTTGCACAGCGAGGAAAGCGCCTCCTTGCCGATGGAATCGTCGGGCGAAGCGCGGAAGGCGATGCGTCCATCGGGCAGCGTTCGCTCGGTGATGCCGGCACAGACCGGAAGCGGCGCGCTTGCCTTTCGCCCTCGTTTCGTAGCCGGTGAAGCCTCCTCGGGCGCGGGCAGCGTAATCGGTTCGATCGTCTCGATTGCCTGCGTGTCAGGTGCGGGCACGACATGCGCCTGCGGCCCGGTGTCGGGCAGCGGCTCATCGTCCGCGTCGCCCCCTTCCGGCTCCTGCATCGGCACCGGCTCCGGCGCGGCGGCCGATTGCGTTTCGCCCTCGACCACCGCTTCCTCTTCCTCGCCTGCGTCGATCCCGAGCCGGGCGTAGATGTTGGGTTCGGGCACATGGTCGGCGATGAGCTGGCGTGCGATCCCCAGCATGTGCATGCCCGATACGCCGGCCGAAAATAGACGGCTGAGGCGCGTCGTCCCCCCAAACGGCGTCCACGCGGCAACGAGGTTGTCGGACTTGAAGATGCGCTCGTCACCGGGGATCGCCTTGCGGTCGATCCGAGCTGTCGGGGGGACGATCACGAAGACGGCGATGGCCTCGAACGCCTTGGTATGCCCTTTGGCCCTGAGCCAGGCTTCGAGCACGATCCGCTGGCGGCGTACCTGGGAGACCGGATTGGGGATGTCGACCGGCCGGCGCTGGCCCTCGTACCAGACATGCCACTCGTCCTGAGCGTTCTTCGAAATCTTTCCAGCGTAGTTCTTGGACTCGAAGATCGCGGCAGTCCGCGAGTAGCGCGACAGGACGATGTGGTCGAACTGCGCGAAGCTGCCGTTGCCGTCGGGCAGGCGCAGGTTGTGGATGACGGCATGGCGGTCGTTGTCGGCGCCCCCGAACTCGCGATCGAGGATGAAGGCGGTGTCCTTCTCGCCCCAGAGCCCGCTGCGGTGGTTTCTGATCTCCTTCTGGACGGCAGCGGGCAAGGCGGCGAACTCGGCCGATTTCACCACCTCGCTTGCCAGGGCATAGTCGGCCGCGCGGGTCGATTTGCGACAGATCATCCTGTTGCCCCGTCAGCGCGGCTTGGGCGGTTGTGGGTCGGTCGACCAGGGCACGTTCGGTACCATGTGCCGCTGGACGGTCGGGGCGGTCGCAGCCGATCCGGCAGGCGGCACCGGCGCGGACGCCGGCGGGGTCAGCGCGGGCGGCTTCGCCGGAACGAGCTTCGCCTCGAGCCGTGGTCGCGCATCGCCGATGAGCTTGCGGAACGCATCGAGCATGGCAAGGCTGGTGATCTTGCCGATGTCGGTCGAGGCATAGGTGCCGCCGAGCGCACCCACGCCGAGCCCGAGAAGCAGACCGCCGCCCACGACGCCCACATCCTTCTTGCGCGCCGAGCCGCTGGCGACGGCTTCCTGGATGCCGGTGTTCACGTCGACGAGGGTGAGCAGCACCTGGCTCTCCATCGTCTTGGACTTGAGGCCGACCGCGCCTCCGAACATGCCGCCGAGACCGCCCCCGGATTCGCGTGCCTTGCTGTCGGAATAGACGACCTGCACCTGCAGGAGGTAGTCCGCCTTGGTGACGGCGCGGGGGGCGGCGTTGCCCTGAATCGCGCGCTCACGTTCCAGCGCGGTGAAGGCATCACCGCGGTCGGCAACGCGGAAGCAGTTGGACCGGGCGATCATCAGCTTCACGAGCGGAAGCGGGTCGACGCGGGCGGTTGATCCGCCGTTCTGCATCTCCGCCATGCGCATCAGCGCCTGAAGCTGCGGCGACAGGCTGTCGGTCGGGTTGGCGGTCTTCTCCTCGACCAGCGCGGCGACGCCGAGCGGGATCGGGCATTGCGGCAGCTCGGACGCCTCATCGACGCCGGTGCCGCCCTGCCCCAGCTTCTGTGCAGCGAGGGTGGATGGGGTGACGGCCGCGAGCGCGGCCGTCATGAAGAGCAGGGTTGTAGGCTTGGGCACCGGCGTCACGCTCCCTTGGTGTGCGTGGTGGGATCGCAGATGCCGGCGCGTTCCTCTCGAGTCGGCTCCTGCCTGGCGATCTTGTCGCAGTCCTTGCAGTCGGCGCAATCCGCGCAATCCTTGCAGTCGGCCTTGTGTGCCCGGCCCTTGTGCGCGCGGTAGTGCTCGGTCTTCTCCCGGGCGCGGTGCGCGGCATCGGCCCCGGCGCTCTCGGCCGCGAAGCTGGTCATGGCGAGGAGGACCGGCGTTGCCGGCGCGGCGCTGGCGGCAGCCGGCATGGCAAAGGCCAGCGCGGCGAGCGCGATGGCGATGGGTCGTGGTTTCATTGTCATTACCCCTTGGTTGGCGATCAGAAGAACCCGGTGCGACGGCCGTCGCGCCGGTCGTCGTGGCTGGTGCCACTGTCCCCGAGAGCCGACCTGCGGATCTCGAGCTCGACCCCATCCCCCTTGCGGCGGATGCGGACGTCCTGCGGGGCGACGTTGTTACGCTTCGCCCATCGATCGGCGTCGGCTTCGGAGCCGAACTCGCCCATTTCCTCAAAGTCCCAGTTGGCCATGGTCTCCTCCGTGACGTGGCCGACCGCCTGCACGGCCGGACGGTTGATGATCGCAGACGCGCGACCCGCGTGAGGGTCCGGCAGCCGTCATGTCAGCGGCACCGGCTTTGCGGTCGCGGGCCGGATGGTGAGATGGCTGTCGGGACCGAGCCCCAGGTCGAGGACATGGCCGAGCCGGCGGGTGAACGGCATGACGCCGACGATCTCGTCATGGACGGTCGCCTTGCCGAATAGGGCGGCGTTGCTCACCCACTCGCGCCCGTGGATCAGGCGCACCCGGAACTGGCCGATAGGCACGGCCAGCGAGGTGCGCTCGTGCGCGCGGACATAGATCGACAGCGCCGGCAGGCCGGTGCGCGCATCGATCAGCTGGACGATGCTGTTCTCGGCACTGCCCTGCAACGTGAGCCGGCTTTTGACACGCTTCAGATCGAGCGTGGAGGGGACGACGACTGCGCCGGTGGCTGGAAAGCCCTGACCAAAGCGCGGCAGGGCAAAGTTACCGAGACGATCAGCCAGCCAGGTTCTACCGGCAGTGCCCAGATACAGTAGCATCGCGACGGCGAGCCCGATCACGACGTAGCGGTGCGTTCGGTCCTTGCGAAAGGAACGAAGGCGCGAACGACGGCGACCTTTCTGGTAGTCGAGGCCACGGGTCTTCTCGAACCACGATGTCTTGCCCGCAAGACCCGAGATCCACCCCGCGCTGCCGAGCGGAACAGCCTTATGATAACCGGACCGGCGAAGCTCGCGTCGCGACTTCTTGTCGTTCCACTCCACAGCACCTGGGTCGAGCCCCTGACGCTTGCGATACCGCTCGCGCATGTAGTCGCGATCATCGATGCCCATCGGTCATCTCCGCCGGAGGGATTGTGCGAGCGGCCGGGTCGCTTCGATCCAGCACGATCGTGACGGCTCGCGGGGTCCGGTGCTCGATCATTGCAGGACCGGGCGGTCAGGGTGGATGACGTCGTCGACGAGCGTGCCGGTGACATCGAGGCGTGACAGCATCGCGTGGTCCAGGATCGAGGCGATGATCGCGTGAACCTCGCGCGAGGCGGCAGCGAGCGGCAGCGCGCTGCGCACGAACAGGATCGTCGAGGCAGACCCTGCGAGCCAGCGCGCGATCGACACCGGCGGCATCGATCGGTGTCGGTCGACGATTCCCGCCAGGGGCGTGGTAACCGTTGCCAGCACGGTGAAGGACCAGCGCTGTGCTTGGGGGTCGCCCGGATCATGGCCGGCGACCTCGCTCACGGCATCCTCGGGCAACGCGAAGACGAGGTCGCGGACCTGCGCGAGCGTCGCACCGGGTTCGCGGCCGGCGTGTTCGATCGCGCGGCTGAGCACATAGCGCGCGGCGTAGGTATAGCTCGTGTCCCGGTCCCACCCGGGAACCGGCAGGAACGCCTCGATGGCCGAGGAGCGGGCGTAATCGCTCGGGTGATCGGCAAAGAAGTCCCAGTTGCCGCGCGCGGGATCGAGGATCAGGTCGCGGGTCTGATCGGCATGGTCGAGGAAGCCGTCACCGTCACCGACGATGACGAGCCGGTCACCGCTGCCGGCGCGGACGGCAAGCAGCGTGCCGGCGTCGACGTCGGCACCTTGCGCGAACGTGACCATGCCGCGCGCCGGTTCGCGTTCGCGGCGGAAGCGAAAGGGATAGGCAAGGCCCATCATGATCTCTCCGACGGCGCAGGCGGAACGAACGTGCCGGCATCGCTGTGCAGCGACGCGCCGACGATCGCGCAGCCGACCGCCCAGGCGAGCGTGAAGATGCCCGTCAGGGCCGCTGCGAGGCCCGCCAGACGCCGCAACCGCCTTCGGGCGGGTAGAGGCTGCAGATGCAGCCACTGAGGCGCGTAGGGGCGTTCTGGCGGGATGATGGCACGCGGCTCGTGCTCGATCGCGGCAGCGGGGGGCCGTTGAAGCCGGATCGGGCGACGCGGCGGTTCGTCACGCATCCACGGGCGATCGGCGAGGCTCACCGGGGAAGCGCCGGTGAGCGCGTCGCCGGGCGCAGTGCCTTGCCGAGTGGCCGTGCGACGAGGAACGTCAGGGCGAAGATCGCCGCCATGGCCAGCGTCTCGCCGCCCCAGTCGAGCGCGTGATCGCGCTTCATCAGCTGGACGCACTGGTGGAGCGTATGGGTGTCGAGGTCGCAGGGATGGACGTGTTTGAGGGCAAGCACCTGTTCGAGGGTCAGCGGCATCGTCACAACTCCAGTCCGATGTCTTTTTCAGGGTAGGGAAGTTCGGGTCCCTTCGGCTCGACCGGCACCGTGAAGCGTGAGAGGTCGAGCGACGGGTCGGTGCGGATGTCGATCTTGCCGGACGGCGCGGGTTCAGCCGCGGTCGATCTGGCGGCATCGCCGATCGCTGCCCCGCCGATCTTCTCTGGTGCGCGATCGAGGTCGGGTGGCAGGCTGGGGTTGAACGGCTCCCCTGCCCCGCCGCGCGTGCTGCCCGCCGCATGGTCCGCGCCCGCGCCCTTGCCCGGATCGATCGAGAGTTCGCCGATGGTTTCGAGCGCGGCGGTCTTGTTGCCGTCGTTGCGCTCGATCGCGGCGGTGAGCTTCTCGCGGTTGTCGGTGATCAGCACCATGTCGTCGCGCGCACGGGTGACCAGCACGTTGAAGAGGCGCTGGTTGGAGAGGTTGCTCTCCTTGTGGCTCATCACGCCGATCTCGTTATCGATCGAAATGCCCTGCGCGGCATTGGCGTTGAGCGCATAGGCGAGGCTGATCCGCTCCATCATCGGGTCGCCCGCCTTCAAGTCATGGACGGTGCCGTCCGACGACTCGACGCGGATGCCCTTGTCGTCAGCCGAGACGACCCGGGCGATGTCGTTGTTGTTGAGGCCGCGGGTGTTGTCGTTCTTCGTCCAACGGATCCTGTCGCCCTCGTGGAGCCTGATCTCCTCGCGTACCGCAAGTTGCATCGCGTCGGTCTTGTCGAGCGGCGACATGGCCTGCGGATCGAAGGTGCGAATCCGGTTGCCGATCTGGACCTGGACACGACCCTTCGCATCGACGCCGACGACATCGAACGTGCCGGCGGGTAGCCCGAGTTCGCGGATGGCATGATGGAGGTCGATGACCTTCACCTCGCCCGGCTTCGCCTCATAGGCGTGGGCGTAACGCAGCTCCTCGCGGGTGATGTTGCTCTTGTCGAGGACACTCACCTCGATGCCGTCACCCCTGATCGTCCCTTCGGCGGCAAGGCCGGTCTGGATCATGCGGTTGATGGTTCCGCGCGCGACGCGGCCCGAGGAGAAGATCGCGGTGGCCTCGCGCTGTTCGGGGGTGAGGCCGAGCCAGCGGTCGGCCGCGGTGCGGGTGTGTTCGGGACTGGCGATGACCTTGTCGCCGAGCACCGCCATCGCCTCGCGGACCGCGCCCCTGTTGGAGAGCGCGGCGACAGTGCGCAGCTGCTCGGTCCTCTGGCGCAGGTTCTCGTCCATGCGTGCCATGGTGATCCCGCCGGCCTGGGCGAGCGAGAAGGCCTTGCCGGCATCGACCGCGGCGATCTGCTGGCGGTCGCCGACCATGAGGAAGCGCGAGACGCCGAGCGCGTTGGCGATGCCGACCAGGTGCTTCATCTGGTCGTTGCCGACCATCGAGGCTTCGTCGAGGACGATAACGGTTCCGGCAAGTTCGTTCCTCGCACCGTCATAGCCCGCACCCCGGCCGGTGAGGGCATGACGGGCATAGGTGTGGATGAACGAGGAGACGGTGCGGCTCTCGATCCCGGCTTCCGCGCCGAGGCGATCGGCGGTCGCCTTCATCAGCGCGATGCCGATGACCTTGCCGCCCTGCTGCTCGACGTTGCGCGCGACGCTCGACAGCATGGTCGACTTACCCGCGCCCGACACGCCCTGCACCGCGACGATGCGGTCGGTGGAGGTGAGTGCCAGGGCCGCGGCCGCCATTTGACCGGCATTCAGCTGCTTGTCACCGGAGGCGGCATTGAGGCGGTCGATGACGGTGTCGGCCGACACGATCGGTTTGACCTGCCCCTTGCCGCGCTCGATCTCGGCGAGGATCTGCCGCTCGGTCGCGAGTGCTTCGGGGGTGGTGACGTGGGTGACGACGCCGTCGATCCGGTCCTGCTTGCCCGGGATGAGCTGCTCGACGCGGATCAGCTCGGAGACACGGGCATCGACATGCTCGGCCGTAACCCCCTTCAGTCCGAGATCGAGCGCGGTCTTGGTGACCTGCGGGATCGCGAAGGCGGCTTCACGCTGGGCATGGATACGGATCGCCGACGCCACGGCATGCTGGGCGCGGACCTCGACCGGCGACAGGCGCAGGCGCTCGATGCCGCCGGAGATGAGGGGATCGTTGGGACGGAACATGCCGCCGAGCGCCTCCCCGATCGCCGCGACGGTTTCGCGGATGCGCTCCATGGTGCCGGGGCGACTGTCGAGCGAGGCCGCGCCGGTGCGTGCCTGCGCCGCCTCGACCAGCGCCTTGCCGTCGAAGCCGATCGCAGCCGCGCGCTCGCGCCAGGCATCGCGCAGTGCGTCGCGATCCTCGACGTTAAGCTTGGCATCACGGGTGTTGGTGGTGATACGGTCGATCTGCTTGGGGTTGGTGATGCCGAGTTCCGCCGCCTTGGCGCGGATATCGACACTGCGCTGACTGAAGGCTTCGATGACCTTCTTGGCGACACCGTCGATCTCGAACTGGCCGTGCTTGCCGGTGACCTGGGTCTCGTAGCCGATCTTCGCCAACTCGGCGCGGAAGTTGGCATGGTAGGCAGAACCGATCGTGGTGTTGTTCTTCCACAGCTGGCCGTTGTGGAGTGCCTGCCAGGCTCCGTTCGCCATCCTGGTCATGTTGGCGACGATGACGTGCAGATGACCCTGGGGGTCGAGCGCACGGCTCGTGTCATGCTGGAACATGGCATAGACGAGGTTGCCGGTGCGCACCGCGTCACCCGACTTGGAACGATCGTACGTCCGCCCCTCGGCGTAGGTCTTCTCGACCCAGCCCATGGTCGCCTTGACCGCGTTCATGTGCGCGGCAAGGATCCGCGTGTCGCCAGCGACATAGGCGAGGATGCTGGCTGACTTCGGCATCGAAAAGGTGAGATCGACGCCGTGTTGCCGGTTCTCGACCTGACCGACCTTTTCACCCGACGGCAGCTCGCCGTTCAGGATCTTCTCGAACGCCTCCTTGGTGACCTCGCCCTTGAGACCGGCGGCATCCGCGCCCACCCCGCCCCAGGCGGTCGCCTCGGAGGAATGCTCGGCGGTGTAATAATCGTCCTTGGCGAAATAGGACGCGGCACCCGAGGCGGATTTGACGGAGGCGACGGAGAGCATCGCCTACATCTCCGGCCCGTAGTCATCGTCGATCTCGGGCGCGTGATCGTGGCCGTAATGACGATGGTGGTGAGCGCCTTGCTCGGTGGCGAACCCGTCGCGCATTTCGCGGATCGACTGGTCCTCGTGACGGTCGACATCACCGTGGCGTAAGCCCGGCTGCGGATCGGGACGATCGGCATCCCCGCGCGCCTGCTCGGCGCTGGTGGATGTGGAGCGGGCGTCGACAAGCGACATGCCCATCCCGCCCATTGTGGCATCGAGGCCCGCCGCGCCGCTGGCCGGGATGCGAATGGCTCCCGGGTTAACGGGGATGGCGGCATCGGAGGCGAGGACGGCATCGTTGCCGCTGGGCGACGTGATTACCGCCTTGCCGGTCACCTGGTCGAGCACGACCGGGAGCGCGTTGACGATCTCGATGGTGGCCGCCGCCTTCTCCGCCTCGCTCTGCCCACGCCGGGGTTCGGGGCGCTCGGTCTCCGGTTCCTGCCTGTCCTTCTCTTCCACACCGCCGACCGGCCGCGTCGGCGTATGCTCCCTGCCGCCTTCACCCCCCTCTTCCGCGCGTCTGTTCGGCTGCCGCCGGTCCTCCGGCGGGATGTATTGGGTGGGCTTGAAGTCCTTGCGGGGAACAGCGCCGGGTGCGACCTCGGCATAGGAGCGGTATTTGAGTTCGATACGGGCGGCCGGAAAGCCGTCGGGGAACTTCACGAAGCCGTGCAGCGAAGGCAGGTTGTTGATGTCGTCGGGCAGCACCAGCGGCTCGATCTGGGTGCGCGGCGTCAGGGTCGAGGCATCGCGGGTGTTGTTGTAGCCGTAGCTGTAGGCCTCATCCATCTGGCGGACCTCGCGGTTGCCGATGAACTCCGAGCATTTCTCGGCGGTCGTCCGGTCGGCGGTGGCGAGGATCAGCTTGGTACGGGCAAGGCCGGTCAACGCGGTTGCGTTCTGGAGGCCGTAGGTTGCCACCAGCTTGTCGAACGAGTGGATGCCGAGGACGAACGCGCCCCCGAAGTTACGGGCCGACTGGAGGCCATGCTCGATGCCGGGAAGGGCGTGAAGCGCGTGGACTTCGTCGAAGAGATACCATGTGCGCAGGTCACGTGTTTTGGGCAGGCGCATGAGGTTGTTGACGGCCAGGTCGATCCACAGCGTGAACAGGCCGCGGGTCATCTCGAGGTCGTTGTACGAGCCGGTGATGAACATGATCGAGCCGTCACGATTGTCGGTCGCGATCCAGTCGCGGATCGAGAAGGCGGGTGCGCCGCCCGGAACCGGATCGGGGAGGAAGCGGATTGCCTGCCCGTTGACGTTGAGAACCGAGCGGATCGATTCCGCCATGCGCGCCGCTTTCTCGGTCGTGAGCGGTGCCGCGACAGTGTTTTCGAGTTTCTCGTGGATCTTCTTGAGGTCGGCCTGCATCAGGTGGTGGGCGATGGCGGCATTGTTGGCCTCGCCGGACTCCTGCAGCTTTAGGCACATCTCGATGAAGAGCATGCGTGCCGCGTTCTGCCAGAAGGGCTCCTTGTCGTCGGGATGGGACGGGATGAGCGCTGCTGCGGCCGAGACGAAGTCGGCATAGTTGCGGCATTCATCGAACAGCGTCCACGGCGCGCAGCGCTCGTCCATGGGGTTGAGGATGACGTCGGTTTCGGGGTTGTAGAAGGTTTCGACGAAGACCCCGGTGAGATCGAAGATGACGGCGCGGTGCCCGCGCGCGCGAAGCTGCGTGACGTGGCTGCGCAGCTGCGTCGTCTTGCCGGTGCCGGTGGTGCCGATGAGCATGGTGTGGCTCTGTTCGAGCCGCCAGGGATAGGGGATGCCCGCGATGGTATAGGGCGCGTGGATACCGAGATCGATCCGCTTGCCCGGGGGAGCCTTGGCGACCTTGGCGGGATCGTAGGGCGGATCGTGCTCGGCGCATTCCTGCTGGAACCGTTCGCTGTTGTGGACTCGTACCGCCTGGAACAGGACGTCGCGCACCACGAGCATGGCGCCGCGGTTGTGCCGCTCCTTGAGCATGTCGCGTCCGCGCTTGTTGGCCCAGGTGATGAACCACATGATGAGCGGGGCGGCGACGAAGAGGGACATGCCGAGGCTGGTCAGGACGATCTTGACGCTCTGGCGCCAGGCATCGACGACGTGCGGCTCGTACGGGATGTAGCCGATTGGGACCCGGGTTATGAGGCCGTTCGGGAGGGTGAGGTTGACGGGCTTGAACTGGTTGCCGCCGACCCATGTCCAGACGGCCGAATAGAGCTTCATCAGGTCGAGCTGGAACTCGTGCTCGGCAAGGCCGAGCCAGACCATGATGTTGAGCAGGATGAGGAACGAGCCGAGCCAGATCCAGAGGGGCACCTGAACGCCCGCCCATGTCATCTTGTACTGGCTGGAAAGGAGCTGCGAGCCGCGCGTGAAGTTGCCCGAGTTGCGGGTGATCTGGCCACGCGCGGAGTGGTGCTCGACGGTCGCTGCCTGGCCGTTGAAGCGGATGTCCCCCTTACCCATGGAAGGTCGCCAGGCGCTCTTTGGCGGCAGCCCTTAGCTGCGGGACAACGTCACCATGATCGCGTGCGATGATGACGTCGATCGCTGCCTGCATGTACTCGAGAACGAGCACCGCTCGGGTGATGTTAAAAGTGTGTCCTGCTTCAGCGAAACGAGCGCCTAGCGCAATTGCGGAGCGTGCCGCTTGGGCGCGCGTATAGCCTTGCGACTTGGCTAGACGTTCGACGAGTTCCCAGTCCGCCTTGCTCAGGCGGAGTGTCAGTATCCTATCCGATTCAGACATAAACCAGACCCTTAAAGGGGCTGGTGGGGGTTTCGCGCCGTGAAGATTGCACGGAGCGGACAGGCGTGCAAGCACAAAGCTGTATTCGGGTGAATACGCATTAATTGTCTGCCGTTTCAGGGGGATAGCAGGTTTTCGATAGAGCGTATTCACCCGGATACATGTATCCGAGTGAATACATCGGGCGATTTCAACCACCTACACCTGCGGCTGCCGCATAGGGTGTGCTAATCTATAGGGACTTTTGAGGGGTCGTGGTTCTCTCGGGTGGTCGTCCCGGCTTTCCGATGGATTCCGGTGGGGCCTTGCCGGTTGCGACCGGGCGATATCGCTTGAGTCCGGTGGTGCGGCGCGACCCCATACGAGACGGACCCGACCATAGGGAGGGGCCGTCATCATCCTGCCGATGGTCCGTCACGAACGGACCAGAACCGGATAACTGTCGCTGGGGTAGCTGGTCGATGACGCCGTGGATTGTCGAGCGTGTGGAGGGCTGGCATGATCGCTGCGGAGGCATCATTCCAAGCGCAAGGCAGGACATCATGGCACGGAGCATCGAACAGGAACGCAATCAGTTACTCGCTGACGAACAGCGGCTCGCCGAACGTCGCAAGCAGCACGACGAACGCGTCCGCACCGAGCTGATGAAGGACATCGAGAAGTCGGGGTTGCTCAAGGCCGAGCCGGAGCAGTTCAAGGCGATCATCGCAGCGATGAAGAAGCTGGGCGTCGGCGAGGTCGAGAAGCGACTGACCGCGTGAGCCGAAGGTGCCGGGCGTGGCTGATGCCATGCAGGCAAAAAAGGGGAGGAGCCGAAGGCCCTCCCCTGCCTGACATCAGGCGTTCCGGCACTGACGCCCGGATGGCAAATGAAAGAGGGTGCCGGCCGAGGCCGACACCCTCCCGACGCCGGTCCGGGGGGAGGCTATCCCCAGACCATGCGTACCTCCTCGTTCTCGATGCCGCATTGTGCGAGACCATCCAGCCGGCTCAGATAGCCATGAAGTCCCGAGCGGGTCATCGCGTCCCGGATGGTCGGATCGGCGAGGCGGCTGGAGAGATCGTCCAGCGCGACCTCACCGCAGCAGTCATCCCCTAGGCCGATCGTTTCGAGGACGGCGTACGCATTGGCGTTGGCAAGGTTCATTTCTGTCGAACCATCCGGCGTGGAGGCTACCACCATGCGGATGGACCGGGTGGCATCGTCCTGCCAGATACGGATGTTGAGGCCGCGAAACTGAGCCTCTTCGACAACGGCGATGACCGCCTCGTCATGATCGAAGATCGCGCAGATGCTGGCCAACGCCCATGGGCACACGCGAGCCTCGAACGAGCAGGCAAGGATCGGGTCGTCGTCTTCGATGTCGAGGAGTTCACCGCGCGCTCGTGCGAACGCCCGGAACGCGGCAAGCTGGCGGGCGGTGATCGTGGCCGGTTTCGCTATCGAGGCGGCGACGACGTTCAATGCGAAGGTGATGGACATGGCTGGTCTCCCTTGAAGCTCATGACCTCACTCACTCTCTCCTTCCGATCCGAAGGATCGGTCACGGACGCTGCGCATCGGGCGAAGCTGAGAGAATGGGTCACGACACGATGGCGCGCGCGAGGCGTAGCCGGCACCGGCAATGCGACGGCATTGCCGTGCCGCGAGCGAGCCGTGCCGGGATCGGGCATCAAGCCGCCCGGCACGGTGCGAGGCGCAGCGGTCGCGTGGGCGATGCGCAGGCATCGCCACGCCCGCCAGCGAGCCGTGCCGGGAGGCCGGGCGTGCCCCGTCGATCGTCGCACCGGCCGAGGCGTAGCGAGCGCGACACGCGACGGCGTGGCCGCGATGCGAGCGAGCCGGTGCGTCGGTGTCATGGGCGCCGATCCGGCGCGCGCGAGGCGTAGCTGGCACCGGCAATGCGACGGCATTGCCGTGCCGCGAGCGAGCCGTGCCGGGATCGGGCATCATGCCGACCGGCACGGTGCGAGGCGCAGCGGTCGCGTCGGCGATGCGCAGGCATCGCCACGCCCGCCAGCGAGCCGTGCCGGGAGGTCGGGCGTGCCTCGTCGATCGTCGCACCGGGCGAGGCGTAGCGAGCGCGACACGCGACGGCGTGGCCGCGATGCGAGCGAGCCGGTGCGACGCTGCCATGGTGGTGCCGACCGGCGCGTGCGAGGCGTAGCCGGCACCGGCAATGCGACGGCATTGCCGTGCCGCGAGCGAGCCGTGCCGGTATCGGGCATCATGCCGACCGGCACGGTGCGAGGCGCAGGGGTCGCGTCGGCAATGCGCAGGCATCGCCACGCCCGCCAGCGAGCCGTGCCGGGAGGTCGGGCGTGCCTCGTCGATCGTCGCACCGGGCGAGGCGTAGCGAGCGCGAC
>NZ_JAVDUC010000020.1:0-52301 GCF_031456125.1 Sphingomonas sp. BE138
GTCGGAGGCAAAGACCCAGTTCGCCGTCATCTTCGGCGAGCGGTTCGTCATCTGATGACGATAACGGCCTCCCGCACAGAATTCCTGACACTCCCTGGACAACGTCTTCATCGAGCGACTCTGGCGCTCCCTGAAGTACGAATGCGTCTACCTCCATGCCTTCGAGACCGGTTCGGAGCTGAAGGCTGGTCTTGCTCGATGGATTACCTATTACAACACCCAGCGTCCGCACTCGAGCCTTGCCGGCAGAACGCCGGCCGAGGCCTATCGACGGAACGGGCAATCAGATCATGGGGGGCATGCCCCCCATGATCTGATGATCAAGCAGGCGGCATGAACGACAACCGGGTTTAGCTTAACTCAGCCGCCAAACTGTCCAAGAAGGCGGGACCACCTCAGATCGTCCTGAGCTTGTCGAGCTTATCGGCGTAATCGTCGAGCGTGTCATCGAGCGCTTCCGCAAAATCGCTCGCGACTTCGGCCTGGGCCTGTTCGTCGTTCTCGATTGGCTCGCTTCGATCGAGCCGCGCGGTGGAAACATAATCCAGATACTTCTCGCGAGCGCTTTGCAAGGCAGCCGTTTCAAGCGAGAGCATCGTGTCTCGAACGTGATCCTTGTTCCAATGCATGACAACCTCGTTTGATTTCGCTTGCGTAGACCGAAGAGAGCAGCGAGCTGCTCGCCGCACCAAGTCCGCTACTCGTCTGTGACGACATCTTCGCCCTGGTACGGGATGCGGATGAGGCGCGGGTCACGAATGATGCTCGTGACCAGCCATACGTAGGTTTGCTCTGCGGTGTCGAAACCTAGGATGCTGAAGGCGCCGCCGAAGGGGCAGGCAGGGAAATCCGGAAAGCCTTCGCGCAAGACGTATCGCTCGGGATCGCTGTCGAACTCGGCCTTGTAGACCTTGCGTAGACCGTGCTTGCTCGGCACATCTTCATCGCCTGCCGGCATCGTTTCGCGCTGCTCTGAAAGACGTTCGGCCAGATCGCGGTAGCAGATTTCGTCGAAGACATCGAAGGCATCGATCAGCAACCCCTTGTGCTGGGTTGCGGGATCGGTGATCGCGTAAATGTTGGAGGCGTCTTCGGCATCGTCGCCACTTTCCAGACGCAGTGCGGCATCTACCTGAATCGCGCAGGCATCCAGGGTCGATCCGAGCTCGAGATCGACCAGGCGTCCTTCCTTCACGCGATACTCCCGATCGTAGCCCTTCGCGACGAATGACTGCACGGCTTCCAAAACGTCGGAGACCTGAGAATTCATGAGTGCACCTTTGCCTCTTTTATGATCCGGATCGCGTGAGCGTGCGCCGCACCTTGGCAGCGAGCGCAGGTGAAGGAACGTGCTTGAGCGGCGCTCACAGCCATTTCACCTTTTTGAAGCGCAGGAACAGGAAGACGCAGAACAACGTCATCACCCCAAGCACGACGAAATAGCCATAGGCGGTGTCCAGTTCGGGCATGTGCTTGAAGTTCATGCCGTAGATTCCG
Source organism: Sphingomonas sp. BE138 (assembly GCF_031456125.1). Lineage (NCBI taxonomy): Bacteria > Pseudomonadati > Pseudomonadota > Alphaproteobacteria > Sphingomonadales > Sphingomonadaceae > Sphingomonas > Sphingomonas sp. BE138. The sequence goes on from NZ_JAVDUC010000020.1 coordinate 1,498, forward strand.
GCTATCGCCGTCGGTACGGCGAGGATCGCCGCCCAAGCTGCGAGTTGACGGGTGATAACCCCGGTCCGCTGCGCTTCCAGCAGGCTGCTGAACTCGAAAACGGACGACAGGACCTGCAGGAGGCCGTCGACCATGGTCTGCACTCGCGAGACATGATCCGCGACATCGTTGAAGTACGGCCGGACCTCGGTGCTGATGCAGGGGAAGTGCCCGCGGACGAGCTTGCGCACGAGCTCCGCCATCGCGCCCAGGGTCCGCTGGAATCTTGTCAGCTCGCACCTCAGGCCGAAGATGCGAGCGACTTCCTTGCGGCCGAGGAAGTCGTCCAGCGATTTGCGCTCCATGGCCAGAACGTCGTCCTCGATCATCTCGAAGATCGGGAGGTACTGATCGACGATGCGGTGCAGGATCGCGTGCAGGACGTAATCGACGCCTTTGCCGAACAGCGTCGGCGAGGCTTCAAGCTGCTCCCGGAGATTCCCCAAGGCGCCAGGCGTGCCGTGTCGCACGGTGATGAGATGATTGTGGCCCATGAAGATGGCCGTCTTGCCGTAACGGATGCGGTCGCCGTCCAGTTCGGCCGTTTTGGCGACCACGTATAGCTCGTCGTTGTAGACCTCGAGTTTTGGAGGACATTGCGGGTGCATCGCGTTGTCGATGGCCAATGGATGCAGGCCGTAGGTTTCCTGAAGCGAACGGAGTTCGCCCGTCGTCGGTTCACTCAATCCTATCCAGCAAAAGCCCGAACGGCTCTTATCCAGCGCGACACATTCGTCGATCGCGACTTCTCGTACGCGCTTTCCTTCGTTGTAGTAATAGCTGGCGATGACGCTCATGCGGTTCTGGCCGGAACGAGCAGCCCGCGCTTCACCGCCGGCCGCGCGAGACCGCGCTCGAGCCAGGCCTCTATGTTCGAGAAATCGCTAAGTCCGAGAAGGTCGCCGGCGTTATATGTTGTGACGAGCGCGTTCACCCAGCCGAGCGTCGCAATGTCAGCGATCGAGTATTCGCCAACGATCCAGTCGCGGTCATCCAGCCGGCGATCGAGGATCTCGAGCAGTCGCTCGGACTCATCCGCGAAGCGCTGCTGAGGGCGCTTGTCCTCGAAGTCCTTGCCGCCCCATCGCAGGAAGAAGCCCAACTGACCGAACATGGGCCCGATCGCCGACATCTGGAAGAATACCCAACTCAGCGTCTCGTAGCGCGCAGCCGGAGCGATCGGGATGAACTGGCCGGTCTTCTCCGCCAGATAGACCAGAATGGCTCCGGACTCCCAAACGCCGATCGGCGTGCCGCCCGGGCCGTGGGGGTCGATGATCGCCGGTATTCGGCCGTTCGGATTGAGCGATACGAAGGCCGGGTCCTTTGACTCGTTCTTGGAGATATCAACGAAATGCGGCTCGTAGGCGAGCCCGGTCTCCTCGAGCATGATCGAGACCTTCACGCCGTTCGGCGTCGGTGCCGCGTAAAGCTGCACCCGGTCTGGATGTGCCGCTGGCCATCGCCGCGCGATGGGGAACGAGGAGAGTTCTGGCATACGGCTGCGATCCTCGGGGCAGGCTTGGTCCGAATAGGTGCCGGTCAGGCTTCAATTCGAGGACCGCATCGCACGGCGATGCGGTCACGAAGTATGCGGCCTCAGTCGGCGATGGCGCGTGAGGGCTGCGGCCTATTCCGCTCGGGCAGCGACCGCGGCTTGCGCATCGCCGTCATTCTGGCGCTTCGGAAGCACCCAGTCTTTTCGCTCGAAGTGACAGGTGTAGCCACCCGGACGCTTCTCGAGATAGTCCTGATGCTCCGGCTCGGCTTCCCAGAAATCGCCAACGGGCTTGACCTCGGTGACGACCTTGCCGTTCCACAAGCCCGATGCATCCACGTCGGCGATCGTATCTTCGGCGACGCGCTTTTGCTCCTCGTCGACGTAGTAGATGCCTGAACGGTAGGAGAGCCCGCGATCGTTGCCCTGACGGTCCCTCGTGGTCGGATCGTGGATCTGGAAGAAGTATTCCAGGATGTTTCGATAGCTCGTCACCTCTGGGTCGAAGACGATCTCGATCCCCTCGGCATGCGTGCCATGGTTGCGATAGGTGGCGTTGGGGACGTCGCCGCCGGTATAGCCCACGCGGGTCGAGATGATGCCGGGTTTCTTGCGGATCAGATCCTGCATGCCCCAAAAGCATCCGCCGGCGAGAACAGCGCGCTGTTGCATGTTAAGCCTCCTCTATCTGGTCGAGATATTCGCCGTAGCCTTCCGCCTCCATCTCATCGCGCGGGATGAAGCGGAGCGCTGCCGAGTTGATGCAATAGCGCAGGCCGCCCCGGTCGGCGGGGCCATCCGGGAAGACGTGGCCAAGATGGCTGTCGCCATGCACCGACCGAACTTCCGTCCGCACCATTCCATGCGAGCTGTCTCGCACTTCGTTGACGTGCGCCGGAACGATCGGCTTGGTGAAGCTCGGCCAGCCGGAGCGCGAGTCGAACTTATCGGTCGAAGCAAAAAGCGGCTCGCCCGAAACGATGTCAACGTAGATGCCCGGCTCCTTATTGTCGTTATACTCGCCAGTGAAGGCCCGCTCGGTGCCGTGCTCCTGGGTAATGCGACGCTGCTCGGGAGTGAGGCGGTCAATTGCCGCCTGTGTCTTCTCAAACTTCATGATCCGATCTCCAATGCTAAGTCTAGAGGGCCAGGCGCACTATGTTCAGCTTGACTGATCTGTCGTCACATCAACTATCGCAGTGACGACATCACTTATCCAATACGCTGTAAGCATAGTTTCCATAGCTTTGACGCTTTGCTCCGCGTGGCTCACTGCCACACATGTCGGGCCGCGAGCTGCGCGACCTTCCGGATTTCGACCGGAGCCGTCGAACCGGAAACCGTTGCGATCACCACCTCTCTTTCCAGGGTGAACCCTTCGATCGGTCGCGTGACCAGACCGGTTTCTGCGGCCGATCGTTCCGGCACGATGCATATCGCGCGACCTTCGGCGACGATGCGGTGAACCCAGTCTTCCCGTTCTGCACGGAAGCGCGGACGCATCACCACGTCGCGTCGTGCAAAATGCTCCAGTATCTGATCACGAAACTCACACTTCAGACGATCGACCAAGGGATATCTCGACAAGTCCTCTCCACGAACGACGTCCACCGTGGCCAACGGATGCTCGACCGCGCAGGCGAGCACGAACCGCTCTCGAAAGAGGGTGCGGACATCGAGCTTGCGATCCGGGCGAGTTTCACGCGGCAGAATGCAAGCGTGGTACTTGCCGGACAAGACCTCCGACGTGTCTTCGCTCGATTGAAGCGAATGCAGCCTGATCTCGATCGACGGCACCTTGTCCAAGGCAACTTCGAAGAAAGCTGCGAACGCCTTGGGTCCGACGGTAGGCGCCACGGCGATGTCCAGGACGCGGTGCCGCCCCATCGTCCAGTTCTCGGAATGATCGCGCACGCTCCTCAACGCCAGGAGCATCCGCCGGAATTCTGCCTCGACATCCTGGCCCAGCCCCGTGAGACGGCTGTTCTTTCCGTCACGATGGATCAGCGCACCGCCGAGTTCCTCTTCCAGGCGACGGATGGCGCGGGTCAGGCTTGGCTGAGACACGCCGCTCAGCCGAGCTGCCTCGGTGAAATTCAGCGTCTCAGCCAAATTAATGAAATAGCTGACCTGATTGAGTTCCATCACCCTTCGGCCCATGTGTCTGCAACACGCTTTCCCGCAGCGCCGACCTGGACCGGCCGCTTTGGAAAAGTATGCGTGACGCATATAGTTTTTGGGTTAGGGCTTGTCTATATGCGTGACGCATATAAAAAGCATGTCCTGTGGTGATAGGTGCCGATGCCCGATGCTGTGCGGCCCAATGAAACGCGAGGCGGTGGCGATGCCCCTCTCGCGGGCTGGCAGAGATCGTCGATCAGCGCCCTGATATGACGGGAGGTATCGACGTGCCGGGCAGATCGTTCACGTTCGAAAACGAAGAGGGCAGGCTTCTCTCCGGGCTCCTGGAGTCGCCGGAAGGGACGCCCCGTGGATGGGCAATCTTCGCCCATTGCTTCACGTGTGGGAAAGACAGCCGAGCGGCTGTCCATATATCCCGTGCGCTTTCGCGGGCGGGCATCGGCGTCCTGCGATTCGACTTTGCTGGCACCGGGATAGGTGGCGGCCAAGGCGAGGCAGTCAGTTTTGCCTCGGACGTCACGGATCTCAAATCCGCAGCGAACGCGATGACGGCCGCGGGAATGACCCCTTCCCTCCTCATTGGGCATAGCCTCGGTGGAACTGCCGCATTGGTGGCTGCGGCTGATCTGCCGGATATCGTCGCCGTGGCGACCATCGGCGCTCCGGCGGAGCTCCAGCATATCCTGAAGGTCTTCAAGGCCAGCGATCTCGACACGGTCAGGCGCGATGGAGAAGCATCAGTCGAAATAGCCGGCCGGCCCTTTCTCATTCGTCGCAGCTTCATCGACGCCGTCGAGGAGGTGGACGTGGAGAAGACGGTCGCTGCCCTGCGTCGCCCCCTGCTCGTTCTGCACTCCCCCGTTGATCAGGTGGTCGGGATCGAGCATGCGTCGCGCATCTTCGTCGCTGCTCGCCATCCGAAGAGCTTCGTGTCGCTCGATATGGCCGATCATCTCCTCGCCGATGCGGCCGACGCGAACTTCGCTTCAGCGATGGTGGCAAGCTGGGCGAACCGCTACCTGCCGCCCCTCGTAGCCGAGCTTCCGCAGGTTGAGGCCGCGGGCGGGGTCGAGGCCATCGAAACGCTGGCAGGCAAGTTCCAGCTCAAGGTCCGCAGCGGCGAGCATACGATCTACTCGGACGAGCCAGCCTCGGTCGGCGGACTGGGGAGCGGTCTGTCGCCATATGAGCTGGTCTCGGCAGGTCTTGCTGCCTGCACCGTGATGACGATGCGCCTCTATGCGAACCGGAAGGGCTTTCCGCTTGAACGGGCGAGCACGAGGGTGGAGCACAAGAAGGTGGCGGACATGATGCCGCCGGACAGGTTCACGCGCACGATCATCCTCGACGGCCCTCTCGATGACGAACAGCGCGCTAGGATACTCGAGATCGCCGATCGCTGCCCTGTCGATCTGACGCTCATTCGCGGATCCGATGTGCAAACCGAGCTCGTCGATGCGCCCAGCCGCGATCCCACCTCACAGTCGGTCGCATGACCATGGCATCCGGCGAGGAGCACCATGATCGATCAGGAAGCGAGCGGTCTGTGAGCGACGGTGTTGCCCGAGGCGGGGCGAGCCGTACGGAGCGAGCGATACTCGCCGGCGGCTGCTTTTGGGGCATGGAGGATCTGCTGCGCCGAGAACGGGGGGTCATTTCGACACGCGTCGGATACATCGGCGGGGAGACGGCGGACCCGACCTATGATGATCATCATGGTCACGCGGAGGCTGTGGAAGTGGTCTTCGACCCGGCCGTCCTGAGCTTTCGCTCACTGCTGGAACTCTTCTTTCAGATCCACGATCCCACGACGTACGAGCAGCAAGGCAGCGACGTCGGTCCGAGCTATCGCTCCGCAATTTTCTATACCGACAAGCGTCAGATGGACGTCGCCCTGGCCACCATCGACGAGATCGAGGCGTCAGGACGATGGCCAGGGCCGGTCTTGTCCGAGATCAATCCAGAAGAGCCTTTTTGGGAAGCCGAGCCGGAGCATCAGAAATACCTCGTCCGGCACCCAAGGGGGTATAGCTGCCACTTCGCGCGGCCCAATTGGCGCCTGGATCGATAACGGTGAGGATGTGGCAACGCCGCCAGTCACGCGCGCGTTCGATCGCCGGTGGATGCACAAGCGAGCGATCCCGCGCCTCGCCATCATCTGAAGGAGGCTGAGCGTCAATGGGCTCTCCTGTTTCCCCGATCCCTGAGTACGTTATTGCCGGTCTGTGGGGCCTGGTGTCCGGTAGCGGGCTGCTTTTGGGCGCGATCGTTGCGGACGCCTTCTTCGGCAAGCTCAGCCATCGGATGGTTGCGGCCGTCATGGGCTTTGGCGGCGGGGTCTTGTTTGCCGTGATAGCCACTGAACTCGTCGTCCGGCCGGATGCGGCTGGGGCGGATTTGTGGCCAACCGTCGCCTTGCCGGCAGGTGCGGCGGTTTTCAGCAGCATAAACTGGTATCTCGCCAGCCGCGGCGCGAAGAACCGGAAGCGCTGCGGCGAATGCGTCGAGCAGCCGAACGAGGCAGAGCATCACGGCAGCGGATCGGCGATCGCAGTAGGCAGCGTGCTTGACGGCATCCCTGAGGCTCTGGTGATCGGGATGTCAGTCGCCGGCGGCGGCGCGATCAGCCTGGCGGTGATCGCGGGCTTCTTTCTGGCGAACGTGCCCCAGGGGCTGTCGAGTACCTCGGGCATGAAGCAGGCCGGCCGCTCGCGTCGGTACGTCTACACGATTTGGATCGGGATACCGCTGCTCATCGGGGTCGCCGCCGCCATCGGGAATTTCCTGCTCGGTTCGGCGTCGGCGCAGGAGCCGGCGATCCTCCTGTTCGCGGCCGGAGCCGTACTAGCAATGCTGGCCGAAGCCATGATCCCCGAAGCATTCGAGAATGCGCCTCCCTTCATAGGCCTGATCACGGTTCTTGGCTTCCTGGCCGCGTACCTGATCGCGCAACACTAAGCCGGCACGTATCCGGAAGGAGGTGGCCCCTACTCGCGGTCCTGCCCCCGCTCGTGCAGCTCGGCGTCGATAGGGCAATCGGTACAGCCTTTGTAGCAGCACAGGCGGCAGATGCGATACGAGTGCTCGAGGTTCTCCAGGCGGGCGCGCAGCACGCGCTCGGCGATGTCAGCCAGAAACTTCATTTCGCCCTTGTTGAGGATCGACAACCCCTCGGCGATTACCTCATCTCTCGCGGCCAGGACCGCGGCGCTGGCCTCCTGACCGGCCGAGGTCAGATACAGGGAGCGGACCCTCCCGTCGGTCGAAGTCGCCCGGCTCTCGATCAGTCCCTGGTTGGTGAGGCGATCTGCAAGTCGGACCGCCGCCGCGTGCGACAGGCCTACGCCAATCGCGAGCATTCTGACCGAAAGCCCGGGCTTGTGCGCAATCAGCGCGAGCGCCGAAGCGGCAGGTCCTTCTTCGGGCGCCCGCGATGAACTAGCGCGAACGATGTCCTCGCTGATCATGAGTGCGAACGCCCCGAACACGTTGCGGTCTCGAGGTCCATCCATCCGCGCCGTTATATGTGCGTGGCGCATAGACAGCAAGCTTCGCCGCGGTTTGACACACGTGGCTCGAATGCGAGTAAGTGCAATAATATCAGGCTTTTACGTCGATTTGGCAGCCGTCTGGCTCTCCAGAATTTGCGACGGGCTGTCGAGCGGCGTGATACGCGGCGGCTATGACAGCTAAGTGAACGCCTGGTCTCGTGCGGTTTTCCTCCGCTTCGTCGACGATGTGGCGGTGTGATCGATCGATGCAAGCCGTCGGGTTGGCTTCACGACCGCTCCGCGTGCCGGAGCTCGACCGTGCCGCCGCGGGCAATAACGACGGTGTCGATCTCAGAGAGGAAGAGGCCGTGTCCGGCGACGCCCGGAATGCATGAAATCGCGAGCGCGGTCTGCTGACAATCCGCAATAGACCCAAGCGCAACGTCCAGGATGTGGTTGCCCTGATCGGTCAGGAATGGATGGCCGTCCTTCATTCGGAGAGAGACCTGGCCTCCGAGATCAGCAAGGCGCGTTCCGACGAATTCGGTAGCAAATGGAAAGGCCTCGACCGGTAGCGGAAAGCGGCCCAGCCGCGTCACAAACTTGCTGGAATCAACCACGGCTATGACGCGGGCCGACGCGGCAGCGATGACTTTTTCCTGCAGCAGGGCGCCCCCGCCTCCCTTGATCGCCTGCAAACGCTGATCGATCTCGTCGGCGCCGTCGATCGTGAGGTCGATTGAGCTGAGACCTTCCATGGAGGTCAGCGGTATGGCCAGTTCGTGGGCCAAGACTTCGGTCATTCGGGAGGTTGCCACCGCCGTGATGCGGAGCCCGCTGGCAATCCGTTCGGCCAGGCATCTTACCGCATAGTTTGCCGTGCTGCCTGTCCCTAAGCCGACAAGCATGCCGTCCTGGACTTCATCAACCGCTCGTCTGGCCGCGAGAACCTTTTCTGCTTCAAGGTCAGACACCACTCACGTCTCCTGTTCTGTCCTCGGGCCATCACTTCGCGTGATGCCTGCCAGCGCAACGGTAGCGAATGAGCTATCGGGCGTTCGCCTCGGTCGTTCGTCCGCCTTGCGATATTGACCTGCTAGGCGCTGACGATTAGGTCTATGCGTCACGCATATATATACTGCGTCGGCTCAAGTCTCAAATCTCTTCCGAACGGTGGCGAGGCGATGCCCGCTGCCAGCGACCATTTCTCGGCAACTGAAGGAAATGCGCATGACGGTCAGGGTCGCGATCAACGGTTTCGGGCGCATCGGTCGCCTGACATTGCGCTCGATGGTCGAGCTTCGCCGTCAGGATATCGAGGTGGCGGCAATCAACGACCTCGCATCGGTCGGCACCCTGGCGCACCTTCTCAAGTACGATTCCATTCATGGTCCCTTCCCGGGCGAAATCGAGATCGGCGCCGACTGGATCGACGTCGGCTCCGGAAAGATCGAAGTTACCATGGAACGCGACCCTGCGGACTTGCCTCATCAGCGGTGCGGGGTCGACATAGCGCTGGAGTGCTCGGGCTTCTTCACTTCAAAGGACAAGGCGAGCGCACATCTTCGCGCCGGCGCGAAGCGTGTTCTCGTCTCCGCGCCCAGCGAGGGCGCCGACAAGACGATCGTCTTCAAGGTCAATCACGATACGTTGACCCCCGAGGATGTGATTGTCTCGAACGGGTCCTGCACGACGAACGTGCTCGCACCCGTGGCGAAGGTTCTGAACGACCTGTTCGGTATTGAGCGCGGTTACATGACGACGGTCCACGCCTACACCGGGGACCAACCCACGCTGGATGCCGTCCACTCGGATCCATATCGAGGCCGTGCTGCCGCTCTCTCGATGATCCCGACGTCGACGGGTGCGGCGAACGCCATTGGCCGCGTACTGCCGGAGTTGAAGGGCAGGTTGCACGGATCGTCGATAAGGGTTCCGACCCCCAATGTGTCGGTCATCGACCTGGCTGTGTCCGCCATGCGCGACGTCACCGTCGAGGAAGTGAACGAAGCCATCCGGCATGCTGCCGATGGATCGATGCAGGGCGTGCTGGCCGTCACGACCGAGCCGCTGGTCTCGATTGATTTGAGCCATCGGACCGAATCGTCGATCGTCGCACTCCCCCAGACCGACGTTGTCGACCGGCGATTGGTTCGTGTGCTCGCTTGGTATGACAACGAGTGGAGCTTTGCGACCCGCATGGCCGACACTGCGCTCGAGATGGGTCGATTGGACAGCTGACCGGACGACGAGACGCCGACGCTGAACACACACGGTCCGGCCGTCGTCTCTGCGCCCGGCTCGCGATCCTCAAAAAGCTCATCCGACGAGAGGTGTTCCGAACAATCGGCGCAACTATTTCCGGTTCTAACTCGACATGGGCTGATTGAAAGTGTATGCGTGGCGCATATATCCCGTCGAGTCATGCTGATGATGGACGAGCCCTCAGATCGACTGATCAATGTCTTCGGCGCGCTCTCTCAGGCCGTGTCCGATCGGGTGCGGATCGCGATAGCCGAGGCGTTTACCGCGGGCGGGGAAACCGCAGCCGCGCTGATTGCGATCGGTCACGAGCCGGGGATGTCGATTGACCAGATCAGCCGGATTCTTCGCCTCTCGCACGCCGGAACGGTTCGCGTGGTCGAGCGGCTGGATGATCAAGGCTTTGTGGGAAAATCACAGTCGCCGTCCGATCGCCGCGTCGCCCATATCACGCTGACGCGGCGGGGTCAGGCCGAACGAACCAAACTTCTCGGTCTGAGAAATGCAGCGGTCGCCGGCTTGTTGGTTCGAGTTCCCGAAAACGACCGGGCGGTCTTGGAACGGATCGCAGACACCATTCTCACATCGCTGCTCGACGATCCGCAGAGCGCACTGTCGACATGCCGCTTCTGCGATCAGGCACGATGTCTCGGCTGCCCGATGGGCGCGCGGCGCCATTGATTCACTCGTCCCACCATAACCGACATAATATTTAATGAGGAGTTTCAGATGCCGTTTCTGAACCGATATCGCTTTCATGTTGCTGAGAAAGGCCGAAAGGACCTGGCGCTGCTGAGATGGGCGCTCGTCCTGGTCTTTCTGTGGTTCGGTGGCATGAAGTTCACTATGTACGAGGCTGACGGAATCGCTCCGTTCATCGGGCACAGCCCGCTGATGAGCTGGCTCGGCATGTTTGGAACGCAAGGGCAGAGCTACTTCATCGGGATCATCGAACTCTCGACCGCTGCGGCACTTGCTATCGGCGCGTTTCGGCCGATCTTCTCGGCACTGGGTGCGCTGATGTCCGTTGCCACCTATCTGATCACGCTGACATTCTTCGTGACGACGCCGGGCGTCGCCGAAGCCAGCGCGGGAGGCTTCCCTGCCATTTCAGCCGCACCGGGCCAGTTCCTGCTAAAGGACGCCGTCCTCCTCGCAGCGTCGCTCGTTCTGTTCTTCAACTCGGTCGAGCGGCGACCGGCGCAGTTGGCGTGACGGACGCCTGCTCGCGCTTCAGGTCATAGGCCTGAAGCGCGTCAGCGCGTGTACAAGACGCTGGGAGACGGTTCGTCGTGATTGAAGGGCCTGGCCTCCTTCAAAGTCTGAGCGGCGCCTGGCAGCTTGATCGCGACATCAAAGCTGCCGGCGCGCAGCTACGGGGCGAGGCGATCTTCGAGCCCGAACCTGATGGCGCCTTCGGATACCGGGAGTGTGGAACGCTTCGATTGCGAGACGGCCGGGAGTTGTCGTCTCACCGGCGCTACACCTATCGGCCCTCCGAAAGAGGCTTCACGGTCGCCTTTGCCGATGGGCCGGCGATAGGCAGCGACTTCGTGCGCCTGATCTTCGATGCCTTGGACGGCGAACGCCTGGTAGCTGACGACGTCCATCACTGCGGTGACGACATTTACGAGGTTCGTTACGTTCTTGCGCTGCCGAGTGCATTCGAGACCGTCATCGACGTGACAGGACCAGCCAAGGCCTATCGTCTGATCAGCAGCTATGTTCGGTGAGGATCGATGCGCCCGCCGCGGGTCAGTCTGCGGCGTCCGATCAAGCCAAGCAATATGGTAGCGGTCATCGTGAGGACAGCCGCGAATCCGGCTGGCGACAGCGCAGGTATCGCCGACAGGATCAAGCCGTCGTTTCCGCCGGGGATGAGTGCGATCCCAATTCCCATGAGAAGGCCGCCGCCGAAGGTGCGGACGAGGTCACGAGCCGAAGGCGTCTGCAGGCGGATGGTGCCTTGACCCACCGAGGCGGCCAGTGCGCCCAAGACCGACGCAGCAACGGCCGGAAATGCGAAAATTCCGGTGCGCATATCTCCGAGCAGAAGGCTGTGCTGCAACAAGTGCGCGAGGGTCCAGGCTGGCGACAGCGCAAAAAGCGCGCCGCCGGTCGTTCCAAGGACCAGCATCGATAATGCCAGTGGCCATCGTGTCCTAGGTAGCAGAGGCTCGGTGGCCGTTAGCTTGATCGATGCCAGCGTCAGGACGATCAGAAAGCTCAGCAGGCAGACCGTACCCAGCAAGCTCGGCGTCGAAAGCGGGCTCGGCCACGTCGCGAAGGGAGCAAGTCGCGCTTGGTCAATGAGCAGCATGCCGGCCGACAATCCGAAAGGCAGTGCCAAGAGCCGTATTTCCCCGTCCCCTAAACGAGCGAGCGAACCCAACAGGCACGCGTCGTTGACGAGGGCTCCGATGCCGAAGGCAGCGGCTCCCGCCACGAGCGGAATATGGATGCTGGCTGCGGTGATCGATGGTCCGTCGGTCGCCGCGGTCCATGCGAGCGGCACGGCAGTGAGGCCGGCAGCCGCAGATGCTGCGATAAGTCCGATGAGAACTCTTGGGGGGCGTCGTCGGACCAACTCGTCAGCAGCCGCGACCAGGCACGTGCCCCCCTGGTTGGCGGAGAAACCGAAGCCGAAGGATAGCGCACACAGAGCGACATCGAGCCACGACAGCATCATGCTAGGCCCCGCAGTGCAAGCGGCGCATTTTCGACCATGGGACGCCGATCAATGCAATCTCCTTAAGCGCGGAAGAGCCCTTGCGAGCCAGGGTACGGCAATGCCGCGCCTCATATGGGCGAAACTATATGCGTGGCGCATAGACATTGCTCGCTAATGGGTGTATGCGTGACGCATATAAATCGAGATTTGCGACATGGCTATCTTGCCGTGCGGGATGTTCCCTCGTCCCGCTGAACGAAAGCGGCGCGCTCCTCGCGATATGCTGGTCAGCCAGCGTAGTGGAGGCCGGGCGCTAGGCCGATGGGCCGTCGTCGCGCTCGAAAGGCGCGTGACGTTGCGGATGAGTAGCAGCTGGCTCCTACATACAGAAAAGCAGCATACGGCGAACGGCTCGGCGAGCGGCACTCCTGTTGACCGGCGCTAGCGTATGTCCAGGGACGACCTAGCTGATCTGGTTGCCTTCGCCGCGGTGGCTGAAATGGGCAGCTTCACGAAAGCCGCATCGCGGCTTGGCGTATCGCAGTCGGCATTGACCCGGGCAGTGCAGCAACTGGAGGGTCGGCACCGGATTCTGCTGCTTGAACGGACTACCCGTCGTCTGTCGCTAACTCCTGCCGGGGAGGCACTGCTCGACGTCGTTCGCCCTGCGCTGCAGACCATTCAGAACCAGCTCGCGCTTCTCGAAAGTCAGCGGGAGCTGCCTTCTCCTTGAGGCGGCGGTTACGCTGGCTTTGCCCGCGCAACGAGACGCCAGCCGGCAGCCGATTTACTGGCGCTGGATGGTAGGTCGATTATCGGCGTAGGGCTGCGAGCGCGTCGGGTACGATCGTATAGACTGCCTCGCGCTGTGCCCCACGGTTTTCATGATCGACACGGTAGCCTTGATAATGGCGCCGTAGCAGCCCGGCCCGAACAAGGTCAGAGACTGCCCGGCTGACGTTGCAACGACCAGAGCGGCGGACGCGCTCACGCACCTTCTGCTCGATGAGAAGATCGGCTTTGGTGGCATCAAGAGGAAGCGCGTTCGACTTCTCGAGGTCCTCGCGCACCGCTTGGACCGTTGAGCGTCGGCGTGCGTCGCGCTGCGCCATCGGGACTAGACCGTCGCAAAGCCAATCCCGCACCGGCATCGCCGCGCCGTTGACAGCAACGCTCGGACCTGCCTGGCCTTTTTCGTCGGCAATCTCAGCGATCAGCTGAAGAAGCATGTAGGCGAACTTGGGTCGCTGCGAGGCGCCGGCGATCGTCGCCAGCAGCATCGGCGTATCCATGGCGCGCCTTGAAGGCCGCAGCTGGTCGAAAAGGTCTGCCTGATGGAACATAGCAGGAATCTACGCGACGCCGAGTCGCGTGTGAATCCCCTTTGTCGCCTTGCTCAGGCTTTCTTGCGCGCCTTCGCACAGGTGAGCCGGCGAGCGTTGCCGGTGGCGCTGCGGTGGACAGGGGCGAGCGCCCTCCCCGCTGCCTTGGCGCTCCGCTCGATTATCGTCGCCGTGCGAGACGTCATGGTCCCGACCTCGGCCGGCGTAGCTGCACGGCCTTTGAGCGCTATGCCCATCATCATCTGCCAGTTAGCGATCGCCTGCGCTTGGACCGCCTGAAGATCGTCGACCGCGGAAGCCCCGGCCCTTGCGAATGCCGCGACCTTTTCCGGCACCATCCGGCTGAGCTCGGCATAGTCGCCGTTCAGGGGATCGCGCGACGCCGCCAACATCGCCTGTGATCGGGTTTTGATGACGGTGCGCGATGCATCGGCCATCTGCGCCATCTTCATGCCGGCGTCGGCCATCGCCTGCCCGCTACGCCACATGCCGGTCCAGAAGTCGAAAGGGGTCAAAGCCGTGCTCCGCTGGTGCTCCCCTCCTAACGACCAGCACTGCCGGATGGCTTCAACCCGGCTTCACCAAAGTACGAAATGTGATCGACCAACGCGCTTCTTCGAGCGCAGCGATGCTGTGTTCCCACAAATGGCGGGCCTCACCGGTCAGATGGTAGATCGAGCGCGGCAAGAGCGGCGCGATTGCGCGCGTAAACCCGGCAGCACCGCGCTGCCGAAACCGCATCTGAGCCGTCGCGCCAAGCGAGATGCCGATGATGTGCTCGAACACCGGACGATCTCTGTGCCACCCGATGCCGGCACCCGGGTCGTAGCGGATGAGCAGGGCCTGGGCGATGTCAGTGGGCTCGAGGCCGGCGAAGGCGGCTGCGCGTATCTTGAGGGGTTCCAGCCATTCCGGGATCGGTTCGGCCGTCCCGAAGCGGCCGGTTTCGAAGTCGTAGGACCATCCATAAGAGCAGGTCAGCCGCTTGCCGGTCCATTGCTGGAAGCGAAACGGGGATAGCTCGGCGCCATCGATGTGGGCGATCAACGCCTGTTCTTCGGCTTGCGCGAGGAAGTCGGCTGCTAAAGCCAGACCAGGCAGCAGCGGCGGGGTGAACAGGTCGGTCTGCATCGCCCCGCTCATCGGCCGCCCTCAAGACCACCGCGGCCGCGCAATAGATTGCCGAGCGGACGCCCGTCCAAGCTGCAATGCGCCACAACGCGGTCATAGCTCCGTCGGCCGGCGTGGCAGGTGAGAGACCGCCCCATGACGATGCTAGCGAGCAATCGCTTCGCACGCTGGCCACCTGGCTCGTTCAGCTCCGGGGCGTCGAAGTCGGCGAGGCGCACCTCGATCCACCGGTCGGGCCGTCCCGCAGGTCCGATGCAAAGCCCGTCGCCATCGCCGACATAACGAACGACACCGGAGAAGGCGGCGCCGCGAGCGGGCAGAACACCCTCGCACGGATCGGCCAATGCGGGTGTCGCCCAGGAAAATGAGGCAACGACCACGCCGAGGACCAATGCCCGACGCAGATTAGGAAAGTTCGGCTCGAACCGTCTCGGATACATCACCACGGTATGTCGTCGTCCGTAATCGCATCGGTCGCCTCCGGCGCGGAGGGTTGGCCAGGCCAAAGGCGTACGCCCGCGTCGGCACGGCGCCTCAGCTCGGCTATGATAGCCACAGCCATGTCCCGATCGCCGTCGTAGCTCGCTATCGTTCGCTCGAATGACGCGGCGAGGTCGGCGGGGGATGTTTGAGGATATTCGAGCAGGATCTCATCGGCCTCTTGGGTCAGCCAATCTTCTACGTCCGCTAGCGCGTCCATGCTCATCCTCCTTTCTTTTCGGTGGTCACAGGGCGAGTTCCGATTGGCTGGTCCCGCCGCCTAGGAGCCGCTCGACGAGGAATGTCCGCTCTGGCGGCGTCTGCAGCAGGTCGATCTCCGGAACGGTAGCGTCGAGCCATTGCATCCGGTGCCGTCGTTCGATGATCGCGCCATGCCGTTCCTGGTAGCGTGCAACCTCCGCGTTCGCCGCGACCGTGATGATACGGAAGCTGAGCGGCCACTCGCCCATCGCCGGCTCCCAGATGGCGGCAAGATAGAAGAAGTTGCCGCTTTCGAGGGTCGCGCGGTAGCGCTTGTCCCCCACGCGCATGTGAAACTCGCTGGCTGGAACCAGGCAGCGATGGCGCGGGAAAGTGCGGCCCTCCGAGCGAACGAACCGCAACGAGGCACCATCGCTGAACCGGGGGTTCGACCCCCATGCCGCCTCGACCATCTCGATTTCGCTGGCGTCATCCGGATTTCGCCTGATGATGGGACGTCTGCCCCCCGGCGGGGCATCGATATCAAATGGTATGGGCGACTCCATCGCGCCGGAACATACTGGGAACGACGACAGGTCGCAAGAAAGGCTGGGGCGCGTGTGCAATGACTATCGGCTTGAGGTGGACGTCGCCTCGATCATGGAGGACTTCGAAGACCTCAAGATCAAGATCAAGACCCCCGAAGGCACGCCAAACGTGGCAGCTCGTGAGGATATCAAGATCAGCGATTCAGCCCCGATAGTACGCGGTGTCGATGGCGAACGTGGCGTGGGCGAGCTGGTCAGTCGTAGATGGAGCTGGCCAGGGCAAGGCGGCAGGCCCGTCTATAACTTCCGCAGCGAAGGTCGCGAATTTTCCTCCGGCCGCTGCCTAATCCTCGCCGATGGCTTCTATGAGTTCACCGAACCGCAGCCAGGTCAGAAGCGCAAAACGAAGTGGCTATTCACGTTGAAGGGACACGACTGGTTCTGCATCGCCGGCATCTGGCGCACAGCGCCATCCGGCGAAGCCTGGACCATGCTGACCATGGAGCCGGGCGAGGATGTCGCGCCATATCATCATCGTCAGATAATGCCACTGACACGCGACCAGTGGGCCGACTGGCTCGATCCGTCGGTGCCGGCGAAGGATGTGCTGCGAGCGTTGCCGAAAGGCAGCTTGCCGGTCACGCGCGTGTTCCCGGCCGCAGAACCGGCGCTGCTCTGACATGCCGGGGACCAACTCGCTCGACCGCTTCGTCGAGGCTCAAACCCTCAGCTACAAGACCGCGCTCGCCGAGATCCGGCGCGGGGCCAAGCGCTCGCACTGGATGTGGTATGTTTTTCCACAGTTCGCCGGGCTCGGGCGCAGTTCGACCGCGCAGCATTTCGCCGTCCGGTCGCTCGAAGAGGCCCGCGCTTATCTCGACCACGCCGTATTGGGTCCGCGCTATCTCGAATGCGTCGCTGCGCTGCAGGATCTCGCGACAAGCAATGCCGAGGCTGTGTTCGGCGACATCGATGCCACGAAGCTGCGCTCATCGCTCACTCTGTTCGAGGCAGCCCGTCCCAACGCGCTCATCGCCGCGGCGCTCGACCGTTGGTTTGGCGGCGAGCGCGACCCGTTAACGCTGCGGCTGATCGGGGACGAGGCGCCCACAGGCTAAGCCGCTACATGTTAACGCCCGAGAGACGGATAGCTTGGGCGATCGAACCCGCGAGTTGCGTATCGAAGTCATGCGGCTTGGTAATCAATCATCCGGCTTGACGAATCCCAAGAGTAAGCGGAACATAAAAGGAACAAGTGAGTCGATGCTGACCGATGCCCGTACCTTCGTCGTCCCCCGATCGGCCCGGTGCCGATCAAATAGCCGCGCTTCGCGCGCAGCTTGCGCAGGCCCAGAGCCAGCGCGGGCCGGTGCTGGCGTTCGGACTGGAAGCGGTCGATAGCCAGATTGCCGGCGGCGGGCTCGACGGCGCCGGGCTCCACGAGATAGCCGCTGCCACCGCCTCGCTGAACGACGACGCGGCCGCCACGCTGTTCGCAGCCGGTATCGCCGCCCGATTCGCAGCACAGCCAGGATTCACAGTGCTGTGGGCGCTGAGCCGCTATGACCTTTATGCGCCGGGGCTGGAACAGGTCGGGCTCGGCCCTGAGCGTATTTTCCACGCCGAGGCGGGCAAGGATGCCGAGGTGCTGGCATTGGCCGAGGATGCGTTGCGGTTCGGCTCGCTTGCCTGCGTGGTCGCCGAGGTGAAGTCGGCCGACCAGACCGCGACCCGCCGGCTCCAGCTCGCCGCATCGGATGGCGGGACGCCGATCCTGCTCTACCGCCGGCATCGCTCGCTCGATCGCTGTCCGCTCGGTCAGCCCTCGTCGGCGATGACCCGCTGGCGGATCGGCTGCGTGTCGTCAGCCAGGCTGCCCTACCCCGGCGTCGGTCGTCCGCGCTGGTCGGTCGAGCTGGTCCGGCAGCGCAACGGTAATCCCTTCTCCCTCGAACTCGATGCGTGTGATGACCAGGGTCGCCTCGCTCTACCTGCCCCAGCTCGCCATCGAGCGGTTGCGGCGGTCGGAGCGGCCAGCCAAGCTGCCTGAGGCGCTGCCGGCCCCCACACGCTCGAGGTTCGCACCGCCGATCGATGACGATCCTGGCGCCTGCTCGGTGCCGCGCGGCGGCGGCTGGCGGCCGGGCGCCCGCTGGGCGCTCGTTGATCATGGCGCCGCGGCCTGGCCACGCGACGGCGCTCCGCCGCGCGCGTCGGTCGAGGACGCGATCGCCTCGCTGCCCGCGCATCAACAACCGCCCAAGCGCATGCTCGGCCGGCGCAGCGAACCTGCCGATCATCCGTTCAAGGCAATGCCGCCCGACGAAGGTGCCCCGGCGCGCAGGCCTGCCATGCCGGCCCCGATCGCTCAGACATGGGGTCGCCCGACCGTCCTGATCGAGCGGATCGGCCAGAAGGACGTGTTGACCGCCACGTGCCCGGCCGCACTCGAGCTGGGCCTGCGCCCCGGCATGGCTGCGGCCTATGCGCGCGCGCTCGTCGCCGATCTCGACGTGCGCGACGCCGAGCCCGATGAGGATCGCGCTTGGCTCGACCGGCTGGCGCTTCATGCGGTCGGCCATTGGACGCCTTCCGCCAGCGTCGCCGGACCGGATGGCTTGTGGCTCGATCTCACCGGCACCACCCATCTGTTCGGTGGCGAGCCGCACTTCTGCCGCCGGTTACTGCGCTTCCTCCAGCGCATCGGCTTCACCGCCAGCATCGCGATCGCCGGCACCCCGGGCGCAGCGCATGCGCTGGCGCGCTACGGCGACAAGCCGGCCACCATCCTGCCACCTGGCACCGAAGCCGAGACCCTCGCCGACCTGCCGCTTGCCGCGCTGCGACTGACGCCGGAGGCGTTGCATGCGGCCGCCAGGTTCGGGCTGGAGCGGATTTCCGACCTCTATCCGATGCCGCGCGGTCCGCTCGCGCGCCGGCTCGGCATGGCGACGGTCACTCGCCTCGACCAGGCCCGCGGCATGGTCGCCGAGCCGATCGTCCCGGTGGTACCCTTCGAAGAGCCGCGCGTGATGCGCCGGCTGCTGGAACCGATCGGTACAGCTGAGGCGATCACCCAGGTGATTGGCGATCTCGTCGACGACATGGTGGCGGTGCTGCAGGCACGGGGGCTCGGTCTTCGCGCCGCGGTGCTGACCTGCTTGCGCGTCGACGGCGACGAGCAGCGTATCGGTCTTGGTACCGCGCGGGCAACGCGCGACGCGAAGCATCTCACGCGGATGCTGGCGATGCGGGTCGAACGGATCGATCCGGGGCTGGGTATCGAGGCGGTGGCGCTTGCCGCCCCGAGGATCGAAGATCTCGCACCGGTGTCGCTCGGTGCGGCGCTGGTTGGCGACGATCGTCCCGCCGACATCGCGCCGCTGGTCGACCAGCTTGCCGGACGCGTCGGTGAGGCCGCATTGTTCCGGGTTGGCGCAGAGGAGAGCGACGTACCCGAACGCGCAACCCGGCGGACAGACGTGCTCGCGACACCGGTTGGCTGGCCGACGTGGAAGCGGCCCGTGCGGTTGCTACGTCGACCAGAGCTGCTCGGCGACGTCGTCGCGCTGTTGCCGGATCAGCCGCCGCGGCGGTTTGCGTGGCGCGGCAGCGGCTATCGCGTCGTCGCCGGCGATGGCCCGGAACGCATCCATGGCGAGTGGTGGCGCAACGAGCGCGAGATGTGGGCGGTGCGGGACTATTTCCGGGTGGAAGCTGAGGGCGGTGAGCGCTTCTGGCTGTTCCGCCGCGGCGACGGCGTCGAGACAACGACCGGCGACCTCAGCTGGTACATGCATGGGCTGTTCGGGTGATGGAGAGGCCCGCGGCGACTTATGTCGAGCTTCAGGTGACGAGCCACTTCTCGTTCCTGCGCGGCAGCAGCTCGCCCGAGGAACTGTTCTCCGCAGCCGCGCTGCTCGGTCATCATACGCTGGGGTTGGTCGATCGGGGTAGCGTCGCGGGCGTCGTCCGCGGCTGGGATGGGCAGAAAGCTACCGGTGTGCGCATGATGCCCGGCGCCCGGGTCGACCTGACCGACGGCCGCGCGGCGCTGCTTTATCCGACCGACCGCACCGCCTGGTCGCGGCTGACGCGCCTCCTGTCGATCGGCAAGGCGCGCGGCGGCAAGGGCCGTTGCGTCCTCGACTGGAACGACGTCGCAGCGCATGCCGACGGGCTGGTGGCGATCCTCGTGCCGGATATGCCAGACGACGCCACCGCCGCTCGCCTTGATGAGCTGCGCGCGGTGTTCGGATCGCGCGGCTATCTCGCACTGTCGCTTCGCCGCCGGCCCGATGATGCCCAGCGACTTTACGAGCTGGATGCGATGGCGCGTGCTGCGGGCGTGCGGAGCGTCGCTACCGGGGATGTGCTCTATCACACCGGCGAGGCGCGGCCGTTGCAGGACGTGATGACCGCGATCCGCGAACGGACGACGATCGATGCGCTCGGGTTCCGGCGCGAGCGCTACATGGACCGTGACCTGAAGTCCCCCGCCGAGATGGAGCGGCGGTTCGCCCGATTCCCGGACGCTGTTCGGGCCAGCGCCGACATCGCGGCGCAATGCCGGTTCGACCTTGGCGAGATCCAGTATCAGTACCCGTATGAGCAGATCATAGCCGGGCGAACGGCGCAGGAGGCGCTAGCGGCACTAACCGAAGAGGCGGCCGCTCGCATGTTTCCCGGCGGCGTGCCGCAGGCCTATCGGTCCCAAATCAATCACGAGCTGAGATTGATCGCCCAGCTAGGTTACGCGCCCTACTTCCTCACGGTAAACTCGATCGTCGGCGAGAGCCGCCGCCGCGGTATTTTGTGCCAGGGTCGCGGAAGCGCGGCGAACAGCTGTGTCTGCTTCCTGCTCGGCATCACGTCGATCGATCCAATCAAGCACGAATTGCTGTTCGAACGCTTCGTCAGCGGCGAGCGCAAGGAGCCGCCCGATATCGACGTCGATTTCGAACATGAGCGACGCGAAGAGATCATTCAGTGGATTTACGAGACCTACGGACGTCATCGCTCCGCCCTTACGGCCGTGGTAACCCGCTACCGTACCCGCGGCGCGGTCGCCGACGTCGGCAAGGCGCTTGGCCTGCCGCGCGACCTGACGAAGATGCTGACCGGGCTCGTATGGGGCTGGTCGGTCGATGGCATTACCGATGAGCAGATTGCCAGTCTCAACCTCAACGCCGGTGATCACCGGCTCAAGCTGACGCTTCAGCTTGCCCGTCAGCTGATCGGTCACCCGCGCCACCTGTCGCAGCACCCCGGCGGTTTCGTGCTGACCCAGGACCGGCTCGACGATCTCGTGCCGATCGAGCCTGCCCGGATGGAGGATCGTCAGATCATTGAGTGGGACAAGGACGATATCGACGCCCTGAAATTCATGAAAGTCGACGTGCTGGGCCTGGGCATGCTCGGCTGCCTCAACCGCGCGTTCAACCTGTTGGAGCAGGAGAAGGAAATCAGCGTTGGAATGGCCGACCTTCAGGACGATGACCCTGACGTCTACTCGATGATCCAGAAGGCCGACACGCTCGGCGTCTTCCAGATCGAGTCCCGCGCCCAAATGAACATGCTGCCACGCATGAAGCCCAAGGAGTTCTACGATCTCACCATCGAAGTCGCGATCGTGCGGCCGGGGCCGATACAGGGTGACATGGTCCACCCCTATCTTCGGCGCCGCGAGGGCAAGGAGAAGCCCGAATATCCCAAGCCCGAGCTGCGCGCCGTCCTCGAGAAGACCCTCGGTGTGCCGCTCTTTCAAGAGCAGGCGATGAAAGTCGCCATCGTCGGCGCCGGTTTTACTCCGCAAGAGGCCGACCAGCTCCGCCGCGCGATGGCCACCTTCAAACTCACGGGCGGCGTCAGCCACTTCTATGACAAGTTGGTCAGCGGGATGGTGGCTCGCGGCTATCCGAAGGACTTTGCGGAAAGGACGTTCAAGCAGATCGAGGGTTTCGGTTCGTACGGCTTTCCCGAAAGCCATGCCGCCAGCTTCGCCAAGATCGCCTATGCGTCGTGTTGGATGAAGCACCATCATCCCGACGTGTTTTGCGCGGCGCTGCTCAACGCGCAGCCGATGGGATTCTACGCTCCCGCCCAGATCGTCGACGACGCCCGCAGGCATGACGTCGAGGTGCGGCCCGTGTCGATCAACCACAGTCACTGGGACTGTACGCTTGAGCCAACCGGCAGGCGCTATATGGCGGTGCGGCTCGGGTTCGGGCAAGTCCGTGGGCTCGCCAACGTTCACGGTGCCACGATTGCTGCGGCACGCGGGCCAGCGCCTTACGAAAGTGTCGAAGAAGTCTGGCGGCGCGCCGGCGTGCCTCGTGCCGCTATCGAGCGTCTGGCCGAAGCCGACGCATTCCAGTGCCTCGCTAAAAACCGCCGCCAGGGACTATGGAAGGTGAAGGGGCTCGGCGAAACGCCGCTGCCGCTGTTCGCTGCCGCTGACGCGCGTGAGGACAGGTTCTCGCCCGAGGGGCTGGAGCCGTCGGTGGCGCTCCGCGCGATGACCGATGGCCGCGAGGTGGTCGAGGATTACCGATCGCTTCAGCTATCGCTGCGCGGCCACCCGATAAGCTTCCTTCGCGGTCAGCTTGATACGATGCGCGTCCTGCGCTGCGCCGATCTCGCGTCGGTGCGCGACGGCCGCAACGTAGAGGTCGCCGGCGTGATCCTCGTCCGGCAGCGCCCAGGCTCCGCCAAAGGAGTCCTGTTCATCACTATCGAAGACGAGACCGGAATCGCCAACGGCATCCTGTGGCCCGACCGGTTCGAGATTTACCGCCGCCAGGTCATGTCCGCCTCGATGATCGCGATGCGCGGCAGGGTGCAGAAGGAGGGCGAGGTCATCCACATCATCTGCGACCGAATCACCGACCATGACGACATGCTGCGATCGATCGGGAAGATGGATTTCACCGTTGCGCCGGGACGCGGCGATGGCGCCAAGAATGGAGCCGGTCCCGATCCACGCGATCCGAGCTGGCCACCGCGAGGGCGAACGCTCGCCTATCCGCCGTTCAATGCCGTTCCGGACGAGGAAGAGCTGATGCGCATCCGTAGCCATGACTTTCATTGACCCTGCCGGAACCACGTCAACTCTTAGCTCTTCGAGGCTGTCATCAATGACACTTTACCTCTCGCTTCCGGGTAAAGTGTCACGGATGACAAACCGCTTAGCGAGATTGGGGTATTGGCTCGGCCGCACAATCTCGGTTGGCGGTTGAACCGCAGTATGGGCTCTTGCCCAACCGGCAGGCGGTCAAGATCATCTTGCCAGCCCAGCTATGCCCCCCTCGGAAACCTTCCCGAAGCCACCTCGTTTCTGTCAAATATCGGAAGGAGAGGAATCATGGACTGGAATCGCGTTGAAGGTAATTGGAAGCAGCTAACAGGCAAGGTCAAGGAACAATGGGGCAAGCTGACCGATGACGATCTCGATGTGATCGCTGGCAAGCGTGATCAGCTCGAGGGTAAGATCCAGGAACGCTACGGCTATGAGAAGGATCAGGCCAGCAAGGATGTCGACGACTGGTACAACCGCCAGACCTGGTAATCGGCCGACGTCTCGCCATGGAGGAGCCCGCCCAACGGCGGGCTTTTTCATGCCGGTAGACCAGTAGAACCGTCGATAACGGCCCGGCCTCGAAGTGCCAGCGATACTCGCGACTGCACGGGTTAGCATCATCATCGGGTCTATAGTGTCAATGCTGAGCTAGATCGGCGCCGGTCCCTTTATCATCGTTCTCGTTTTCAAGTTACCATCGGGTCGGCGATTGAGGTCAATGAAATGTCCACTTCGTGCTTCGAAGGTCATCAACTCGGCGCCGGTCTCGTAGGAGGTGTTCGGGCCGAAATAGCGTTTGCTACCGTGCCAGTTCCTGCCTTCGATGAATCGCATTCGGAACGTTCCGGCCGGCGCAGGCACGGTGATGCGGTTATGTCCGGCGACGAATACTGAAAGGATATGCACGTCGGTCCGCGGGTCGAAAAATTGAACCACTGCATTGGCCCTGCTCGTGACGACGGTCAGCGAGCTGGTGATGTCTCGCGGTTTGATCGATCGCATGACAGTCACGGAGCCTGTCTGAGGAAACGGCTCGCTTTTCTCGAAGTCGGGAACCCAACCTCGTCTCTGAATCTCTCCATAAAAGGGAAACAGGATCGTCGCAGCCGACAGTAGCATATCCAACGCGGCGCGGTATGCGGCTTAAGTCTCGAGGACCAAGCCCCGTCATGCCCGAACCGCTGTTTACCGGTGGTCCACGATGAGCTGCCTGCCCATGCCTTGACTTCCTTGCGCCGCCGCTCGCGCATATATTCACGGTCGTCTAGACCCATCTCATCTTCCTTTGGTAAGCAAGTCCGAGGTCAGAACCAGCCGTCCTTGCGCCCCTCATTGCTATCGCGCAGGCTTCGGCCGTCGACGGCGGAGCGGCGGATCTCGAGCTCGACACCGTCGCCCTTCCGCCGGGTCCGAAAGTCGGCATTGCTCAAACCGTTACGCCGTGCGTAGTCCTCGGCAGCCTTCTCGCTGCCGAACTTGCCGCCTTCATCGAACTCCCATCCCATCGGTCGTCTCCTTCGTCTGCCGGCACCGCGCCGGCTGTTCGCTTCACAAATCGAGTCCGAGGCTGCGCTCCGGCAGCGGCGGCAGCAGGTCGCCCTTGTCGGGCTTGAGGTCTGCAAGGGCCTTGAGGTCGCCGCTCTTCAAAGCGGCTGCGGGCGCAGCGCCCGGCACGAGGGGTCCGTCGGGAAGGGGCGGCAAGTCGGTGAGAAGGTCGGGCTTGTCGGCCAGATTGATGCCGTCGATCGGACCAGGATCGAACTTCTCCGGCGCAGCCGGCCCCTTCTTCCCGTCGATGTCGATGCGGCCAAGCGTCTCGAGCGCCGAGGTCTTGTTGCCGGGATTGAGGTCGAGCTGGCGCTCCAGCTTCTCCTTGTCGTCGACCACCATGACGAGCTCGTCGCGCACACGGGTGACGCCCACATTGAAGAGCCGCTGGTTGGACAGGTTGCGCTCGTGGCTGTCCATGACCGTGATGGCTTTGTCGGTCGTGATGCCTTGCGCCATGTGCATGTTGAGCGCGTAGGCGAGATCGAGCCGCGACAGCATCGGATCGCCGAGATCCAGCGTGAGCGTCTCCTTGCCCGCGGTTTCGACCGTCACCCCCGCGGCGTCCACCGACAGCACGCGCGCGAGCGCGGCGTTATGAAGGTCGCGCGGCTTGTCATTGGCGGTCCACCGGATGCGGTCGCCCTCGCGGACGTGGAGGTCCTTCTTCTGGGTGAGTTCGAGCCGATCCCGCTTCTCCGTGGGCGACAGGCTCTGGGGATCGAAGCGGATATGCCGTCGCCCATCGCTGAGCTCGACCTTGCCGCTCGGCAGCACGCGCGTGACATCGTAGCGCCCCTGCTTGAGACCGATGTCCTGCGCGCCGCCGCGGCCGACGTCGAGCGTCTGGCCGACCTGATAGGTCGAGGCATAGCGCAACTCCTCGCGCGTGAGATTGACGCGCTCGTAGACCGTGAGGTGGATACCCTGCCCGCGCACCGTTCCGTCGGCCGCAAGGCCATCCTGGATGCGTTGGTTGATGATCGCGCGTGACGCGCGGCCCGACGCGAACACGGCGGTGGCATCGCGGTCTTCGGCCGATAATGCGAGCCACATGTCGGCTGCCGTCTCGGGCGCGCTGGCGCTCTCATGAACATTGTCGCCCAGCACCTTCATCGCCTCGCCCGCGCGGCCGACATTGGCGAGCGCGGCGACCGTCCGCAGCGTGTCGGTACGCTGGCGGATGTTCTCATCCATCCGCGCCATCGTCCCTCCGGCCGCCTGGATCATCGCAAATGATTTGCCGGCGTCGATCGAGGAGAGCTGCTGACGATCGCCGACCAGCACCAGCTTGTCGACGCCGAGCGCCTCGGTGATCCGGTGCAACGTCAGCATGTCGCTGCTCGAAACCATCGAGGTCTCGTCGACCACCAGCAAGGCGCCCGCCAGCTGGGCCCGCGCTTCCTCGTATCGGGGCGTATCGCATTCGGTGACGAACCGTTCGTTAGCGAGGACGAAGGACGCGATCGTCTGGCTCTTGATGCCGGCACCCTCGGCCAGATCCGCGACCATTTTGTTCTGGAACGCGAGGCCGAGCACGGTTCGGCCCTCGGCTTCTGCGATCCGGGCCACTGCTTGAAGCATCGTCGACTTGCCGGCGCCGGCGACGCCCTGGATCGTGACGGTGCGGTCGGTCGACGACAGGATCAGGGTCGCGGCGGCGAGCTGGCCGGCATTGAGCGGCCGATCGGCAACGCTCTGCAGACGCTCGGGTGCAGCACTCGCCGAGACGACCGGATCTGCCTTGCCGGCGCCTGCCGCGACGCTTTTCAGGATCGCTTCTTCGGTGCGCAGCGCTTCCTGCGTGGTCACCATCTGGACGCCCCTGTCGCCGGGTCGCGCGACCCCGGGAAGAAGCTGGCGGGTCTCGAGGAGCTGGCCGATCCGGTGCTCGACCGTGTCGATCGTGACGCCCTTCAAGCCGAGGTCCAAGGCAGTCTTCGCGAGCAGATGGACGTTGAACGCCGCCTCGCGCTCCGCCAGGATCCGGACTGCCGACGCGACCGCGAGCTGCGAGCGCGCAACCGCCGGCGACTGGGTAGCGCGGGCGAGCCCGCTGTCGACGAGAGGATCGCGTGGGCGCAGGAGCCCGCCGACCGACGTACGAGCGCTCGCGATCGCATCGCTCACCGCGCGATATCCGCGCTCTATCCGCCCCGCCCCGAGACGCTGGCCGGCGCGGGCTTCGGCCGCGACGAGGAGGCTCTTGCCGTCGAAGCCGAGCCCCGCCGCCTTGTCGATCCAGCCTTTAACGAGCCCGTCGCGGTCCTCGACGTTGAGCTTGGGATCGCGGGTCGTGGTAGTGACGCCGTCGCGACCCTTGGCCGAGACGATCCCGAGCGCGGCAGCCTTTTCCAGGATCGCCTCGCGCCGCTGGCTGAAGGCATCGATTACCGCCTTCGGCACGCCGAGAATCTCGAAGGTGCCGTGCTTGCCCTTCAACTCGACCTGGTAACCCATCTTCTCCAGCCCGGCCCGCAGATAGGCGTGATAGATGGCGCCGATCGTCGCGTTGTGGCTCCAGATCTTGTCGGCATGAAGCGCCTGCCATTTGCCGTCCGGCATCCGCGTCAGGTTGGCGACTACGGCATGGACGTGGGCCTGCGGATCGAGCGCGCGGCTGGTGTCGTGCTGGAAGAGCGCATAGACGAGATTGCCGGTCTGGACCGGCACCTTGCGCCCCTCGACATCCTTGCGCCCCTCGGCGAGATTCTTTTCGACCCACGCCATGGTTTTCTGGACGGCTGCCATGTTGGCGGCGAGCACGCGCTTGTCGCCGGCGACATAGGCCATGACCGAAACGGACTTCGGCGCCGAGAAGGTGAGATCGAGGCCGTGACGGCGGTTCTCGACCTGTGCCACGCCCTCGCCGCTTGGCAGTATCCCGCTCAGGACCGCCTCGAATGATTCCCGCGAAACCTCGCCTTCCAGGCCGAGCGCCTCGGCCCCTGCCCCGCCCCAGCTGTTGACCTCCGAGGCGCCGTCGGCGGTGTAATAATTGTCCTTGAAATCGTCCTTCGCGAAATAGTTCGCGGCACCGGATGCGGAGCGGACCGAGGCGATCGAGTGCATCGATCAAATACCCATGTCGAGATCGCTGTCGTCGCGGCCGACGGCGATGCCGTGGCGGAGTTCAACGAGCGTCTGGTTCTCGACCTGGCTAATCTGTGGCGGCGCGGCGCGACCGTCGCGGCGCTCGTCCGACGAGCGGTTTGCTGATTCGTGTCCCTCCGCCTTCTCGCGTGCCGCCTGGGCCTTGTCGGCAGCGTGGCCGGCGGGGGTCGACTGTTCGTTCTTGTCGTCGGCACGCTGCGCCGCCCGATCGGCTTCCGTAATTTGCTCGGCGGCTGGCATCTGCAGGATGCGCGCCGCCATCTCCTTGGCGAGATTGGTCGTATCGACCACCTCATCGACGATCTGAACGGCGCCGTCGCGACCGCCCGCCTCACCCCCCTCGTCTGCGAAAGCCTCCTCGCCGCGGCGCGAGCGGACGGGCTGCATGGAGGGTCTGGCGACGAACCCCGGTGCGACCTGGGGATAGTCCTTCCACTCGAGCAGAATCCGAGCGGCCGGGAAGCCGTCCGGGAACTTCACGAAGCCGTGCATCGAAGGCAGGTTGGTGATGTCGTCGGCGATGACGAGCGGCTCGACCTGCTTCCTGGGTGTCAGCGTCGAGGCGTCGCGATTGTTGTTGTAGCCGTAGCTATAGGCCTCATCCATCTGGCGGACTTCACGGTTGCCGATGTAGCGCGCGCACTGCTCGGCGGTGTCGAGGTCCGCGGTCGCGAGAATGAGCTTCGAGCGGGCGAGCGACGCGAGATTGCGGGCGCCCTGTTCGCCATAGACCTCGACCAGCTTCTCGAAGCTGTGAATGCCCAGGATCATGGCGCCGCCGAACGCGCGGGCGGTCTGCAGGCCGTTCTCGATGGCGGGCAGTTTGTGGAGCGCGCCGAGCTCGTCGAACATGAACCACATCCGCAGCGCGCGGGTGCGCGGCATGGTCATCAGGCGATTGATGCACAGGTCCATCCAAAGCGTCAGCAGCGCCCGGTTCATCGGCAGGTCGACGTAATTGGAGGTGATGAAGAGGATCGCGCCGGGCTGCTTTTCGCCCGTGATCCAGTCGCGGATCGAGAACTGCTCGCCCTCGTCGGGGAGGAAGCGCAGGACCTGCGCGTTGGTGTTGAACACGGCGCGGATCGACTCCGCCATGCGAGCGGCTTCCGGGGCGGTCAGTGGATCCGCGATGGTGTTGGCGAGGAAGCGGTGGACCCGCTTGAGATCCGCGGTCATCAGGTTCTCGGACAGCGCCAGATTGGTGGTCTGACCCCGTTCCTGAAGCCGGATGCACATCTCGATGAACAGGGTGCGTGCGGCCAGCGCCCAGAAGGGTTCGGAGGACCCGCCGTCGGAGGGAATCAGCGCGGCCGCGGCGGCGGTGAATTCGCTGTGCGTGCGGCAGTCGTTGAAGATCGACCAGGCCGGGCAGCGCTGGTCCATCGGGTTCAGGATCGTGTCGCGGGCGGGGTCGAAAAAGGCTTCGACATAGGCCCCGGTCAGGTCGAAGATGACGGCATTGTCCCGGCGGTCGCGCATCTGCGCGACGAGGCTGCGAAGCTCGGTGGTCTTGCCCGATCCGGTCGTCCCGATCAGCATCGTGTGGGACTGCTCCATGCGGTGCGGGTAAGGCACGCCGGCGAGCGAATAGGGGTGATGAATGCCGCCCGCCTTTCGCTCCTGGAACGTCAGCCTCAGCACGGCTTTCGGCGAGAGCGCGGGAAAGAATTTGCGCGCATCGTCCTCGAAGCTGGCGAGGTTGTGCTGGGCGATTTCGGATTGAAGCACGACGTTTTCGACGAGCATGGCGCCACGTTCGTGCCGCTCCTGAAGGATCGTCTTGCCCCGCCGGCGCGAGAGATCGATGAACCAGATCGCCAGCGGCGCGACGACGAAAAGCGAGACCAGCAGAGATCCGATCAAGGCCCGCATCGTCGTCGCCCAAGCCTGCTGGACCTCGGGAATGAACGGCACTGCCGGCATGATCGTGCGCATGATCTCGCCGTTGGGCAGCGTGACGTTGACGCGCTTGTTCGGGTTGAGCTCGATCCAGTTCCAAAGCGTCGCGTAGAGCTTCATGCAGACGAGCTGGAACCCGTGCTCGTCGAGGCGGAATGACAGGATCGCAACCCAGGCCAGAAGGAAGGCGAAGAACCACGCGATGACGGGCAATCGCGCGCCCGAGAACCACATCAGCATTTCGTGGGTCAGGAGCTGGGAGCCGCGGGTGAAATTGCCGGAGTTGCGTTGCACGCGACCGCGCGCGGAATGATGAGTGAGCGGGATATTCTGCCCGTTCGAGCGGATGTCCTCACGCGCCATGATATTGCACCAGGCGCTTGTCAGTCTCGGCCACCAGACGGTCGCGCAATTCGGGGTATTGCTCGCGGATGATGACATCGAGCGCGAGCTGCTGAAACTCGCTGATGCGGGCCAGGCGACGCTGGCTGGCGGTCAGCAGATCGGAGGAGGAGAGGAAGACGTCGAGCGCCGACCGGATGATCTCGGCGACGGTCAGCTTCTGATCGGCCGCGATCGCGCTGAGACGATCCCATTGGGAGCGCTCCAGGCGGATGTTGTAGTGCCGGTAATTGGTAGCCAAGACCAACCTCCTAGCAGGGAGGCTGGTGGGGACTGAAGAATGGCGACGCTTATACCTCGGCGGCAGGGCAGCGACAAGCCGGTCTTCTCACTCGCCCGCGCCGTAGTCTCGAGTAGTACCAGAGAATGGCGGAAATCTGCGACTTTCACGCTCCCCCGCCGCCGTACTACAGCGTACTCCCATTCCCTTCCGCGCTAAGCCGTTGTGCAGCAACGGAAACCCTGCACCTTCAGGTGCGTAGGGTGTGCATCTCCTATGGGGCCGATCGTTGGTCCCGGTTCCGATCCAGCGATGTTGGGAAGTGCCCGCTTCCGGTTCCGGCGGGGCATGAGTCCGCCGCCAGGCGGAAGTGCCGACGGGAAAGCGTCGAGCCCTCGGATTGTCCGGCCAACCGTGCCGTGCCGGCGGGAAAACTACGGCCTGCCTCCGGGCGTCTCAGGTGCAATGGCGGCCGAAGACGCCATTGACCAGGCGAGGATCGTGACCCGCATGGGCGGAGACGGGGCGCCAGCCTTGGCTCCGTGAGGTTAGGTCGCTTGCCGGCCTGAAGGGTCGGCACGGGACCTTAGCGAATAGAGCCGTGTTCGGGCGGCAGCTCGATCCGCCCAAGCTCCCTGAAACGCCTTTCGGGCCGCGACCGTCATCGGTATAACGGACCGGTTCATAGCCCGATTAGCCTTCACAAGAGGCAACTATGGCAAAGACCTTGGAACAGGAGCGTTTGGCGCTCGAGGAAGATGAGCGCCGGCTGGATGAGCGGCGGCGAAAGCTGGAGGAACGCGAGCGTGAGCAGGCGATCGCGACGGTTGAGAAGTCTGGCCTGCTCAAGCTCGATGCCAGGCGGCTGGCGGACCTCGCCGATCGCATCAAGCGACTTGGTATCGAGGAAGTCGAGAAACGATTGGCGGCCTGAATCCGCACCTGCCGCGGCATCGCCGCGGCGCGGTCATGGGGGGTTCGATGCCCCCCATGACCGCACCTCTCCAAGCAAAAAAAGGGGAGAGGCCGCAGCCCCTCCCCGACGCTCAGAATTCGTCGGACATGCGTCCCGGAACCGTGTGTACGACCCGGTCGATGAGCATCATCGGCAGCGCGTCATAGTCGCCCTCGTCGATGGCGACGTAGCGCCCGTCCCCCTCCTCGATGACGTGCTGGTCGAAGAAGCTGTGAAGCGCGCGGCGCTCGGCGAATGCGAGGGCGGCGAGGTAGTTGGCGGCGTCGGCGTGGGCGGCGGTCGAGATGGTCTGCATGGAAGCCTCCTGTCGTCTTGAATGACAGGGGAATGGCCGTCGTTGAGGGAGCCGCCGGGTCAGGGACGCCGGCAACGCCGGCGCCGCGCAGCGGCGGTGGGGGTCACGATTTTCTTCGGCGGCCACTGACGCTGAAAGATGGGGACCGGCCTCGATCCGCCGAAGAAAATGGTGGGGCCCCGCCGTCCTTGACGCGGCGGCTCCCTCAACGACATCCTTGGAAGTCTGTGAGAGATTTTTATCCCCCCGGTTGGGGGACTGGCGCGAGGCCGTGATGCGAGAGCCTGGTTCCGTGCCGTGATGCGGGGCGGCGTGCCGATCGGCCACACACTCGCAGCCTGATCGGGGTCCCAGCGGCAGGCGAGCCATCCGGCTCCAGCGTGCTGCCGGGTGCGCGCGCTTGCGGGGAGAAAGCGTTAACCGAACCGCGTCAGAAGCCCGGCTGTAAGTTCTCCGAGGTCACCGTGGCCGGTGGCCTCGGCAGGCCGTCGCCTGAGTCTTCGATCCACAAATTTATGGTTCGATGTCCGGCCACATGTTAGTCCGCTCGGGCGCTGCGAAACGGGCGGCGCCGGGACTGGTAATCCCGTCGAGAACGGCAACTCGGGGTGAGTGATCACGCCGGGGTGCCTGCGCATATGTCCAGGTGCCTCGGCACTAAAAGCGTAGGCGCATGTCTCGACGTGTTACCAGCCCCGGCTCCCGCGCCTAGCGCGCGGGAGTTGTTGGCTGGGCGCACCGCCGACTGCCGCTGGAATCACCTTCGCGCTCGGGATCGGGACATGGAAACGAACCCGTCAGAGCAGGTCGTCGCGCGTGCGCTGGCGCTGGCGCTGCTGCGCCAGTCGCTGGTCTATCTCGGCACCGCGGAGGAGGTCGCGGCTGCCAGCCATACGCAGCGGGCGATCGACGCTTTGCTCCGCCAACCGGTGAGCGAGGACGACCGAGCATTGCCGCGGAACTGAGGGCCGGCTGCGACCGGGATCTCGGGCCCGCCAAGCAAAAAAATGGGCGCGCCGCCGGAGCGACGCGCCCTGCGCTGTGGAGTGGATTGGACGGAGGCTATGCCCATTCCAGCCGGGGCGCATCATCGGGATCGGCGGTGGTCAGAAGCCGATCAAGTCGATCGAGATACACGCTGGTGCCTTCTATCGCGGCGCGTCGGCGAACAGCCGGATGCGCGAGTCTCGCGCGAACCGCATCCACCGGGATTTCACCAACGCTGTCTGGTCGGAGACCGAGGCTTTCGAGCAGCGCAAAAGCGTTGCTCGATGCGAGGTCGAGTTCGTGGCCGAGGTCGGACGTAAGGGCAACGCGCATGGCGAGCACGCCGGCCTGGTTGACAGGACAGACGCTGATGCGGCGGCGGCGGAACTGGGCTTCCTCGACGACGGTGATGACCGCCTCATCATAGTCGAACAGCCTGGCGATCGTGGCGAGCGCCAATGGGCAGACCCGCGCTTCAAGATGGTTGGAGAGGAAGCCGCCTTCCTCCGGATCGGGGTCGGCGAGGACGATGCCGGAGCGTTCGCCCTCGTCGCGAAGGAGGGCGCGAAACGCGGCGAACTGGCAGGTGCTGATGGCGGCGGTCGGGCCGTCGCGGTCGTCGGCGGCGGTGGCGATGCGGAACGTGACGGACATCTCGTCCTCCCCTGTTGATCCGCAACCGCCCTCCCCCTCCTCTTTCGCCGCCACCGGCGGGGTCGCAGAGCGAGCGCGCACGCGCCCGGTCTCGCGGCGCGAAGGGGCTCGATGCCCCTGAGCGCCGCACGTCGACGCAGAGAAGAGAGAGAGGCTCCGGCTTGCGCCGGAGCCTCTCGGACAAGCGCCTCACGCGGCGCGCTGGCTGCGCTGCTGGGCGAGGCGTACGATGTGCAGCGGGACACCTGCCTGCCGCAGTTTCTGAGCGAGGTTCTGCTGAATGCCCGAGCCCTCGCAGATGACCGCTTCGACCGGCTTGAGGTTGAGGATGCGGTCGTTGCGCACGAACGCTGCCCGGTTGCCCTGGCTGCGATCGAGCCGGAACTGAATCACCTTCACGCCGCGCGAGGCGGCCCATGCGTGCGCCACGGCATCGCACCCCTTGGCCTGCGCGGTCGTCGCGAGGATCATCTCCGGGATGCGCGCCTTGATGCTGTCGAGACCCTTCCAGAGCAGGTCGCCGTCTTCCCAGACCTGACCGCCGGAGAAGGCCACCACGGGTCCCTCGGGTGCGAACTGTTCGCGGCGCTCGCGGGCGCGTGAGGCGAGATAGTCGCGTGCATCGATCATCGAGGCGTTGAGCGCGCTCGACACCCGGCTTCCCCGGACCGGCGAGAAAGGCTTGCCGGTTTCGACGCGGTAGACCTCGGCGGCATGGTCGCGCATGCACTCCATGGCTTCCCGGCACCCCTGCAGCGTCTGGCAGAGGAGCTGCGTGTCCTCCAGTTCGGTCGCGTAGATCTCGGATGGGTCGTAGGCGCGGGCGAGTTCGCCGAGCTTCTTGGCCGCGTCATCCTCCCGGCCTTCGATCCGCTTCGCCACGACGTGGAAGCTGTTGGCGAAACCCCAGGCGAGATCGGTCGCGAAGGCCTCCATGCGCGTGTCGCGCAGCACATCGAACATCGTTTGCATCATCATCTCGACGGCGGCCCGGACCTGCTCGGGATCGGGCATGTCCAGCGCTTCCGGCGCCTCGACAATGCTGAGCTTCGCCATCTCGCTATGCTCGATGAAGGCGCCTTCGTAGGTCTGGGTCAGGTCCTCGTTCTCACGCGCGGCGGCAATGTGGCTGGCGAGGTCGGCGAAGTTGGTGAAACTGGTCTGCATGATAGCCTCCTTGGATTCTCATCCACTCGATGAGGCTTCTCATTCGACGTGCGGTGGTCGTGCCGGTCAGGGACGTTAACCGGGAAGCCGGCGCCAGCCGGACCCTGGTTAACGCCGCGAAGCGGGGAGCGGGGGAGCCGATTTTCTCGGGCTCGGAGCGAAGCGCAGGGATCGTGAAAATTGGGGGAACCGCTCATCCTTGACGGGCTCGGATCCCCGCACGTCACAACTAGGAATTCAGAGAGAGAGATTTTTGGTCACCCACCTCTCCCACGCACCCGCAAGGTGATCGTTACCCGTGTAAGGGGCGGAGACCCGGCGGAGACGGGGCTCCGGGAGCCGCAGGCGAGTAGAGCGCCGGTCCCGCCCGCAGGGTGGGATGCGTCGAACCCCGGTGGCGGTGCAGATCGGTTCTTGAAATGTTGGTCGCTCCGGGCGTGTCGATCTGACAGAGTTGCCTTCATGAGGACCAACCCTTTTGGCCTGCCCGAGAGCGCCACCGACCGCTTCCTTCGCGAGGAACGGGAACGCGCCGCCCTGTACCGCAACGCGCTCGGCGGCAGCGCAGTCGCCGACGCGATCAGACAGGCGAAGACCGCCAGTGAGATGCTACGCGGATTTGACTTCGACGCGCCCTATCGCGGGATACTCGACACGCTTGAGCAGGATCGCAAGCAACGCCAGAGCCTCAAGCACCTGACCAGCAATGCCTGGGCACTGTCGGTCACCGACACGGCGCGCCGAATCGCCCAACAGGACAGGTCATTGCTCGACCAGCAGCGGCATCTGGCCTCGTCGGTGCTCGATACGGTGCGTGCGTTCGAAACGAGCAAGTCGCTGGTTGCATCGGCTATCGCTTCCGCCAGTGCTGGCGAGACTTACAGGCGCATGATCGCCGAGGCGCTACCGAGGTTCACAACCTTCAGCGCGATCGCCGAGCGGATGCTCGTGATCGATACGCTAACCCTGCGCGCCAGCGACGAGGAGCGGGAAACCCCGACCGCATTCGCGGCGCGCACCGTGATCGAGATGCAGCAGGTGGCTGCGGCGATCGTCACTGCGCAAACGGATGAAGAGACGGCCCGGCTGCAAGGCTCGTTGTTCGATCTCGTCCTGAGCTTCTTTCAGGGTCTTGGTCCCAACACGTTGCCGGAGTTGCAACGCATGGGCCTGGTCGGTTTCATGAGTTTCATTCTGACGATCTTGGGCGCCTACGCGCTGATACCGCAGCAGCAGACGATGAGCCCCGATGAGAAGGCAGCCTTCAGCTCGTTGAACGAGAAGATCGATCGGACGCAGGCAGAACATCACAGATACCACGAAGCCGCAGCCCAGTCCGAGGCGGCCCTCCTGGCGCAGCATCAGCGCGCCTATCTGACGCGGGCTGCGACATTGCGAGACGCGCCGTCGCGCAGTGGAGCCGTCGTGTGGAAGGCGCCGCAGGGTACCGAGATCGCGGTGGAAGAGAGCAAGGGCCGATGGCGCAAGATCCTGTTCCGAGACCCGCTCTCCGGCCAGCTTGCAAGGGCTTGGGTCTATGCGACCGCGGTGACGCCGCTCGCAGCTCCGCTCGCCGCAGATGGAGAATAGGATGGGTCTGCCTGTGGCGTGAACCATGCTATAGCGTGACGACGGGCAGCGGTGCGACATGAGTCCCGTGCCTGCCTGCAAGCACCAGCATCAACGACGCGGGGCGCGAGATGGACGAGGCATTGATCAAGGAAGCGGCCTTGGCATTGACAGCGCGGCTCAAGAATCTGCTCGACGCGAGCATGGCGAACGAGATCATCTTGACGCGAGAAGAGGCGCTGCTGGCGCAGGGATTTGCGCAGAGCGTCGCGGACCTGCTCGTCGCTCCGCCGCGTCACGGCTGAAGTCTGCCGGCCCGGGTCCGCTCTGGTGACGAAGCGGCGCCGGAGCGCCGCCCGCCGAATGTCAGAAGAAGTCTATCTTGTCGGCCCAGATTTCGCATCCGTAGCGAGTGACACCGTCGCGGTCGTCCCAGCTCGAATAGTGGAGACTGCCCGTGATCGCGACAACGTCGCCTTTCTTGCGTGATGCGCCGGATCGCGCGAGCCCGTTGAAGCAGGTCACCTTGTGGAACTCGGTGTCCTTGGCGGTGTAGCCGGTCGCCTCGTCGACATAGGTCTTGCCGTCCTTGAGCTTCAAGCGATCCGTCGCAACGATCAGGGTGGTGACGGTGGCGCGCGTTTCGGGGTCCTTCGCGACCCGGCCGGCAATGTTGACGTTGTTCATGGGACTGCTCCTCGTTGGGACCAGCGGCCTTTCCGCCGGTGACGCCGAAGAGCGGCGTGCGGGAGCGCGCCACACCGGTGCGCGTAGCGCGCAGGGAAACCCCTGGAGAGAGCAGGCGCGGGCAGCTGCGAAGCGGCAACACGGGCGAACGGATGGGGTTGTGGCGGGCGCCCGTCTCGCCGCAGGTGTCAGGAACCGGCGACGGAAAGCCGCTGGCCCATAGGATGAATGCGACCCGCGACGGCAATGCCCGGTCGATCGCGCGACCGACCAGGACTGCGGCGCCCGCTCACGGAGTCGCTGCGCCTTGGAGCGCAGCAGGTCAGGACGTGCGTTTCACCTGGGCGATCTTCCCGGCGTCGTAGGCGGCAAGCCAGCGCGTGCGGATGGTCTCGTAAAGGCTCGCCGGGAGCATACCATAGGCGACGTCGCCCGCCGGATCGCCGGGCGTCGGTCGCAGGTCGGGACCGGGCCATTGGAAATGATTGAGCTCGGTGAGGATAACCCATGATCGCTCGTCATCGAGTCCAAGGCGCGCCTTCGTCGCCGCCGGGATCTCCACCGCGAATTTCGGGTCAGCCGGAGGTGTGTGCGTCACCGGAAGGACGGTGACCATTTTGGCGTCAGCCTTTGTGGTTGCTGCCAACAGAATCGCACAGGGGCGATCCTTGCTGCCCTCCTCGTGGCCGGCCTTGGCTTCGTGACTCCAGAGATAGGCGTAGCGGATGACGAGACCTGGAACCGGTTCAGGAATCGCCACGCGTCAGGACCCGACCTCGTTATCGAAGGCGGCGGCCTCGGCCGGCGCCCGCGCGGCGCGCACGCCCTCCGCGATGTCGTCCGGAACGTCATCGAGCGTGTAGACCTGACGATCGCGGCTCTTGAGCCGCTGATATTCGGCATGCGACAGGAGCACGAGGCTCTCGTGACCATGATGCGTAATCGTAAGCGGGCTTTCGAGGGCCTGGCGGCTGAAGCGGCCGAACGACTTCGAAACCTCGACGGAACTGGCGGTCTGGGGCACGGTGATTCTCCTATCCGGAATGTACGGAGTTTCCGGATAGATTGCAAGATAGGCCGGTAGGCGAGAACAAGAATAGGGCCCGCTTCGCCGGGGGAGCGAAGCGAGCCCTGTCAGACACCGCACGCCTGGTGGACGCGCGGTGGGAAGATCAGTCGGCCATCTCGGGCTGACGGCGACGACGACCACCAGATGCGGGCTCGCCGGCGGACGCGGGCGCGCCGCCGAACGCGCCATCGGCCGAGGACTCGCCCAGCCCGTCGGTACCCGCCCGCGCCGCAGGCTCGCCCGCACCCGGCAGCGGCGGCAGGCCGTCGTCAGCCGCCACCGTGTCGGTGGGCGCATCGCGACGGCGCGTCGGGCGCGACCAGACGATGTTGTACGAGCCGTCCTCCTGGCGGAAGGCCGAGATGTAGAGCGGCTTGTCGAGGCTCGGATCCTCGATCTTGCCGTTGAGGAAGGTCTCGCCGGTCGAGTTGGACGAGAGCTCGAACAGCGCGCCGACCTGCACCCACTGGCGAGCGGCCGAGAGTGCGAGGATCTCGAACTTGGGCGCGCGCGGATTGGCAGAGTGAACGGTGCGCAGCGCGATCACGATCGCAACCGTCAGCGTCGAGATCTTGCCGGTGTAGGTGCCGCTGTTGTTCTGGGTGATGGTGCCGATGTTCACGGGTCGTCTCCTTGAGAAAGTTCGCTCGAACCCCTTGTCCGAACACCTTCTCTGACCCGCTCCTCTCCTCGGCCGTTCGGCCGAGTAAGGCGCGCCAGCGCCGCTCCGACGAGCGCCACTTCGGCGCCGTCGGGTCGATCTTCTTCGTCCTTCGGAAGCGTGGGCGGATCAGCTCTCGCTGGGCGGCGCTTCGGCGGCCTGTGCCTTGCGGCGTCCGGTCCGCTTGGGCGCTGCGGGTGCGGCGTCCGCGCCTGCCTTGCGACCGTTGCGGGGCTTAGCCGGCTCGACAGCCGGTACCTGCGCTTGGACCTTTGGGACGTCCGCCGATGGTGCAGTTGCCCTCGGTTTGCGGCCTAGACCCAGGCGCTGCGCCACCTCGCGCCGCTGCGCGGAATAGCCTGGCGCGACCATCGGATACTCGGCCTTGAGACCATAGCGCGCGCGGTACTCGGCCGGGGTAAGTCCGTGGCGGCCTAGATGGCGCTTGAGCGACTTGTAGGGCTTGCCGTCGATCATCGACAGGATGTGATCCGGCGAGGCGAGGCTCTTGCGGACGGTCACGGCCGGCGTGAACGCCGCCTCGGCAGGCGGCGCGTCTGCGGTCGGTGGCTCGGCTTCCCTGGAGATCCCCGATATCGCTGCATGTGTCTTGGCGATGAATTCCGGCACGTCGTCCGGCCGAATGTTATTGTGCGCGACGTAGCTCGCGACCACTTCGATCGTCATCGCGACGAGATTGTTCTCTTCCGACATCGTGCCCCTTTCGATCTGAGACTAACCGACCAGCGGCCCGGACGGTGAGGCTTGTGTAATGGGGCCGATCAGGCCGGTGCAACTTTTCGCGCTCGATAACGCAGAGATCACTCAGGTCCCTGCCCGACTGGGTTGCGCCAGCGTGCGATGATGTCCTGCATTTCTTCGGCAAAGCCAAGGCTGTCGATGTAGACGGCACCCCGGTCGTTCTGACCGAGAAAGCCGATCACGCTCGCGATGTCGTTGGCGACGGCGATGTCGTGACCGAAAAGATCGGCAATCTCGAAATGGCCAAGGTCTGGACCATTCCACCAGGCCATCAGGAAGTTCGCGACGCGGCGGGCCTGGCCGGTGTCGCTCATTGCAATCGGGATCAGGCGCGTCAGCGCCGCGCGCGCGGAATCATAATCAGTCGGGATCGAAGTCATCGGCGGCCTCCCAGATGACAGGCTATAGGTGTGTGCGCGCGACGCAAAGGACTTCCCGCTGCCGCTCAGATGCGCAGTGGCGCCGGCATCGCCATCCATTCGGGTTGATCGTCCGCGAACGGGATGTCGAAACTCCCGGCCTCGGCCTCGCTGAAGACCGTCGCTCGGGCAAGGCTGCCAAAGCCTCCCTCATTGTTCCAGAAGCTGAGACCGTACTCGCCATCGCGCTTGGAAAGGACGTAGCCATCCGCGCCCCCGTCGATCATGCGGGCGATCGCCCGATCGAGAAGCGGCGACGTGTGACAATAGTCAATTTCAGTGGCGCTTATGGCGACATAGCCGCCGCCGAACTCGCCGGCGCGCAGCCTGTCGCAATCCGATGCCCACTCGAAGCCAAATGGCAAAGCGGACCGGGCGCAGCGCTGGATCAGCTTGGCGGCGGTTTCGACGCCGAACTGTTCGCCTGAGAAGAACAAGGCGACCCGGCCGTCTGCGTCGGCTTCCCCGAAGTCGATCTCGAAATCGAGAATCGGAAAATTCTCGTCCGGGAAAAGGTCTAGAAGCCCGTCGAGCGGGCTCTCCGGCGTGCGCGGGAAGATCGCGGCGAAGTCTTCGCCCATGCCATGAAAGTGCGCTTCAAGCGCCTCGAGGCCGATTTCTACATCGCCGACCAACTCGATCGCGCCGATGACGCGACGCAGCAGATCGGCTTCGGGACTGGTGACGACGATGCCGAAAGCGGCCTTGGTGTAGCTATTGGACATTGCCGGCTCCATGGATGGCCGGGATGTCGGCGGCGGAAGTGCTGACTATCAGCGGGGGCACGGCGAACTCGGCACCGTCGAAAAAGGCGATGACGGCCTCGAGCGAACCAAGCGTTTCGACCCTGCTGCGGCTGACGACGACTTCGTCGTCCTCGGTGACCGCATAGGAGACCGCGCTGCCGTCGCCTGTCGCAACGACTCGCTCCGGCCCCCACTGACCGGAATAGCCGCCGCACCACCGCACGAAGACGACGCGCCGCGAAAGGCACCAGCTTTCCAGTTCGTCGAAGCTGCCGCCTGCCACTTCGTGAGCGAAAAGACAAAGCGGTTCACCGGCGACATGGTGGTGCGGTTCGAAAGGCTCGCCGTCCCATTCGATGGCGAGGCCTTCGCAGGCGATGATCTCGATCAACTCGGCATAGGCGCTCGCGCTGAGCACACCCCCTATGCTGATCGAAGCGGATACGCGGTCGGCCATGGAAAACTCCTCAAAAACTGCGCAGCCGAGCGTGCCGCCGCGAACGCGGCTGCGACGGGTTGCTGCTGCGATTGGGAAACCTGCCTGGGCAGGTGGTTCAGCTAGTGAATCGATCCGAACAGGCGGCGCTTGGATGTGGCCTGGTGAAGTCCGTCCTTGATGCCGCTCGTTGCGCGCATCTCGGCGGTAAGCTGCTCGGCAAGTCCGGCGGGCACGATCGCATGCGGCGCGACGATGGCAATCGCGGCCTCGGCGGTGAGCAGTTCCCCTGGCTCCATGCCGGTCCAGATCAGGGGCTCGCCCTCGGCGGGCTCGTCTTCCGTGGTGAAGAAGACCTGCGCAA
This sequence comes from Sphingomonas sp. BE138, assembly GCF_031456125.1. Lineage (NCBI taxonomy): Bacteria > Pseudomonadati > Pseudomonadota > Alphaproteobacteria > Sphingomonadales > Sphingomonadaceae > Sphingomonas > Sphingomonas sp. BE138. The sequence continues at coordinate 42,360 of NZ_JAVDUC010000020.1, forward strand.
AGAATGTCTGGAGCGGGCGGTCCCAGCCAATCACGGCCCGCACCACGTCGATGCTGTCCGGCCTCGGCTCAAGATCATGACGGCTCATGCGTTGCTCCTTCGAAGCCGGTGCTGAACGTGGCGTGCTGCACCCTCGGCGCTGCTGATCGCCTTTCCCGCTGCCGACGCGGCCTGACGGGCGCCTGCCTGACGGAGCAGACTACGGGCTTCGCGCATTCGCTCAACCGCAATCGCGATGGCCTGGCCGTGCTCGGGCGTGGCCGGGGTGATCCGACGCATAAAACCTCCGATTTGGATGCAGGGGCGTGCTAAGGCCTAGTCGTCTTCCGGCAGCATGATCGTCATGACCCGCGTCGTGACGTCTGGGTCGGCCGGGTTCTCGGAGCCCACTCGATCGAGCCATCATAATAGTCGATCGCGAAGCGGATCTGCCGCCCTTGGAACGTGACCTCACCGCGGCGGCGCTCGACGCGCTCGTCTGGCGCGAAGTCGCAGCGATCGATCGCCATCAGCAAATCGCCGTAGCTGCGAACGGTCTCGTGGCGGTCGTTGCCATCGGCAAGCGCCGCCGCGCACGCTGCGGTGATGACGATGCGCGCCCTCGGATCGAGACCTTGGCGGACACGGTCGTTGAGCGCGGCAATGCGAGAAATCTGGTCGGTCATGCTGTCTCCATAGGGCTGGCGCGATTTGTCCGGGACACGCCGATGCTCTCGGCCTCGGCGGCAAAGAGCGGCAGCGTCGGATGCTGGACCGGAAGCGCTTTTGGATAGGGCAGCCGGGGGAGTACGCGGCCGCGGCGGCGGGCCTCGCGGGTAAGCTCGAAGCAATAGGCGAACAGCCCGGCTTGTTGGTGGGCAACGAGGTGCCGCTCGCGTTGTAACCGCCAGAGCCAGTGGCGCGGCTCTTCGCCGATGGCCGGCCTCGGGACCCCGAGGGCAACGAGCTGGTCGATCGCGCCAGCATGGCCTTGCTCACCGAGACGGATTTTCGAGAGCGTCCTACCTGAAACCGTGATGTCGCCGACGCGCAGGACTGAACGCGGCCTCGTGATCGCTCGGTGCGCGGCCGAGAGCGCACAATAGATCCGGCCGATATGACCCGCGCCGGGATCGCTGTAAGATACGACGGCCTCGATCACTGGGCGTTCCCGGCGGAGGTGCCGGAAGGCGCGCGCCAGGAAATAGCTTTCACCGTTCTGGGGCACGGCATCGGTGAGAATGAAGCGGGCCAGGACGCAGCCGCGCGCAGGGTCGTCGAACCCGGTATGACGCGAGATAACGGCCCCGGTGGTCGGGACTGCGAACACCGCCACGCCTTCGAGGACGCCAGCGGCACCGAACAGTCCAACAGCGACTTGAGCTGCCGGATAGGACCGGAGGTAGTGATGGCGCGCGATGAACGCGCGTGCCTCGCCATGCTCGATGACATCCACATGGTAGGCGCTTGGATCGATGAGCTCGAGATCGCGCGCCCATACCGAGCGCCGCTCCCGCCATCGCTGGCTGCGGTCTGTCTGCATGATATTGGCCCGCAGCGTCAGGCGAAGAGTCGCACCGCCTGCGCGACCGGAAGCGAAAGCTGCAGGTCACGCCGAAGCTGCGCTGCGAAGCGATCGGGCGAAAGCAGCAAGGTGATCGACGCGAAATGGTTGCGCTGGCCACAATAATCCGTGCGGCCGCTCACGCGCCGGTAGAGCACTTCCCGATCCTGGCCGAGCCCGCCCAGTGAGAGCTGGACATAGACTTGGTCACCATGAAGCGTGATCTCGCCGGAGACCGCAGGGCCGCCCTTGTTGGAGCGGACGGAGTAGCTCTCGGCGTCGAGGCCCAGGGCCTCGGCGAGCCGGCGCATCGCGGTTCGCCCTTCGGCATGGAAGGTGCGCTTCGCGGCCTCGTCATAGGCGACGCCGCGATAGGCGAGCGTGCGCAGCACAGGATGTCGGCGGATCTCGGCGATCTGGTCCATGCAGGTGCGGCGCAGAACCATGCTGTCCGGGCGGCGCTCGGTCACCGATACGAGATGCCTCACGAGCAGTATGACGGCAGCGTCGCACTCGGCGTCCTTCCCGGCATTGCGGCAATCGGTGATCGCGGCGTGGATGGCGTGCAAGCCCGTGCCGATGGTAGTCAGGGCGCTGGGGTCGAGCGCCTGCTGGTGGCGCATCGCGACATCGTAGGTCATTGACGGGGTACTCCGGTCTCAAGCGCAAATCCGCTCGACCAGCCCCTTCCCCTCTCTTCTCCTTCACGCCGCTAGGCGTCGACGATCAGGCAGCCGCCGGCAGAGGTATCGGGGCGCAGCGTCCGCTGCCGAGATTGATAAAAGCACCCGCGTGACCGATTGATCCGCGACCGAGCAGGTCGAACAGGAGTGACAGCGCGTGGCTTGCTACGATGCGGTTCACGAAGAGCGATTGTCGCTCCAGGGCCTCGGCGACCGAGCAGGATGGCGCGTCGTCGTCCGGCAGGCTCTCGTCGGCGAGTTCCGGGAAATATTCGAGGACGGTGGGCAAGCGGCGCTCGTGCCGCTGATTGGCAGCGGCGGGGCAGCCGATGATGAATTGGCCATCGCCTGCGCGGTTGCCGAGGTCCAACCAATAGAATGGTACCTTGGACCCTCGACCGAACGCGGCGCCGAGGGCGCGACGAGCTGAGGCGGTATCGACGCAGGTGATCAGAATGTCGGCCGCCGACACATCGATCGCCTCGGGCGCCCGGCCGTGAACGGCTCGCCACGCAAGACCGTGCGCAAGGTTGATCCGCTCCGTCAGCGTATGGGCTTTGGAGTTGCCGAGATCGCAGCGGTAGAAGGGCTGACGGCCAAGGTTGGCCTCGGTTACGACGTCATCGTCGACCACGATCACATGCAGCGATCGCGACGAAATTGCGCGCAACGCCGTGTCGAGCGAGGCGAGGCCCATCAGCATCTGGGCGCCGTTTCCCCCGCACCCGATCAGAACGACATTGATTACGCGGTGGTGGAGCCCTTCCGGCAGGAAGTGGCGATCACGGGTCTCAGACGGCATGGCCGGATCTTTCGAAGGGGCTGCGCGGAAGCGGAAGGAACATCCCGCCGGCGCAAAGCCGCGTGGCAAACTCGGGCTCGCCGGGCCCACCGAGCCGGCCGATGACGAGCGCGATCTTGGTGGTGTGAGCGTCATCGGTATCGTCCGTGGCGCTGAAGAAGGCCCGGCCATGGCCGTGGCTGTGGATGTCGCAGACGATGTGGCGGTTCCCGGGCAGGACAGGTGTCCGATAGACCAGGCGCGACGGCGTCGCCTCGTCGATCTGCGGGAAATCGAGAAGGAAGCGCCGATCGTCCTCGTCCCACACGATGAAGGCCGCCGCCTCGTTGGGCAGCGCCGCGCCGAAATGATCGATGATCTGGGCCAGGAACGCCCGTGGTATCAGGCCGCATCGAAGGTTGGCGCGAGGCTCGCCCACGCTACCATAGGGCAGGTAGGCGGCAATCGGCGGCGTGACAGGCACATCCAGCTCGAGCCAAGGGCGCCTGATAATCAGGAAGACGCCGTCTCGGCCGATCGCGAGGCAATGGCCCGCGCGCGAAGCCCGCACCGCGTCCAGGCCGGGTGAGCTGCCGCTCGGCGGCGCAGGGAAGCATGGGACGGCCGCTAGCAGGGCAGCCGCCGTGGGGTCATCGGCGAGCGCCGTCATCGTCTCGTCCTTTCGATGAGTTGGCCAAGCGTCAGCGGCTCGATCGCCTTGCGGGACGGTGCCGCAACTGACCGACGTTTGACGGCGAAAGCCTTGAGACGCCTGACCGGGAAGCGGGCGGCGCGCCGCGCCGCAAGGTCGTCCCAAAGGGAGATGAGCCCACCCTTCCCCGAGACCGTCTGGTCCTGCCCGTGATTGGGATGGGTCGACCAGGACTCGAACAATGCCCGTTCGAACTCCGGGATGGCGGAGACGGACAGCGTTCCGGGCTTCGGAATATTCCCCCAGCATAGCGTGCCGTCGGCGTAGACATTGAGGATCGGCGAATGGAAGACGATGGAGTCGGCAGTCGGCCGCTCATCCTCTCGAAGCGCGTAGACTCCCAGCGCTCGTCTCGTGGCAACGAGGAGGTGGGCCGGATAAGGGACCGAAGCCACGGTTTTGGTGGAAAGGGCCTTCAGGCCGGGATGCGGCGTGCTCAGATTGAAGTAGGCCGGCCGAACCTTCGCCGGGATCCACCACGCGAGGAGATCCTGGTGCGCAACGAGCACGTTGTGCGGGAGGAGCTCGGGCGCGGCGGCGCGGCCCAACGCCTCCGACCATTGGCGCAGGTGCGCCCGCGTCAGCGGCGTGCCGGCGGCGATCCTCGGCCCGGCGTCGTCGTCATGCTCGATGTGATGAAGGCTGGCGAACGCCCGCCCCTCCTGGCCGGGAGCGCCGTAGCGCGTGCCGCTTCTCGCGGCCTCGGTTCGATAAAGCAGGATGGCGTTGGTCAGCACCAGACCGCCAGCGGTGGCTTCGAATTGGGTCGAGTGCTTTGACATTGCTGCCTCACAGGGTGTCGGGATCGAGCTGGATCAGCTCTTGGGCGGCGAGCAGAAACCGGGCGCCTGCCTCGAACGATGCGAACCAATCGGTGACGCGAGCGGCGTCCGGCAGCGGGCAGAGACCGGCGATGTCCATGAAGCCGTATTCCATGCCGTGGCGTGCGACATCGTCGACTTCGCGCGCGAACTGCTCGACAGGCACGAGCGTCAGGGGCGGCAATGACGAGCACTCCTCCAGATCCGGCAAATATTCGTGGATGGTCGCGCCGTCGAAATGCCAGGCGTTGTGCTCGTCAGAGACGCGCCGCAGGGCGTTGTAGCTGCGGCGAAGATTGCGAAGCGCGCTCCGCAATCCGCTCGGCAGCGATCCTGGCGGTGCCGCGTTCGCGGCGAACATCCACTCCGGCCTTCGGTCGTTCATGTCCGAGGGCAGGATCGTGTCGTCGAGATCTTCGGGATCGAGGCCCTGGTAGGTGACGAGCGCATGGCGAGCGGCCTCGTCTTCGGTTTCCCCGTCCCAATAATACATCGAGATCTCGTCGAAGAGATCGTCGTAGCCGAACACGGGGAGCGCCGAGCCGATTGTCTGAGCAAGCGCGGTATAGGCGGCGGCGCGCCAGCCGGTCTGGGCGTCGCTGGTCTCGATCCAGCCAAGGTCGAGCTGGCCCATGCTATCGCAGACGATGGCGATCGCTGGCGCGTCCATGGCCTCGCTGTTCAGGACGGCGACGCGCAGTTCGGCCAGTTCGAGCGGCCTGAGAATATCCAGGACCGCCTTATCGAAAACGCGCTCGATGCGGCGCCGGGCCTCGGCGCGCGTACAATGTCGTGCCGTCTGGTCGCGCGATGCGACCCAACCGCCGATCAGCTTGTGATGCCGCGCGAGCGGCTGATCGAAGCTGACCGGGATCTCCCGGGACAAGACGACCAACCGCCCGGCCAGGTCAGCCGAGCGGGGGCAGTCGCAAGTCGTTGGGAGACTGGAGGGGCTCGGCCGGTTCGCCGTGTTGCGATGCCGGGTCGATGAGGATCTTGAGGTGGAGGGCCTGGGCCTGCGGGTCGCAGGGTGGTCCGGGAGAGCGGGTAGCGTCGCCATCGTCGAACTCGATCCATTCGAGGAGTGTCTTGCGGGATGCGGCGGGAAGGACCGCGTCGGCCTTGCGCGCCACGGCTATCCCTTGGTGCCGACCGCGCGGCGGTACTCGGTGACATGGGTACCCGCGGTGACGCCGGCGTCGACCAGTTCGGCGTTCAGGATCGCGGGATAGAGGGTGGCATGGTAGGCGCGCAGGCCCTGCGGGTCTTCCGCAAGGTGGGGCGGGACCGGAAGGTCGATTCCGTCATATCGATAAGCGCGCGCAAGGTGATTGATCTGCATGGGGCTTCTCCTGAGAGATTGAACACGGGCCGATGCGGGCGTCGTCACCAGAGACTTGCCGGCTCGTTCGATTTGGCCTCGGCCGGGAGCGCGTTCGGAGCTTGTGCCGGCGACGCGGAAGTGGTCGCCGTCTTTGCCGGCGCCGGTGTCGCCCTTGACTTGGCGGCCTCGGCGGACGCGGCCTTGGCGGCCTCAGCGGCTAGACGTTGGTCGGCGATCTGATCGGCGAGCGTCTTGCGCGTCGCGATAAGCTGACCGAGCGCGCCGTCGGCGCCCCGCGCGAGTTCCGCGTCGATTTCCGCTGCGCTTGCGGTGATCGAGATGGGTCGTGTCTCGCCGACCTCGAGGGCGGCCGTCGTGCCCTCGACCTTCCGAGGGATGACGGTCAGAGTCACGGTGTCGTCCGGCCCGGCGACAAGGTCGAACCCTAACGAATAACGGTGGAGCAGCGGGAGCAGGTTTGCGATAAGCATGGTCGTTCGTCCTTGTTCGGATGCGAGGAAAGTGGATCAGGCGGCGAGCGCATCGACGCGGCGGCTGGACGCCGGGGCGGCGCCGGGCACCGCGCCATATTGCCCGTCGAGGGTCATCGCGCTCGGCAGCCGGCCCGCCCAATCGAAGCCGGCGGCGTTCAGCATGCCGGTGACCAGATCGGCCTTCTTGGAGCCGAGAAGCTTGGCGAAGGCCTTCTCGCCCATGTGCGAGATCAGTCCGCACTCCCGGGCGACGAACTTCAGCTCGTCCTTGGTGTATCGCTCGAGAAAGCCGCGATCGACCTGCCAGACCTGACGGATGTCGACGTCGAACGCCCTTGCGAGATCGGCGACATGGCTGAACGATTGCACGTCGCGGGCGTAGGCGGCGCCGATCGCCGAGAGCGCGGTTGCCGCCTGGGCCTCGGAAAGCTCGCGAACCTCATCGATTTTGCCCCCGAAGCCCAGATCAGGGAAGGACGGGTTGACAAGGAGGCCGGCTCGCGCCGTCAGCGTGCTCGACTTGATCTGGGAGAGCGTGCCGGTCAGCGCGGCGACGAGGATGGCGGTTCGAGCATCAGAAGCGTTGTCTGCGAGCCCGCGCGCCAGCGCGGTGCGCCAGGTTGCCTCCCGCAGATCGCTTGTGCGGCCCGCGATCGATTTCGCGGTGACGCTGGGGCCATTGGCGTTCGCGTTCGATCGCCCCGTCGCCCGACCCGATGGAGTTCCCGGCGCGAGCGCGGCTCGCCGAGCGGTCGCCTCGACCCCGTCCGCTCGCTCATCTTCGTGATCCTCGGCCTCATCAGGCTCGTCGAGATCGTTTTCGTCGGCGGCGGCGTCGGCTGAAGCGGAACGATCCTGCTCCTCCTGACGGGCCTGCTCGACCGCGTCCGTCTTGAGCTGGAAGCATGCCGCGTTGGTGCAATGACCATCGTCGACGTGGGTCTCGAAGAGCGCGCGTTGGGTCCCGGAGTTGAACGGACAGGTCGTGCATTCGGACTTGTCGAAACAGGCGTCGGCAAGGCTCTGGGTTACGCGCATGAGGAGGTCGCGGGTCTTCCCGATGTCGAGGCCGGCTCCCAGGATGGTCTCGAGCGCCTTGTCCTGCTTGTCGGCCGGCACGGCGGCGAGCAGCTCGGCGTGGCCGACCTTGATGCGGCGCTCGTCGAGCGCGAGCTTCACTGCGTCCGAAAGGTTGGCCAGCGCGAGGCGGCGGTCGAGCTTGGCGCGCGACCAGCCAAGACGCCGGCCGGCCTCGCCGCGGTCGTTCTGGCAGGCGGCGAGGACCCGGACCGCGGCATCGGCCTGTTCGGTTTCGGAGGCGTCATCCCGGATATCGTTTTCGTCGATCGCCGCCTCGAGCGCTTCCTGGTCGGTCATCTCCCGGATGATGACCGGCGCTTCGCCGTCCGCACCGAACGCTTCGAGCGCGGCGCGATACCGCCGCCCGCCGGCGACGATGATGTAGCGATCTTCGCCGTCGTCCGCCGGACGCACCAGAATCGGCTGAAGCATGCCGCGCAGCCTGAGCGACGCGACAAGTTCGTCGTGCTTCTTGCTGTCGAAATAGCGGCGCGGGTTGTAGCCGATGGCTATCCGGGCGAGTGGGACCATGGTGGTTCCGGTGGGCTGGGGTGCGGTCACGGCCGATCTCCTTGCAGGGTAGCGGGGCACCTCCGTCGGGGATGGGCGCCTCACTCTGGCGAGCCTCATGCTCACCCCATTCCTGCCCCCCCTCCCCTCTCATCAGCCGGCGAGCCGTTCGCGGTAGATGTCAGCCGCCCATTGCTCGATCCACGGAGCCGTAATCTCGTCGTGATCGAGATCCCCGCTCTCGATGAGCTCGCGGATCTCGGCTCGGGCCTGCGCGATCGCCGTTTCCCAAGGGGCCGTCGGGACGGGATCGGGTTCCGCAGGCCGATGGTGCGGCAGGCGCAAAGGGTGGCTGGCAAGACGTTCGTGCTGTGCGCCCACCCACCGCGCCATATGGTCGGCCACGAAGCGGTCGCTCTTGGACACACGGGCCTGGCGGGCGGCCTGTCGGGCGCTGATGCCGTATGCCTGGCTGTCGATCGACGCGACCCGGTGCTCGAACGGAAGCAGGTATGGCAGCGCCGAACCCTTCACGCCAAATGCGTGCAGCCGGACCCCCCTGGGCAATATCTGATCCAGATGGTCGATGACGGCGATGACCCCCTCCGGACCATGGACGTCTCTCCGGCACATGCTGCCGACGCCGATCAGCGACCCGGGCTTCAGCGATCCCCACAGCGCATCGATACAGCGCTCATAGTCCTCCGGACGGCGGCCCTGGATGACCGGCATCAGGGTCTCGGCGATGCCATGATCCTGGGCGAGACGGCGACAGTCTAGATTGGCGCGAATCGTGCGCGAGAGGCGGTCTATGACCTCTTGGCGGTCCCGAGCGATTTCTGCCTCGACGCAATAGTCGGCGCTCGCCCACCACCGAAAGGGGTAGGCCGCAGCAAGCGCGACATAGTCGGCGAGCGACCAAGGGAAGCCGCCGTATCGAGCCGCCGCGACGAATCCGGCCGAGTCCAGGCAGAGCGCCGTCAGTCCCCTGGCATTCCTCAGCTGGGAAAGCCGCCACCCGTCCCATTCCCGCCACCCGCGGCGGTTGGTCCAGCGAGACAATCCATTCGCGGAAATGAGCGCGGGCTGCTGCAATGCGCGAGCTTGGGCGAGGATCGGTCCCTCGCTTAGGTGCGGCAGCCCGACGATGATCTCAATCGGCATAGCGGAATCCTTGGACTTGGTGATATTGACGGCTCGGCGCGTTCACGATACGTTCCGTGGCGCAGGAGATTTGCCATGACCACGACACCGTTCCGCGAGCGCTTTGACCTCGACATCACGCTGCGCGATGCGGCGCTGGATTCCGAGAACCGGCCGACGCGCCGCATGATCGCAAACGCATCGATCGGGATGCACGTCGAGGACGCCTATTATTCGGTTCGTGAACTGCGCGAGGCGGTGAGCTGGGTTCATGAGGGCATCCCCGCCGGCAAGGGGAAGCTGTCCGAGATCCTCGCCAACGACGGTGCGGACGACTTCCAGCGTTGCGTCTATTTCTGCCTGGCCGGGCGCGGCGTGGTGGCGATGCTCGACGATCTGGAATGGCTCGAGGATCTGCTCGAACGCCGCGGCCGTGTCGCGGGAGAGCAGGCGCGGCTGAAGGCGACGCGGATGCCGCTCACCAACCCCTATGTCGCCGACGCGCCGGACGGTCCGATCGTGAAGCTGGATGCCGCCTTCGAGCAGGGCCCGTCATGGTGGACCGATCCGACCTTATCCGTCTGAGTGGAGGTCGGTAGTCGTACCTCAGGCCTCGAAAGGGCTCCTGCCACGGGCCGGCGATGGCGCCGCCCTCCTCGTTTTGGCGAGCGCGAACGCCGTCTCTTAGCGCCGCGCGCGCCGGATCGTGCGTGAGCTTGGTCAGCACGCTCCGGCGATCAGAACGCTGGGCTTCAAGCTAGCGTCCGCGTTCGTGGTGTAATTTCCCGGTGTAGATGGCGGTGTATGCCGGGGTGGGGCCAAGGCCCCACCCCGGCATCGGCGTCTCGGTG